>DASSUO010000033.1:0-3620 GCA_035706925.1 Moraxellaceae bacterium
TGGAAGGCGACGTGGGCGATGCGGCGGATCTCGCTCTCGCTGTACACGTCGGTGTTGTAGCCCTGGCGCTCACCGTTTTCCAGCGTACGCACGCCACGCGGTTGGCCGAAGTAGATGCCGCCGGTGAGTTCACGCACGATCAGGATGTCGAGTCCCGCGACAATTTCAGGCTTGAGCGACGAGGCCGACGCCAGCTGCGGATACAGGATGGCGGGACGCAGATTGGCGAAGAGGTTCAGCTCGCTGCGGATCTTGAGCAGGCCGCGCTCCGGACGGATGGAGCGCTCGATGGTGTCCCACTTCGGCCCGCCAACGGCAGCCAGCAGCACGGCCTGGGCCTTCCTGGCGGCTTCCAGTGTGACATCGGGCAGCGGCACGCCGTGCGCGTCGATGGCGCTACCGCCGAGCAGCTGGTGCTCCCAGGACAGGCCCAGGTTGAACTGCCGGTTGACGGCGGCAAGGACCTTCTCGCCTTCTGCCATGATTTCGGGGCCGATGCCGTCGCCGGCGAGAATCACGATGTGCTTGTTGCTCATTTCTGCCTCTTGTCGGCCCCTGGAGGCCACTTCTGTCAGTCGGGAAGCATCCCGACCGTGATGTTGTTTGTGGACCGGGTTGCGCCCGATTCCGTTAAAACCTGATGCGCGGGGTGTCAGCACTTCCCCCACAGCACGACGACGTCCGTGGTGAAGGAGCCGTCGGATTCAATCTCGAAGTAATGGCGCACGTCGACGCTCATCGCTCCCTGCAACTCGCGAATGGCCGAGCGGTACACGTCGGGGGTGCGCATGCGCTCCACCCAGCTTCCGAACTCGAGACGCAGGCGCTGCAGCACGTGTCCTTCGACGCGTAGCCCCGCCTCGCTCACCCGCGCCAGCCACTCGCCGACACTGTAATCGCGGACATGGCTCGTGTCGCGCAGCACCTCGACAGTCTGCAGGTAGGTATCAAGCAGCGGCTGGCCCGGGGAGGCCACATCGATGAAGGCAAACACGCCACCCGGCTTGAGGACGCGACGTGCCTCCCTCAAGCCAAGCCCCAGATCGCTCCAGTGGTGCGCCGAGTACCGGCTGAATACGACATCGAAGCTCCCATCTTCAAAGGGCAGCTGCTCGACCACGCCCTGCTGTACCGCCACGTTCGAAAGCCCGCGTTCGCCGGCCGTCGCCTTCACCACAGACAGCATGTCGGCTGACAGGTCATAGGCAACGACTTCGGCCACGAGCGGCGCCACTTGGAAGGCGACATGGCCGGCGCCGCATCCCAGGTCCAGCACGCGCGCCCGGGGCTGTTCGGCCACCAGTGCGCGCAGCCGGTCAAATTCGGCTCCCTGCGAGTGCACCGTGCTGGTCAGATAGGCACTGGCCTGGCTGCCGAACTGCCGCTCCACCACCGCCTCATGTTGCTGACTCATGCCATGACTCCTTGCGCGCAGATCAGTTCAGCGCAGCGACTGGAAGACCCAGGGACGGGCAACCTTCGCCTTTTCCTCGAAGGCCTTGATGTCGTCGGCGACCTGCAGCGTGAGACCGATGTCATCGAGTCCGTTGAGCAGGCAGTGGCGACGGAAGTCGTCCACCTCGAAGGAGAAAGACTCGCCATTGGGGCGGATGACCTTCTTCTGTTCGAGATCGACGATGAGTTGATACCCTTCACTGGCCTCGCACTCACGGAAAAGTACATCCATCTCCGCTTCCTTCAGGATCACCGGCAGCACGCCGTTTTTGAAGCAGTTGTTGAAGAAGATGTCAGCGAAGCTCGATGCGAGGACGGCACGGAAGCCGTACTCCTGAAGCGCCCAGGGCGCATGCTCGCGGGAGGAGCCACAACCGAAGTTCTGGCGGGCAAGCAGCACGCTCGCGCCCTGGTAGCGCGGAAAGTTCAGGACGAAGTCCGGATTCACCGGGCGCTTGCTGTTGTCCTGGCCCGGGTAGCCTTCGTCCAGATAACGCCACTCGTCAAAGAGGTTGGGGCCGAAGCCCGTACGCTTGATGGACTTGAGGAACTGCTTGGGAATGATCTGGTCGGTATCGACGTTGGCGCGGTCGAGCGGAGCAACGAGACCTTTCACTACGGTAAATTTTTCCATTTTTCTCTGCCTTTTCCGGTGCGGAGGCTTCCTGGGGAAGCATCGCGACGTCCGGGCTTGTCGGGTTCGCGGCTGAAGCCGCTCCTGCGATTGGCGGGTTCGCCGCGGCTCCAGTTCCGCCGCGGCGGTATCGCGTCAGAAGCTCCGGACGTCGACGAAGTGGCCGGCGATCGCGGCGGCGGCGGCCATGGCCGGGCTCACCAGATGCGTGCGGCCGCCGTTGCCCTGGCGTCCCTCGAAGTTGCGGTTCGAGGTGGAGGCGCAGTGCTCGCCGGACTGCAGCTTGTCCGCGTTCATGGCCAGGCACATGGAACAGCCCGGTTCTCGCCACTCAAATCCGGCCGCAAGAAACACCTTGTCGAGGCCTTCGGCTTCCGCCTGCTTCTTCACGAGGCCGGAGCCGGGCACCACCATGGCCTGCTTCACCGAGGCGGCCACCGTGCGGCCCTTGATTACCGCCGCGGCAGCGCGGAGGTCTTCAATGCGCGAGTTGGTGCAGGAACCGATGAAGACACGGTCAAGCTTGATGTCGGTGATTTTCTGGCCGGCTTCGAGCCCCATGTACTGGTAGGCGCGCTTGAAGGAATTGCGCTGCACGTCGTCGTGGGCGTCATCCAGCGTGGGAACGGAGGCCGTGACCGGCACCACCATTTCCGGGCTGGTGCCCCAGGACACCTGAGGCAGGATGGACGCACCGTCAATTTCCACCACGGCATCAAAGTGCGCGTCGCTGTCGGAAACCAGGGTTTTCCAGTAGGCGACGGCCGCATCCCAGGTCTCGCCCCTGGGCGCATAGGGCTTGCCGCGGAAATACTCGATCGTCTTTTCATCCACGGCCACCATGCCGACGCGGGCACCACCCTCGATGGCCATGTTGCACACGGTCATGCGGCCTTCCATGGACATGTCGCGGAAGACCTGGCCACCGAACTCGATGGCGTAGCCAGTACCGCCCGCCGTACCGATCTTGCCGATGATGGCGAGCACCACGTCCTTGGGGGTGACGCCGGCGCCGAGCACGCCATTCACCTTGACGAGCATGTTCTTGCTCTTTTTCTGCACGAGGCACTGCGTGGCGAGCACGTGTTCGACCTCGGAGGTGCCGATGCCGTGCGCCAGGCAGCCGAAGGCGCCATGGGTAGCCGTGTGCGAATCGCCGCAGACCACGGTCATGCCCGGGAGGGTGAGGCCCTGCTCGGGTCCCACCACATGCACGATACCCTGGCGTTCGTCGTTGATCGTGAACTCGACCACGCCGAATTCGCGGCAATTGTCGTCGAGCGTGGCCACCTGGATACGGGACGTCTCGTCCTTGATGCCCGCCACACCTTCAGCACGCTCTGCCTTGTCGGTCGGCACGTTGTGATCCGGGGTTGCGACGTTGGCGTCGAGGCGCCAGGGCTGGCGGCCGGCAAGCTTGAGGCCTTCGAAGGCCTGCGGGCTCGTGACTTCGTGCAGCAACTGGCGATCGATGTAGATGAGGCAGGAACCGTCGTCACGTTGCTTGACGAGGTGATCATCCCAGAGCTTG
>DASSUO010000034.1:0-2113 GCA_035706925.1 Moraxellaceae bacterium
CCGTGTGTGACGAGGAGCCCTTTCCCTCCCGCCTGCTGAAGGCCGGTGCCGCCGGCTATCTGACCAAGGGTGCGGCACTGGATGAAATGGTCAAGGCCATTCGCCTGGTGGCCAGCGGCCAGCGTTACATCAGCCCCGAAATTGCCCAGCAACTGGCCCTCAAGAACCTGGATGAAGAAAAGGGCTCGCCCTTCGAGGCCCTGTCCGAGCGCGAGATGCAGATCACGATGATGATCGTGAACTGCCAGAAGGTTCAGGAAATATCCGATCGCCTGTTCCTCAGTCCGAAAACGGTCAACAGCTACCGCTATCGCATTTTCGAAAAACTGGGTATCGACAGTGACGTGGAGCTGACCCTGCTCGCTGTGCGTCACGGCCTCCTGAGTGCCGATCTCGCCTGACGCGGGTGGTGCCCCCTCATGACGCCTCCGGCCGAATCCGCCGACCATCTCGATGCGCTCGTGCGCTCATTGCCTGCCCTGCCCGGCGTGTATCGCATGCTCGGGGATGCGGGCGTGGTGCTTTACGTCGGCAAGGCACTCAGCCTGCGCAACCGTGTCGGCTCGTATTTCCAGAAGAACATTCCAAGCCCCAAGACGCGAGCCCTGGTCGGGCGGATCCGCGACATCGAGGTGACCATCACCTCGTCCGAGACGGAGGCACTGCTGCTTGAGCAGACCCTGATCAAGGAGCTTCAGCCGCCGTACAACATCGTCCTTCGGGATGACAAGTCTTACCCCTTTGTCTTCATCTCCGAGGGTGAGCCCTATCCCCGACTGGCCTTTCACCGGGGCGCAAAGAAGGAAAAAGGTCGGTATTTCGGTCCGTATCCCAGTTCCCAGGCGGTACGCGAGTCCCTGCAGGTCATGCAGAAGCTGTTTCAGGTGCGGCAGTGCGAGGATGTCTTTTTCAGCAACCGTGAGCGGCCCTGTCTCCAGCATCAGATCAAGCGTTGCCGTGCGCCATGCGTGGGACTGGTGTCGCCAGAGGAGTATGCCGAGGATGTGCGGCACACTGTGCTGTTTCTCGAGGGTCGAAGCCATGAGGTGACCGGCGATCTCATCGACCGGATGAGCGCGGCGGCCGACCGGCTCGATTACGAGGCAGCCGCCGTCTATCGCGATCAACTCACGGCATTGCGGCGGTTGCAGGAGCAGCAGTACGTCACGCGGGAGGCAGGTCATGCCGATGTGTGGGCGGTGGCTGCACAACCTGGCGGGGTCTGTGTGCAGGTCCTGTTCGTGCGCCAGGGGCGGGTCCTCGGCAGCAAGGCGTTTTTTCCGGACATGTTCGGCGAAACGTCGGCGACCGACATCCTCGACGAGTTCCTGCCGTCCTGGTACCTGCGTGACGCCGGCGGCCTCGAGATTCCTGACGAGATTCTTCTCGGGGAAGAGTTGCCCGGGATGACGTCCCTGACGGAAGCCATCCGGACGCTGCACGGTCAGGACGTAGCGGTCCGTTGCCGAGTGCGTGAAGCACGGCAGGCATGGCTGCAGCTGGCGCGCGTGAATGCCGAACAGGGTCTGGCATCCCGGCTGGCCAATCGCGTTCAGATCGGACAGCGGTTCGCCGCCCTGCAATCGGCGCTTGGCATGACGGCCCCCATTTCCCGCATGGAGTGCTTCGATATCAGCCACTCCATGGGCGAGGCCACGGTGGCGTCGTGTGTGGTGTTCGATGAAACCGGTCCCTGCAAGCGCGATTACCGCCGGTTCAATATCGATGGCATTACGCCGGGCGATGACTATGCGGCCATGCAGCAGGCACTGACCCGACGGTACCGGCGCCTGAAGGGCGGGGAGGGGCGCTACCCCGACATCCTGTTCATTGATGGCGGAAAGGGGCAGCTCGCGCAAGCGGTGGATGTCCTGCAGTCGATCGGCGTCGAGGGCGTGCGACTCGTTGGCGTCGCCAAGGGGGAGGGGCGCAAGCCCGGGCTCGAGACCCTGGTGTTTCCCGATGGTTCGGACCTGCATTTGTCGGCAGATTCACAGGCATTGCATCTGATCCAGCATATTCGCGACGAGGCACACCGTTTTGCCATCACGGGGCACCGGGCGCGTCGCGGGAAGGCGCGGCAGCGCTCCGTGCTGGAGGATATTCCGGGCGT
>DASSUO010000035.1:0-26377 GCA_035706925.1 Moraxellaceae bacterium
GCACATGCCGATAACGCCAATGATGAAGATCGCGAGGGCCCAATACTCGGGCGAAAAAGAGGTAGGGGTCACGCTGGATGTCCTGGCAAGAACGAAATTCGGGTGGCTCCTCGTCATGCCAGGTGTGGAAGAGCTCTCGACACGCCTTTGTGAGCGAAGCGCCACGCTTCCCGCCCCGGAGGCCGGGGGGAAAGATTGCTGGGCGGGAATTCTATCCGGGTAAACGCCTGATTTGCATCCTTTTCATCATGCGGCGCTGCCGGCCGGGATTTGCCCCTGGGGCTGTAGCACCGCCCCGTTGGTGCCACGGCACCCGGCCCACGACCTCGCCCCTTCTCGCCGGAGGAAAGTGGCCGGATCGATACGGGCCAGGCAAACCTTCCGCTGGCCCGTTCCGTCGGGAGTGGAGAGCGGGCGCGGATCTGTCCGGCCCGATCCGCGCCAAAGGGCATGGGGCATGTTCAATGCACCCGGGGCGCCTGGGGCGGATGATAAGTATGTAAAGACATACTAACTTTGGCCGGCCTGAAGCGATTGGCCCAGCTACCGCATCGCCGGCCTTGTCGACCTCCGGCACGGGCATCATGATCCGTTCATTGGGGGAGGCACTTCCTGCCCCTGCTGACCCACCAGGAGTGGCAACGCATGAAACCTTCCATTCTCCTCCGCGCTTCCGCCATCATGGCTACATTGCTGATTGGCGGTTGTGCGGCCCCCCTCAGACAGACGCAGCCTACGGCCCCCATGGATGTCTCGTCGGCACGGGCCGTGTTGCGGTCCATGCCCGGGCACGCGACCATCGCAGGAAGTTCCGCCCTGGCGACGCTCTACCGGATCGACTCCGTGACAATGGGCAGCGACAGCATCCGTATCAACGACCACGTCTTCCACTTCAGCGACATGCACGAAGTGACATTCTCACCCTCACACACCTCCAGCATGGGCACGCCCGTGCAAGTCGGCATTAGTCCCGATTACGACATCGTGGCAGGCTTCGACGAACAGGCCAACGCCTACGGCCAGCAGATTGCCGATGCCTTGCTGACACTTCGGAATGCCACCTCGCCCGAGGCAAAAGCGCGAGCCGATGCCGCATTCGCCGACGTCGCGGCCCGCTATCGGCAGGCTGACCCGAAGCCGGACACAACAGAGGACATGCGCCGCGCGCAGATACAAGCCGAAGGTGCCGTACGCGACAAGGATTTCGCCGGGGCCGACGCCATCTATGAACGCATGCTCGACGCAGTGCCCTGGTGGCCACAAGGTCACTTCAACCGTGCCCTCATCCTTGAAAGCGAACAGGATTACGACGGCGCGGTCGCCGAGATGAAGCGCTATCTCGCTCTCGTACCCGAAGCCACGAATGCGCGGGCGGCGCAGGACAAGGTATACGAATGGGAACGCAAGGCCGGCCACTGACCAGGAGATTCACGATGAAACCATGGACACTTGTCGTGCTGCCGGTGCTTGCGCTGGCCGGCTGCACCGTCAACCTGCCTTCCGATGCCCCCGCTGCACCCATGAGCGTCATCGAAGCCCGCCAGACCATTCACGGTCTGGCGGACCCCAAAGGAAACTACTTCATCAAAGTTGATGGCGTGTCCGCACGACAAGGACGCAATCCGCGCCCGGTCCTGAGCCATGATGCCGTTCATTTCGGGAACGTCGACATTCCTTTCCGCGATATCGGCGCCATGAGTGTTTACTACGAACAGGCCGGTTCCATGCAGGACATGTCGATCCGTCTCACTACACCGGGCCATCCGCACACGGTTGCGATCAGTCAGCAGGGAAACATGCCCCATGTGGATGAACGCCGTCTCGCCTCCGCCTTGCTGGTCCTGAAGCAGGGCGCGGAAAAATATTCCTCTGCGCAGACTGCCTTCGAGCAGGCTGCCGCGAGTTATCTTGCCGCCGAACCAAAGCCGCCTTTGCCCGAGTCGGTGCGGCGTTACCAGATCCAGGCAGAAGAGGCCGTGCGCAACCAGCAGTTCCTGCGCGCCGCAGAAACCTACGCCGCTGCCCTCGACGAGGTGCCGGCATGGCCGCAAGGGCATTTCAATTTTGCGCTCGTATTGGAGTCGCTCGACGACTATGAATTGGCCATCGAGGAGATGCAGCGCTACCTCGCACTGGTTCCGGACGCATCCAACGCCCGCGCGGCGCAGGACATGATCTACCGGTGGCAGACGCGCTTACCCGACAGCGCCGGATATTGACTGATTGAGCGGTGGAGATAGGCGTCACACGCACCGGAAAAGGCAAGTCAGTGACTAAGCCGGCCGCATGACGATGTCGCATCACCGATACCGGCCGCTTCAATTGCCGACTTACTGATTCAACGGCAAACGCCCGCTGGAGAACAACATGCGCAGAATGCGTTTCTCGCTCACTGGCCTGATACTGACGACGCTATCCGGCTGCGCCGCCACGCCGGTGCCGGTGGCTCAACCAAGTGCTGTCATGAGCGTCGCCGAAGCCCGTCATGTCGTCGAGGCAAAAAGGAACTGGACTTACTGCTACGAGCCGTCGTCATTCTCCTGCATGCACCCCTACGCATTTTCCTCGGTCTCCGTACGCGGCCGCATTCTCCAGCTGGATTCCTACCGATTGCCGCTGACCAATATAGGCGAGCTTGGCATTGTTGGTGCCGGAAGCGGTGGCGGAATGGCCTACCTGACGTTGCAAGAGGGTATCAACTTCCCCATGGGCAGCGGGGATGTAGGCACTCAAGCCGCGCAGAAACTGGCTGATGCCCTGCTTACCTTGAAGTCGGCAAGCTCCGATGAGGCCATCACTGCAGCGGAAAAGAGCTTCGCCGAATTGGCGGCCCACTACCGCGCAGCTGATCCGAAGCCGCAACCGGGTGAGGACGTGCGGCGCTTGGAGATACAGGCGGAAGATGCCGTGCGCGACAAACAGTTCCAGCGCGCCGCCGACCTCTACGAAAAGGCGCTCGATCTCGCGCCCTGGTGGCCACAGGGCCACTTCAATCGTGCGCTCCTTCTGGAAACGTTGGGAAAATACGATCTGGCGATCGAAGAAATGCAGCACTATCTCGCGCTGGCACCGGAGGCGGCCAACGCACGTGCGGCGCAGGACAAGATCTACTCCTGGCAGGGCCGGTTAAAGCCCTGATATCGCGTCATCATTTCGACGCGGGCACTGCATTCGCCGGCGCGTGGGTTTCCTGATAGCCCTGGTTATAGGCCTGGACCCAGTCGATGCGGCACTCACCTTCGGCACGCGCATCGGCCGCCGCGTTCGCCCGCTCGTTGCGGGCGCCGGCCTGGCGGCCCGCCTCGTAGGCTTCGACAATGTGCTGCTTGCGTTCCTGACTGCCGACCTGGAAGCCGCCGTTGTAATCATTGACGCAAGTCGTGGTATCCGTTGCGGCGCTACAGTACGGACCCGCATTGGCAGAGCCACAACGAGCCGCATCGTCATGCCCGCGGTTGTAGGCATCAGAACGTGCTTCCTGCTTCGGCTTGGACGTTGCCATGGGCTGCAGCGCGTCATCGCCCGTCATCATCTGCAGTGAGGCGCTGTTGGTCTGCAAGCCCATCATCGACATCTGCCCCGGTTCATTCGACTCCCCCAGCAGGCGGGCCTTGGTCGCTTCATCCTTGCGTGCCTTTTCTTCCGCCTGACGACGCCGCTCAGCCTCGCGCGCCGCTTTCTCTGCGGGGTTGCCATAGAGCGCATCGTGAATGGCCTGCTGCACGTACGGCGACGCCGCCTGCATCACATTGAGCATCATCTGGTTGGCGGCGTTGGGGGCCGGTGCCGGAGCGGAACGGCCGCCACCTCCACTGCTGCCGGAACCGCCCGATCCTCCGCTGCTGCCACTGGAAAAGCCGCATTGGTAGATCCCACTGGAATCGACGTAGGCGCTGCCGCCGTTATCGGCGCAGGCCGACGAGTATTCGCCGAAACTCATCGCATCAGCGAAGCGTGAAAACAGCGCAAGCGGTAGCAGCAGGAAGATTCCTGTTGCGATTCGCCGAATTGGCCGCAGCGATGGGCCAGGCAGCTCCGACGACACATCCGTGCATTGTCGGTCCTGATACGTCACCGCCACCTGCAGGCGTTGGGAAAGGGGCAAAACCATCTTCGAATCCAGATCGTCTTTAGCAACGGAAGAGTGCGCAGCGATTCCATAGTAACGGGAACCGCAAAGGGAACAATCGGACGGCGCCCAGGCGACGTTTGTAGACACCGACGGCTTTGCGGCAGGGCAGGAGACGTTGGCAGGCAGAGAGGTTGCCACACGAAGCCATTAGTGCGGTTCGGCGAAACAGGTGCGGCAAGTGGCTGACAAGAAACAGGCCCCGTAGTGGGGCCCGTTTCACTCGCTATCGACTGGCTGGCAACGCTCCTTTACACACGGGCCATTGCCATCAAGTGCCACTTCTCAAAGTAAGCATGTGCTTACTCACATTACACATCCAGGTTCGATACCGCCAGCGCATTGAGCTCGATGAACTCCCGTCGCGGCTCCACGGCATCGCCCATCAGGGTCGTGAACATCTGGTCCGCCTTGATGGCATCCTCTACCGTCACCTTCAGCATGCGGCGCACTTCAGGGTCCATGGTCGTTTCCCAGAGCTGTTCAGGGTTCATTTCGCCCAGACCTTTGTAACGCTGGATCGCAGTGCCTTTGCGCGCTTCTGTCATCAGCCAGTCCAGCGCCTGCTGGAAATTGGAGATTGCCAGCTTACGCTCGCCACGCTGTATGTATGCACTCACTTCCAGCAGGCCTTCCAGTTTACCGGCCATGCCACTGATCTGGCGGTATTCTCCCGAACCAAAGAAGTCGGCACCAAGGCGATAGGTGTACGGGACGCCATGGACGACCTGCTCGACCTGGGGCAGGAAACGGCTGTGCTCCCGGTCCTCCACCACTTCGATAAGGAAGCGCTCGATGGGGCTGCACATGCCATTCACGCGCACGGCAAGGGCATCCACCCAGGCCTGCACCTTGTTCTTGTCAGCCAGATCGTCCAGCGCCAGGGACGAAGCATAGAGCAGGGCATTAAGGAGGGTTTCCGGATATAGCCGGGAGATGCGGTTGATAGTGCCCGCCGTCGCCCGGTATTCGTTGATCAGGGTCTCAAGCGGCAGACCGGAAATCGGCGGGACACCTTCACCCGGGACAAGCAGGGTGTTTTCCAGTGCACTGGCCGTGAGGTATTCCTCCATGGCCGCCTCGTCCTTTACATACTGCTCCTGCTTGCCCTTCTTCACCTTGTACAACGGCGGCTGCGCAATGTAGATGTAACCGCGCTCGATCAGCTCGGGCATCTGGCGGAAGAAGAACGTCAGCAGCAACGTACGGATGTGGGAGCCGTCGACGTCGGCGTCCGTCATGATGATGATCTTGTGATAGCGCAATTTGTCGATGTTGTATTCCTCGCGCCCGATGCCACAGCCCAACGCCGTGATCAGGGTGCCGACTTCCGCCGAGGAGATCATCTTGTCGAAACGCGCCTTTTCCACATTCAGGATCTTGCCCTTGAGGGGCAGGATGGCCTGCATCTTGCGATTACGGCCCTGCTTGGCAGAACCGCCGGCGGAGTCACCCTCCACCAGGTAAAGTTCAGAGAGCGCAGGGTCCTTTTCCTGACAGTCGGCGAGCTTGCCGGGCAGGCCCGCGATGTCCAGGGCACCCTTGCGACGGGTCATTTCGCGGGCCTTGCGGGCGGCCTCACGGGCGCGGGCCGCATCGAGGATCTTGCCGACGATGGTCTTGCCCACCTGGGGATTTTCCAGCAGGTACTCCTCGAACTTCTCGTTCATGGTGGAGGCCACCACATTGGTGACTTCCGAGGACACCAGTTTGTCCTTGGTCTGGCTGGAGAACTTGGGATCGGGCACCTTGACGGAGACGATGGCCGTCAGGCCTTCACGCATGTCCTCACCAGTGGTGACGACCTTCTCCTTCTTGAGCAGTCCTTCCTTTTCAACATAGTTGTTCAGTGTGCGGGTAAGGGCCGTGCGAAAACCCTGCAGATGGGTGCCGCCGTCACGCTGCGGAATATTGTTGGTAAAGCAGTAGACGCCTTCCTGATAGCCATCATTCCATTGAAGTGCCACCTCGACGCCAATGCCGTTGGTGGCGGGGCCTTGCGGGACGATGAAATGGAACACGCTGGAGAGGGTCGTCTTGTTCGTGTTCAGGTATTCCACGAAAGCAGCCAAACCGCCGACATATTCAAAAATGTCTTCCTGACCGGAACGCTCGTCGCGAAGGACAATGCGCACACCCGAATTCAGGAAACTGAGCTCGCGGAGACGCTTGGCCAGGATGTCATAGGAAAAATGAATATTGGTGAAGGTCTCGGCGGAGGGCCAGAAACGCACCTCAGTCCCGCGACCTTGGGTCTCACCCACCTGGCGCAGCGGGAACTGCGGCTCGCCGTGTTGGTATTCTTGTTCGTAGACATGTCCACTACGGCGGATCGTCAGCATGAGCTTCTTGGAGAGGGCATTTACGACGGATACGCCCACGCCGTGCAAACCACCTGAGACCTTGTAGCTGTTGTCATCGAACTTACCGCCGGCATGCAACACGGTCATGATGACCTCGGCCGCGGAAACCCCTTCCTCGGGGTGAATGTCGACCGGAATGCCACGACCATTGTCAGTAACGGTCACGGACTCATCGGAGTGGATGGTGACACCGACTTCGGTGCAATAGCCCGCCAGCGCCTCGTCGATAGCGTTATCAACAACTTCAAACACCATGTGGTGCAAGCCAGACCCGTCATCGGTATCCCCGATATACATGCCCGGACGTTTGCGGACGGCATCCAGGCCCTTCAGGACCTTGATGCTACTGGAATCATATTCCCGTTCCTGCTCGCTCATTTTCTTCTCCCAAGTCACTCATTCGCTGCGCCATCGCGCTCCACGACGAGATCGGTCGCTACCGCAATACGGGCGGGGTGAGCCGCGCCGTCAGAATTCTGTGATGGTTCCATGTTCCACGTGGAACATCCGAAACCCTTTCTCGCTGCCCTGCAGCTCAGCCATCAGATCCGCCGAATCAATGGCCGTGATAAAGATCTGCGCCGCTGTCCCGCCCAGGTAACCCAACAGGCGGGATCTGGCCCCGGCATCCAGCTCCGATGCCAGGTCATCAATCAGAATCAGGCTCTGAATGCCCTGATCCCGCAACACCGTAATCTGGGACAACTTGAGCGCACATAGCGCAAGCTTCAGTTGCCCCCGGGACAGCACTTCGTCCGCGGGCGCAGTTCCCAGCTTGATCCGCAAATCCGCCCGATGCGGACCAATCTGCGTATGACCGCGTTCAAGATCACGAAGCCAGGAATCAGCAAGCAGCGCATCAAGGGCCTTATCCGTATCCCATCCCGCGTGGTATTCCAGGGTCAAGGGGAATCCCGGGAGGAATGACTCAATGACGGATTCCCACACCGGCACCCAGACACTCAAATGCGCCAGTCGAAAGGCATGGAGAAGGGCCGCTGTTTCAGCCAGCTCTTGATCCCAGGCTCCCGATTCGAAAGCCTGAATGTTACCCGATCTCAGTAGAGAATTCCTTTGCTTGAGGGCGCGCTGGTACCGGACCCAGGAAGGGTAAAAACGATGTTCCACGTGGAACACTCCCCAGTCGAGCTGGGCGCGACGGGGCTTTGACCCCTCCTGCAATTCCGCAAAAGAAGCCGGATCCAGCAAACTCAGGGGCAGGCGATGCGCGATATCGGCCAGATTGATATTCGAGCGCCCATCCAGCCTGAATTGGGATTCTCCGTTGGCATTACGCTGAATCCCAGCGCCTCCGCCTTCCGCAAAGGCAACAAAGACTGTGCACTGGCTGGCGTTGTCATTGATGAGCCGACGGACTCGACCTGAGCGAAAGGACCTTCCCAAGCCAAGGAGATAAAGCGCCTCCAGCACGGACGTCTTGCCCGACCCGTTTTGGCCGACAAAGAGGTTCAGCTGGGGATGGGGGAGGAGAGAGACAGACTGGAGATTGCGGACATTCGCAATCTCCAGCCGGGAGATCGTCATCAGAAAATACGCCCGCTCTTACAGGCGCATCGGCATGACAACGTAAAGGGCGGCCGCGCTGTCAGCGTCCTGGAGAAGGGCAGAGCTGTTAGCGTCGCCGAGGGTGATCTTGGCCGTCGGAGACTCCAGCACGCCAAGGACATCCATGAGGTACTGCACATTGAAACCGATCTCGAGTGAGGCGCCCGCGTATTCAACGGTCACGTCTTCTTCTGCCTCTTCCTGATCCGGATTGTTGGCCTGCACGCGTAGCAAATCAGGTGTGAGCTGCAGGCGGATGCCGCGATACTTCTCGTTGGAAAGAATCGATGCTCGTTGCAGTGACTGACGCAGCTCTTCGCGATTGGCGAGTACCGTCTTATCGCCACCCTTGGGCAGGACGCGCTCGTAGTCGGGGAACTTCCCGTCAATGAGCTTGGACGTGAAGCTGACGTTTCCGACCGTGGCACGGATGTGATTGGTGCCCAGGGTCAGGGTCACTTCACCGTCATCGTCCGTCAGCAGACGCGCCAGCTCATGCACACCCTTGCGGGGAACGATGACCTGCATGCGGTCATTGCTGTCGGTGCGGGCATCGGCATCACACATGGCCAGACGATGGCCATCGGTGGATACCGTACGGAGTCGATTACCCGCCACTTCAAACAGCATGCCGTTCAGGTAGTAACGGACATCCTGCTGGGCCATGGCAAAAGCCGTCTTGTCGATGAGCTTGCGCAGTGCCTTCTGACCAATCGAAAAGTTGAAAGCACCGATCCCTTCTTCGAGATTGGGAAACTCGTTGGCCGGCAGGGTGGTCAACGTGAAACGGCTCTTGCCGGATTTCAGCGTGAGCTTCTGGCCGTCCAGTCGCAGCTCGATCTCGGCACTCGCTGGCAGCGATTTGCAGATGTCGAGGAGCTTGCGTGCGGGCACCGTGATCTCGCCGTCACCGAACTCACCGCTGAGGTCGGCTTTGGCCACCAGCTCGACTTCCAGGTCGGTTCCCGTCAGGGACAGTTTGCCGCCATCCACCACCAGCAACACATTGGCCAGTACCGGAAGAGTCTGGCGTTTTTCCACTACCCCGCACACTTGCTGCAGCGGCTTGAGAAGTTGATCGCGCGAAATAGACAGTTTCATCTTGGCTTCCTTGGAAGTTATGCCTGTAGCAAACGAAGAAGGTTGTTGTAGTCCTCTGCCATGTTCGGATCAGACCGCTTGAGGTCATCGATCTTTTCGCAGGCATGGATCACGGTGGAATGGTCTCGACCGTCGAATGACTGGCCGATCTCGGGGTAACTGTGGGAGGTCAGCTCCCGCGAAAGCGCCATGGCTACCTGCCGCGGACGAGCATAAGAACGGTTCCGCTTCTTGCCGGTAAGTTCCCGCAATGGAATTCGGTAGTACTCGGCCACGACTTTCTGGATGTTCTCGATACTGATCTGCTTCGCGCGGACCGCCAGCACATCCTTGAGGGATTCCTTCACCAGATCGAGATCGACCGGTTTGCCCTTGAACCGGGCCGTGGCAATGACCTTGTTCAACGCACCCTCGAGCTCGCGAACGTTGGCCTGTACATGCTGGGCAATAAAGAACGCCGATGGCTGGGGCAGGATGACGCCGTTCTGCTCTGCCTTCTTCATGAGAATGGCGACTCGGGTCTCGAGCTCGGGCGGCTCCACCTGAAGCGTCAGGCCCCAGGCAAACCGGGACTTCAGACGTTCATCCAGGTTATTGATTTCTCTTGGAAATTTGTCTGATGTCAGAATAATTTGCCGCGATCCCTCGAGCAGCGCGTTGAACGTATGGAAGAACTCTTCCTGCGACCCGCCCTTGCCGGCGAAGAACTGGATGTCATCGATGAGCAAGACGTCGAGCGACCGGTAAAGTCGCTTGAAGTCATTCATCAGGTCCCTCTGCAATGCCGTCACGAAATCACCCACGAAGCGCTCGGAGGTAATGTAGAGAATACGGGCGTTCGGATTGGCACGCAGTACCGCATTCCCCACGGAATGCATGAGGTGTGTTTTACCCAGACCGGTGGGGCCATAAATGAACAACGGATTGTGCCCGGTACTTCCCGGTTTCTCCGCCACCTGGTGGCAGGCCGCAAAGGCCAGCTGGTTCGATTTTCCGGAAACGAAGTTCTCAAAGGTGAACAACGGATTCAGGTTGCTCGACAACCGTGGCAAGGATTCGACAGGCACGGGCACCGCAGGGACAAGGGCAGAAGCGACCGTCGCCGGGCGGGGAGGAGGGGGCGCGGAAGCCGCTTCATTGTCACGGCGGCTGCCTACTTCCAGGCTGACCTGTTCCACCTGACCATGGCTCAGATCCAAGGCAAGCTCCCGGATGCGACCCAGATACTTGTCCGCGATATGCCGTACAAAAAACGGATTGGGGGCCAAAAGCTTCAGCCTCTGACCGCCTTCTTCCGCCTGCAGGGGCCGGATCCACATATTGAAAAGATTCTGCGGGAGCTCCTCCTGGAGGCGCTCCATACAGCTGGGCCAGATCGCCACGACATCATCCTGGACTACAAAAACACTGAGGGGGCACTGTCCGAAGCGCCCTTGAAAGGCTGTGGATGAATGCCCGTGGAACCAGGGCAAACTCCGGGGACAGAAGAGAGGCTGCAAGTTATCCACAACTTGCCCCGTTTTATCAATAGCCGTCCGGCCCCTCGACCCACAATTTTTGCTTATTTCTAAGAGCATGATTTATATGAATAAATAACGCTTATCCACAAGTGAGGGCTGTGCTAATAGTAAATGCTTCTGTCTATCTATAAACCTATAAGATCAAGAGAAGGGAAGGGCGGAAGAAAATGCGCCTCGTCCCTCCGGGACTCGGCGGACAACCACCCGTAGGCCTGTGCAACTGCCCATTGCCAATTTACTCCTGCCTGCCTAGAATGGCCGCCCTTTCCGACTTGGTCGGATTTCGTTCCTTTTTCGAGCAAAGATCATGAAGCGTACTTTCCAGCCCAGCGTGCTCAAGCGCGCCCGCGTCCACGGCTTCCGTGCCCGCATGGCCACCAAGAACGGCCGCCAGGTTCTGGCCCGTCGTCGTGCCAAGGGCCGTAAGCGCCTGACCGTCTGACTCTGGTGATTGGACACGCCCCGCAGTTTTCCGCGGTCCAGCCGCTTGCTGCGGCCCGCGGAATTCCAGGCAGTTTTTGACAGTGCCGGATTCAGGATTGGCGAATCCGGCTTTCTGTTGCTGGTTCGCCCCAACGGTAGTGATCATCCCCGCCTGGGCCTGGTGATCGCGAAAAAAAAGGTGCGACGGTCCGTCGACCGTAACCGGCTCAAGCGGGTGGTCCGCGACAGTTTCCGTTTGCACCGGGCCATGCTTCCATCCGTCGACGTCATATTTCTGGCCAGAAACGACCTGGTTGACGTGACCAATCCCGATCTTCATTCCGCACTGGTCCAGGCATGGAAGCGACTGCGCCGGAAAATGGACAACTCCCGTCCGACGAATCGCGGAGCGGAGTCATGAAGATCCTTCTGATCCTCCCCATCCGTTTCTACCAGGTGGCCATCAGCCCACTGATGGCGCCGCACTGCCGCTTTCATCCCACCTGTTCTGCTTACGCCGTCGAAGCGCTTCAGCGTTTCGGTGCCGTGCGTGGCTCGTACCTCGCGGTAAACCGCCTGATGCGTTGCCATCCCTGGGCAGCAGGTGGCTTCGATCCCGTACCCACTGAATTTTCCCTGCGCGCCACGCCGCGCGGGGGCAAGGGCTCATGACTATGGAATTGCGCCGCACCCTCCTCATTGTTGCGATGGCCGTGGTTGGTTACTTCCTGCTGATCAACTGGCAAAAGGATTACGGCAATCTCGCAACGGGCACCCCTGCCGTTGCGACGTCCGCCACACCGTCCGGCAGCGACGTGCCGGCGGCCCCCGTGGCCGCAACGACGTCGGATGTTCCGGCCGCGGCGACAACCACACCTGCAACGGTCGCTGCAGCGCCGGCCAAGGGCACTATCGTCAGCGTGAAGACGGACGTGCTCGATGCCCAGATCGATCTTTCCGGCGGCGACCTCGTACAGGTTGCATTGCCGGCCTATACGGAAAAGGTCGATAGCCAGAAGCCGTTCATGCTGCTGGAAAATTCCGCCAACCGTGTGTTTGTGGCCCAGAGCGGACTCATCGGCACGGACGGTCCTGATGCGCAAGCCTCCGGTCGGCCTCGCTACGAGTCGTCTGCCAGCAGCTACATGCTGAAAGACGGAGAAAAATCGCTGCAGGTCGTTTTGTCACTTCCGGCGAACAACGGCGTCACCATCCACAAAGTGTATGAATTTACACGCGGCGATTACCTCGTGAAGGTCCGCTATGAAATCGCCAACGCGGGTACTTCGCCTTGGAAGGGCCTGATGTTTGGTCAGCTGAAGCGTGACAACAGCACTGACCCGAGCGCATCGAATCATGGTTTCGGCATGTCCACGTTCCTTGGTGCGGCATGGTGGTCTCCCGAGAAGTCATACAACAAGGTGGCGCTGAAGAAGCTTGGCGACCAGAAACAGAAACTCGAGCTGAACGCGCAGGGTGGCTGGATCGCCATGGTGCAGCACTACTTTGTGACGGCCTGGGTGCCGGATGCGAAGGTCACCAACCATTACTCCACCCGCGTCGACAGCCGAACCGGTGAAAATTTCCTCGTCTTCACCACCCCTGAAGTCGCTGTCGCCCCTGGCAAGAGCCAGACTCTCTCGGCATCGATCTACGCGGGCCCGAAGATCCAGGACAATCTCGCCAAAATTTCCGATGGCCTTGAACTGACTGTCGATTTTGGCTGGCTGTGGTTCATCGCCCAGATCCTGTTCTGGTTGCTGGTGAAGATTCACGGCATCGTTGGTAACTGGGGCTGGGCCATCATCCTGTTGACAGTGCTGGTCAAGGCGCTGTTCTTCCAGCTGTCGGCCACCAGCTACAAGTCCATGGCCAACTTGCGTCGGGTGACGCCGGAAATGCAGCGCATTCGTGAAGTACATGCGAATGATCGCGCCAAGATGTCGCAGGCGATGATGGAGCTGTACAAGAAAGAAAAGATCAATCCGCTTGGTGGTTGCCTGCCCATTGTGGTGCAGATGCCCGTATTCATTGCCCTGTACTGGACGCTGATGGAGTCGGTGCAGTTGCGTCACGCCAACTGGATTTTCTGGATCAAGGATCTGTCGGTCATGGATCCCTACTTCATCCTGCCGGCGCTGATGATGGCGTCAATGTTCGTGCAGACGGCGCTGAATCCGGCGCCGGCGGACCCGATGCAGGCCAAGGTCATGAAGATCATGCCTTTCGTCTTCGGGGTGATGTTCCTGTGGTTCCCTGCCGGTCTGGTGCTTTACTGGGTGGTGAACAACGTGCTGTCCATCGCGCAACAATGGATCATCACGAAGCAGATCGAGAAAGCGGAAGGCAAACGGGCCTGAGCATCGACCTGAAAAGGGCTCCTTAGGGAGCCTTTTTCATTGGTGTTGCCCGCGCCCGGGTCAGACGCGCATCGCAGACACTGATAACGCCTTACCATGAACGCCTGTCATTTACGTGCCTGTCGAGGAACCCCATGACATCCCGCAAGGACACCATCGCCGCCATTGCCACTCCACCCGGTCGGGGCGGTATCGGCATTGTTCGTCTGTCCGGGCCGGCAGCGCATGGAATTGGCCAGGCCATCCTTGCGCGTGCGGACAGCTTGCCATCACGACAGGCTGTCTTCGGCAAGTTCCTGGCAGCGGATGGCCAGGCCATCGATGAAGGCCTTTCCCTGTATTTCCAGGCGCCACGATCGTTCACCGGCGAGGACGTTGTCGAATTGCAGGGGCATGGTGGTCCGGTCGTGATGGATCTCTTGCTGCGGCGGACGCTCGAGCTGGGCGCGCGGCTGGCGCGACCCGGTGAATTTTCCGAGCGCGCCTTCCTCAACGACCGCCTCGACCTTGCCCAGGCAGAAGCCGTCGCCGACTTGATTGATGCCGGAAGTGAGGAAGCGGCCCGTTCCGCCGTTCGTTCGCTCTCGGGTGAATTCTCGCGCAAAGTCCATGCACTGGTGGAAGGGCTCATTCACTTGCGGATGTACGTGGAGGCCGCCATCGATTTTCCCGACGAGGAAATCGATTTCCTGAGTGACGGCCACGTGAAATCCGGACTGGATGCGCTGACGGTGCAACTTGATGGTGTGCTGGCGCAGGCAAAGCAGGGCGCCCTGCTGCGCGATGGCATGCAGGTGGTGATCGCCGGGCGACCGAATGCAGGAAAGTCCAGCCTTCTGAATGCCCTGGCCGGATTCGATGCGGCCATCGTCACCGACATCGCCGGCACGACACGTGATGTGTTGCGCGAGCGCATCCAGATTGACGGCATGCCGCTGCATGTCATCGACACGGCGGGTTTGCGCGAGACGAAAGACGTGGTCGAACAAGAAGGCGTACGCCGTGCCCTGGCCGAGGTGGCAAAGGCGGATTGCGTATTGTTCGTTCATGACCAGAGCGCGAACGACGACCCTTTAAGTCAGGCAATGCATCATTTCGCGCCATTGCCGGCCCCGGACAAATTGCTGTTCATTGCCAACAAATGCGATCTGGTGTCGGGTCAGGTGGCGGGTCGTCGTGAGCGATCATCTCCTGACGGGCAGTGCTATGAGGAAGTCGTCCTGTCGGCACAGAGCGGCGCGGGACTACCCCTGCTTCGCGAAGCGCTCAAGCAACGTATGGGATTCCAGCCCGGAGAGCAGGGCATCTTCACGGCGCGGCGCCGTCATCTCGAGGCGCTGACGCACGCCCGGGCTGCGCTGACGGTGGCGACCGAACAGTTGATCGAACGCAATGCCGGCGAGTTGGTGGCAGAGGATCTGAGGGTGGCGCAAAACGCACTCGCGGAAATTACGGGGGAGTTTACGTCCGACGATCTGCTTGGCCGCATTTTCTCCAGCTTCTGCATCGGCAAGTAATTACCAACACCTTTTTTGTCATTCCGGAACACGGACATATGGACTCTCGTCGTCAGCAATCTCCCGTCATTCCGGCAAGCCGTCTGTTAACGGCGACCCTCATCGGCACCGCCATCGAGTACTACGATTTTTACCTTTATGCGACGGCCGCCGCGCTGGTGCTGGGACCGCAATTCTTCCCGGGAGAATCAGAGGCGGCACAGCGACTGAGTGCATTCGCGAGCTTCAGCATTGCCTTTATTGCGCGTCCACTCGGTGCCGCCTTGTTCGGCCATTTCGGAGATCGTATCGGCCGCAAGGTGACGTTGGTGGCATCCCTTCTGATCATGGGACTTTCCACCACGCTGATCGGGCTGCTGCCAGGATATGCCGCCATCGGCATATGGGCGCCGGTCTTGCTGTGCCTGTTGCGATTTGCCCAGGGCATCGGCCTGGGCGGTGAATGGGGCGGCGCCGCGCTGCTCGCGACGGAGAATGCGCCGGCCGGTCGACGCGCCTGGTACGGGATGTTTCCACAACTGGGCGCTCCATCAGGATTCCTGCTCGCCAATGGAATGTTCCTCTTCCTCTCACTCGGCCTCAGTGACTCGCAATTCCGCGCGTGGGGGTGGCGACTGCCCTTCCTGTTGTCCGCCGTCTTGCTGGCCGTGGGTCTGTATGTCCGGGTTCGACTTGGGGAAACGAACGTCTTTCGTCACGCTCTCGCGCGTCATGCGCCCGTGCGGGTCCCCCTGGTGCAATTGTTCCGGCATCACGGCCGACCGTTGCTGGTGGGCATGACCGGCATGGTGGTCTGCTACGCCCTGTTTTATATCGCCACGGTTTTTGCCTTGAGTTACGGCACGCACGACCTCGGCTATGCCAGGCCGACATTCCTGGTACTGGAGTGCGTCGCCATCCTGTTCATGGCACTGGCGATCCCTGTTTCAGCCGCCGCCGCCGACCGCTTCGGGAGGCGTCCGGTCATGCTGGCCGGATGTGTGGCGGCCCTGGGCTCCGGATTCCTGATGGCACCGCTGTTTGCGGCAGGCAGCATCATTGCCGTGACCGGGTTCCTGGCGCTGGAGCTCTTCCTGATGGGGATGATCTTCGGTCCCATGGGGGCTTTCCTGCCCGAGCTGTTCCCGACCGCGGTCCGCTATACCGGCGCGTCCGTCGCCTACAACCTCGCCGGCATTGCGGGCGCATCATTTGCGCCGTATCTGGCCCAGCGCCTGGTTGCCGAGGGTGGTTTGGGTCGGGTGGGACTGTATGTCAGCGTCGCTGCCGCGCTCAGTGCCCTCGCCTTGATGCTGGCGCCGGAAACCCGCAAGCGGTCACTGGAAGAGGCGGCCTGAGCAGCGCCGGGATATGTCGCGTCATCGTCGCCCCGGTTCAACCGGCAAAAGCGGGATGCCCCGGTAAGCAGCGGAATGCGGGCAAGGTCATTAGTGAGTACTTGCTTATTGCGCAACGAATGCCCCGGAAGTGGTGACGGCCGGTGGCGGCCGTTCCTGCTGGGCATGCTGTACCGCATCGGAAGCAGACCAGGCAGCACCCGAGAGCGTCGACCGGGCCACTGCCAGAGACGGATGGCCCAATGGTCAAAAACTGACCATGGCGCTTCTCTTTGCCGGGGCACCCCGTATACTACGCTCCCCCTTTTTTTCTCCTTGTGGCCTGGCTCATGCGCTATCCCAAGACCTATGACGTGATCGTGATCGGCGGCGGCCATGCCGGCACCGAGGCGGCATTGGCCGCCGCACGCATGGGCTGCGCCACGCTGCTCCTTTCGCACAACGTCGAAACCCTGGGGCAGATGAGCTGCAATCCCGCTATCGGCGGCATTGGCAAAAGTCACCTCGTCAAGGAAATCGACGCCCTCGGTGGCGCGATGGCGTTGGCAACGGACCGGGGCGGGATCCAGTTCCGTATCCTCAACTCCAGCAAGGGTCCCGCCGTGCGCGCGACCCGCGCCCAGGCCGACCGTGTTCTCTACAAGGCGGCCATTCGTTCAATGCTGGAAAACCAGGCGAACCTCGACATCTTCCAGCAGGCGGCCGATGACCTGATTGTCGAAGGTGAAACGGTAAAGGGCGTGGTCACGCAGACCGGCATCCGCTTCGATGCAAAGACCGTGGTACTGACCACGGGCACCTTCCTCGGCGGAACGATCCACATCGGTCTTGAGAACCACCGTGCGGGCCGCGCCGGCGACCCGCCCTCCATCGCACTGGCCAATCGCCTGCGCGAATTGCCGCTGCGCGTCGGCCGTCTCAAGACCGGCACGCCGCCGCGCATCGATGCCCGGAGTGTCGATTTCTCGGTGATGCAGGAACAGCCGGGCGACACTCCGCTGCCGGTCATGTCCTTCATGGGTCGGCGCGACATGCATCCACGCCAGGTGAGTTGCTGGATCACCAGCACCAACGGGCACACCCACGACATCATCCGCGGCGGCCTCGACCGTTCGCCGATGTATACCGGGGTGATCGAAGGGGTGGGTCCCCGTTACTGCCCGTCCATTGAGGACAAGATCCACCGCTTCGCGGACAAGGATTCGCATCAGGTCTTCATCGAGCCCGAAGGGCTCACGACCCACGAGCTCTATCCCAACGGCATTTCCACCTCCCTGCCGTTCGATATACAGCTCGAGTTGGTGCGCTCCATCCGCGGCATGGAAAACGCGCACATCACGCGCCCCGGCTATGCCATCGAATACGACTTTTTCGATCCGCGCGACCTCAAGCACACGCTGGAAACCCGCGTGATCCACAACCTCTTCTTCGCTGGCCAGATCAACGGCACCACGGGTTACGAAGAGGCAGCTGCACAGGGATTGCTGGCCGGCCTCAATGCCGGGCTCCGCGTCCAGGAAAAGGACGGCTGGTACCCGACCCGTGATGAAGCCTATCTTGGCGTGCTGGTCGACGACCTCATCACGCTCGGTACCAAAGAGCCATACCGCATGTTCACCTCGCGTGCAGAGTATCGGCTCATGCTGCGTGAGGACAATGCGGACCAGCGCCTGACAGAGAAGGGCCGTGAGCTCGGACTCGTGGATGACGTGCGCTGGGCCGCGTATTGCGCGAAGCAGGACACTATCGCCCGCGAGACGCAGCGCCTGAAGAGCACCTGGGTGCATCCGGGCACTCCGCTGGCGACGCGATTTACCGAGACGACGGGCCAGGAGCTGTCCCGCGAATATTCCCTGATGGATCTGCTCAGGCGGCCACAGGTGAGTTACGCACAGATCCAGGCACTGGGTGAGAGCGATGTCAGCGCCGACGTTGGCGAGCAGATCGAGATCAATGCACGCTATGCCGGCTACATCGATCGCCAGGCGGACGAGATCGGCCGTCTGAAGGCGCAGGAAGCACTACGCCTGCCCGATGATTTCGATTACGACGAGGTCAAGGGACTGTCGAACGAAGTCAGGCAAAAACTCAAGACGGCGCGACCAGAAACCCTGGCCCAGGCGGGGCGCATTCCCGGGGTGACTCCAGCCGCTGTCTCGCTGCTCATGATCTGGCTGAAGAAAAGCGGTGTTCGCCTTGAACGCGCCGGCGCATCGGAAAAGATTGCCGGATGAACAACGTGCTGGCCGGAAAACTGCATGACGGAATCGCAGAGCTGGGGCTCACCGACTTGCCTGCGGGAACCGAAGACCGGTTGCTGGCCTATCTGGCCCTGCTGGTGAAATGGAATGGCGCGTACAACCTGACGGCTGTACGCGATCCCGCGCAAATGCTGGTCAAGCATTTGCTCGACAGCCTGAGCGTGTTGCCGCATGTGAAGGGCGAAACGCTGATCGATGTCGGAACCGGCGCCGGACTGCCCGGACTGGTGCTGGCGTTGGCGCGGCCGGCACTTCGTGTAACGTTGCTGGATTCCAACGGCAAAAAGGTCCGGTTCTTGCGACAGGTAATTGCGGAATTGGGAATCGGCAATGCCGAGGCTGTGCAAAGCCGCGTGGAGGAATTCGCGGGGCATTACGATGTGGTAACGAGTCGTGCCTTTGCCACGCTCGCCGACATGGTTGAATGGAGCGGGCATCTGGCCGGCGAGTCGGGCGAGTTCCTGGCCATGAAAGGGGTGCATCCGGCTGAAGAAATTGCGGCGCTGCCAGCCGGATTCCGCGCCACCAGCGTGGTGTCATTGACGGTGCCTTTTCTGGAGGAGGCACGGCATCTCGTGCATATCGTCCACGACGATGCCCGCCACTGAGTTGATGCGGCACCGGATTGCGCCGACCGCCACTCGCGGTGACGATCCGGCACCGTAGTACGCCGGGGCCGGTCCGGACATCGTATGGTGGCGGCGCTTCACTGCCGTTCTGTGTGCTTGTATGCAGCGCGGAATCATAAAGACAGTTTCACTTGCACCTTCCGGGAAGGGCAGGACGAACGGGGAAGACCATGGACAAGACACTGGCGATTGCCAACCAGAAAGGCGGAGTCGGAAAGACGACCACCAGCGTAAACCTCGCCGCCTCGCTGGCCGCGACCAAGCGCCGCGTGTTGCTCATCGATCTGGATCCTCAGGGTAACGCCACCATGGCGTCCGGCGTCGACAAGCACGAACTCCCGCATGGCGCCTACGACGTGCTGACGAAACGGTGCACCATCGAGAATGCCATCGTGAAGGACCTGGCGGCCGGGTACCACGTGATCGGCGCCAACAGCGACCTCGTCGCTGCAGAGGTCGAACTCATGACCGTCATCGGCCGTGAGCTGAGACTGCGGCAGGCACTTGACGGCGTGCGTGACCAGTATGATTTCATCATCATTGATTGCGCACCCTCGCTGAACATCCTCACTGTGAACGGCCTGGTAGCGGCCGACGGCGTTGTCATTCCCATGCAGTGCGAATACTTTGCGCTGGAAGGTCTTGCCGCGCTCATCGATACGATCGAGCAGGTTGCGCAAACCGTGAATCCCCGGTTGCATGTAACAGGCATCCTCCGCACCATGTTCGACCCGCGCAACACGCTTGCCACGGACGTATCGGCCGAACTGCTCGCGCATTTCCCGGACCGCCTGTTCGAGACCATCATTCCCCGTAATATCCGGCTCGCCGAAGCCCCTGCGCACGGCATGCCAGCGCTGCTTTACGATCGTGCGTCGCGTGGCGCCATGTCCTATCTGGCGCTGGCGGCCGAGTTGCTGCGTCGCCAGGACAGCACACGAACTGCGGTGGCAGAAGCCGTTTAACGATTTTCCTGTTGGAACCGCGGTGGCGGATTCCGCGGGACGAATGGAAATCGCGCCGGACAACGGCGCCTGAGGTTGATCATGACGACGACGACAAAAAAGCGGGGGCTCGGCGGAGGCCGGGGTCTCGACGCACTGCTCTCCAATGTGCGCCAGGTAAAGGAAACCGTAGCCGCCGTCGAGGAAGGCAAAGTCCCTGCAGATGGCGAGCTGCGCAAGCTGCCGGTCGAGTTCCTGCAGCGGGGGCGCTATCAGCCGCGTCGCGACATGGATCCTGCGGCCCTGCAGGAGCTGGCGGATTCAATCCGTACCCAGGGGGTCATGCAGCCCATCGTCGTTCGGCCGATCGGCGAGAACAAATACGAGATCATTGCGGGTGAGCGGCGCTGGCGCGCCACCCAGATCGCCGGGCTGGACAGCATCCCGGTCATCATTCGCGACATTCCCGACGAGACCGCCATTGCGATGGCGCTCATCGAGAACATCCAGCGTGAGAACCTGAACCCGATGGAAGAAGCCGTTGCGCTGCAGCGCTTCGCCGACGAGTTCCAGTTCACGCATCAACAGGTAGCAGATGCGGTCGGCAAGTCACGAGCGACGGTGACCAACCTGCTGCGTCTCATGTCGTTGAACCAGGAAGCCCGGACTCTGCTCGAACGCGGCGATCTCGAAATGGGACATGCCAAGGCGCTTCTCGGCCTGCCCGACAACATGCAGGGTAAAGCCGCACGCGCCGTAGTGGCGAAGGGCCTGTCAGTGCGACAGACCGAGGCGATGGTTCGGGCCTTGCTCGCACAGAAGGACAAACCCGAGCAAACGGAAAAGACCCTCGATCCGAATGTGCGCAAGCTGCAGGACGAAATTGCCGAGAAGCTGGGCGCCATCGTGCAGATCGAATACAACGCGCGCGGCAAGGGTCGTCTCGTCATCAGCTATAACTCGCTGGACGAGCTCGACGGGATTCTCGCGCATATCAAGTGATTCGCTGGTATCCGGAGTGCGGTGCATGAGATGGATGCTGCCGCTGCTGGCACTGCTGCTGCAGCTGGCTGGCGCCACGGCGAGCGGAGCGGATGAGTGGTCCCTGGCGCGGCGGGATGATGCACGGGATATCCGCGTTTATGTCCGCCCGATGCCGGGCTCCACCTACAAGCGCTTCTATGCCATCACGCGTGTGCAGGCGCGTCTGTCCACCGTCGTGTCAGCGCTGTCGGATGTTTCCGCCATGCCCGAGTGGATTGCGCGCATGCGCTCGGCGCAAGTCGTGCGTCGGGAGGCCAATCGCGAGATCTGGGTTCACACCATCTACCGGTTGCCCTATCCCTTCCTCGAGCGCGAAGCGGTGCTGCATTCGACACTGCACCAGGACAGTACCGGTGTCGTCGAAGTGTCCACGCGCGCCGAGCCGGGCATGGTGCCTCCGCATCCACATCGGGTGCGACTGTTGAACTTGCGCAGCCTCTGGCGCCTGACACCGGAAAGTAACGGCATGGTGAAGATCGAGTTGTGGGGGGAGGGCGACCCGGGGGGCTATGTTCCCCACCTTCTGTTCAACTACAACCTGCCGGATGAACCTGCGCAAACGTTACGGAATTTCCGCCACCTGTTGCCGCGGGAAAAGTACCGGACCCGGACCCTGGACTTCCTGCACGACGCCTGAGATATCCGGTCCTGCTTTCTTGCGCATTCTGATGCTCCAAAAACAAAGCCCCGGTAACGGGGCTTTTGCTTGATCAGGACATCTTGCCGGCGGGCTGTCGCGGGCAACCTGTGAAGTGGGATCAGTCGCGCGTGACGATACCTGGATGGATGCGGGGCTCCTGTGCGTCGGCAAGGCGATAGTGGGCTTCTGCTGCCAGTTGCTCCCAATCCTGCACGGCGGTCGTCAGTCGTTGCTGCAACAGCGTTTGCATCCGGGCACGTGAATCGCCCAGTTTGGCATTGAGTTCCGCAAGCTGCGCGGACTGTCCGGCACCAATGCATTGCAGCTGTTGACGGGCACTTGCCTGTGCCGCATCAGCGCTGGCGAATGCCGGGTCGGTGAAGGTCGTCCGGGTCAGGCGCCACAACTCCGGTGACAATGTCGCGCTACTGACGGTATCGACAAAATCAGGCTGCTGACTACGGTCGCGCCACGATTGTGCGGACGCCAGCGCCTGGTCTGCCTGACGGGCCGCTTCCTGCCAGAGTGCGAGTGCCTGTCGCGAATGCGGATGGTTGAGCTCCGCCGCGCGCCAGAGCGCATGAATGGTCAGGGATTCCTGGGGATACAGATCAGCGAGTTGTCGCAACCACCGGACGGCAGCTCTGGGCTTGCCTTCCTTTACCTCGATATCGGCCATGAACATGAGCGCCTGGGGTGCTACCGGACTGTTGACCGGCAGGCGCTTGAGATTGCCCATGGCGGCCGTATCCATGCCGAGCGTTGCCTGGGTTTGCGCTGTCGCCATGAGCAGTCGGTGACGGACCAGAGGCGCCTCGGGCGCATGTGCGAGATCGAGCTTCTTGAGCTCACCCGTCAGGGCGATGAGCCGCTGTGTCGGATCACTGGTGAGCAACGCCTTGTTGATGGTGACGTAGTCGATATCGGAAAGGGACCCGGCGGGCGCCTCCCGGACGACGGCGCGGCAGGTGTCAGTTCCGCCCAGCGCCGTGGCGGAACCTGTAAGGGCGAGCAAAAGCACACAAAGTCTTGGAGTAGTCATATCGGCCATTCTTGGGCTTCCTTCCGTGGGCAGCAGCGTGATGACGTGCGGGGGGAATTGTGCGGGCCGAGTGAGCGAATTACCACCAAAGCGGTACCGCCTGTCGGCCACCTGACTGACCATCGCGTCACATCGCCACAAAGTGTGCGCGACATCACAAAGCCCGGCCCTTGCACCGGTCGGGTACCATTGTCCCGCCGAGAAAACGTATCCATCGCCATTGACCGTCGTCGCCGGGAGTCTGACGATCAGGTCACCCCCGCGAGGGCGACGCACAACGCGGATCGACTACCCCTGACCAAAGGAGGGCGCAACGATGCGCAATGATCGATAACGGTGCATGGCAGCGTGGTGCGATGGAAAATATTTCCGTCTAGTAGGACGGGGTGCGGTACTGGGCAACCCCCATATCTTGTGTTTTGCAGGTCCGTCCTGTGACCTGATGCAGGGCTGTCCGCCCCGCCGGCAGGCCCGGGCCGTTGCGGAAGGGTAGCCTGCTCTCTATAATCCGCCCGCTCAAAAAGTGGGCGGTCATGTTCTCGACGGCCCCCTCTGCTGCGCCCAACCCTGGATGTGATTGTGAGTCAGCCTCGTCCCCTTGTGGACCGATCGCAGGCGTTGCTTCTGCTCAAATGGCAGGGCGCGCTGGCATTGTTGCTGACCTTGCTGGCCCTGACCGCGAGTCCGGTGGCCGCCATGTCCGCAGGATTGGGTGCGGCAATTGCCGTTGCGGGCAGTCTCTACTTTGCCCTGCAGGCGTTTCGCCATGCGGGAGCCCGCCTGGCACCGCAAATCGTGCGGAGTTTTTACAAGGGCGAGGCCGGGAAGTTTGTCATTACCGTCCTCCTCTTTGCCGCCGTGCTGGCGGGGGTAAAGCCCCTGCGGCCCGGCTGGCTGCTGACCGGATTCATCTTGGAACAGCTCGTGGTCTGGGGATTTGTCCTCACGTCGACCACGGGACCAAAACAGTGAGCTGCTGAATATGGCTGGCAATTCCACCGAGTACATCAAGCACCACCTGACCAACCTGACTTATGGCCAGCTTCCCGCCGGCTATGTGCGCCACGGCGAGCATGGCGATGAAGCCCTGACCCAGTCGACCTGGACGCTGGCGCACAACGCCGACGAAGCCCATGCGATGGGATTCAAGGCGGTCCACCTTGACACCCTGGGTTGGTCCGTCGGTCTCGGCGTGCTGTTCTGTCTGGTGTTCTGGCTGGCCGCACGTCGTGTCACCAGCGGCGTCCCGGGCGCTCTGCAGAACTTTGTCGAGACGGTGGTCGAGTTTGTCGATACCAATGTCCGTGATACCTATCACGGCAAGTCCACGCTGATCGCCCCCCTGGCCCTGACGATCTTCACCTGGATCTTCCTGATGAACTTCATGGACCTGATCCCCGTGGACTTCATTCCGTCAGTGGCCGGCTGGGTGGGAAGCACCTTCTTCGGCATGGATCCGCATCATGTGTACATGAAGGTCGTCCCCACCACCGACCCGAATGCCACGCTTGGCATGAGCTTCTCGGTGTTCTTCATCATCCTGTTCTACAGCGTCAAGATGAAGGGCGCGGGCGGTTTCGTGAAGGAACTGACGCTGCATCCGTTCAACCATTGGGCGCTGATTCCCTTCAACTTCGTGCTCGAAACGATTGGCCTCGTCACCAAGCCGATCTCCCTCGGTCTGCGACTGTTCGGCAACATGTATGCCGGCGAACTGATTTTCATCCTGATCGTGCTCATGTTCACCGGCGGCGCTGCCCTCGGTGTGCTGGGCGGCGGCCTTCAGCTGGTGTGGGCGATCTTCCATATCCTGGTCATCACCCTGCAGGCCTTCGTGTTCATGATGCTGACTATCGTGTACCTGAGCATGGCCTCGGAATCGCACGATCACTGAGTCAACCCCTTAACCCTTTATCCACACTTAACCCAAAGAGGACTTCAAGATGGATTACATCACCGGTATGAACCTGCTGGCCGTTGCCCTGCTGATTGGTCTGGGCGCCCTGGGCACCGCCGTTGGCTTCGCTCTCCTGGGCGGCAAGTTCCTGGAAGGCGTGGCCCGTCAGCCGGAACTGGGTCCCCAGCTCCAGGTGCGCATGTTCATCGTTGCCGGTCTGCTCGACGCCGTGCCCATGATCGGTGTCGGTATCGCCATGCTGCTGCTGTTCGCGAACCCGTTCATCAAGTAATTCGAATTTCCTTTCGAGTTGCTTCCGGCCGCACTCCCGCGGCCGGAAAAAATGAATTGAGGTATTTGCCGTGAACATGAATGCAACCCTGATCGGGCAAGCCATTGCGTTTGCGGTCTTCGTCTGGTTCTGCATGAAGTTCGTGTGGCCGCCGCTGACGGCCGCCCTTGCCGAGCGCCAGAAGAAGATTGCCGACGGCCTGAACGCCGCCGACAAGGCCCAGCGTGACCTGGAAAGCGCCCATGCGCAGGTGGCGGACGAGCTGAAGGCTGCCAAGGCCCAGGCGGCCGCCCTGATCGAGCAGGCGAACAAGCGCGCCAACCAGATGGTGGAAGAGGCGAAAGTCGCCGCTGCCGCCGAAGGCCAGCGTCAGCTTGCCCAGGCCCGTGCCCAGATCGAGCAGGAAATTGCTGCTGCCCGCGACGGCCTGCGTGCGCAGGTTGCCGCCCTTGCCGTTGCCGGCGCCGAGAAGATCCTCGAGGCGCAGGTGGATGCCAAGGCCCACGCCGGCATGCTGGACAAGCTGGCTGCCGAGCTCTAATCAAAAGGCGCACCGACTATGGCAGAACTGACCACTGTAGCGCGGCCCTACGCCAAGGCAGCGTTCGAGTATGCCCGCGACAGCGGCAAGCTCGCGGATTGGTCCGCGCAGCTTGGCCTCGCTGCCGCGGTGGCGGGTGATGAAGCGTTCGCTGCCTATCTGGCGCGTCCGACGCTGACGTCCGAACAGCAGGCCGACGCCTTCCTGAAGGCGGCCGGCGACAAGCTGGGCAAGGACGTGCAGAACTTCGTGACCGAGATCGTTCACAACAAGCGTATCGATGCGCTGCCCGCGATTGCCGAGCTGTACGAGGCGTTCCGTGCCGAGCTCGAACAGTCTGCCAGTGTGACCGTGGCCGCCGCCTTCGAGCTCAGCGATGCCCAGCGTGACACGCTGGCCACCAGGCTCAGCGAGAAGCTGGGCCGCAAGATCGCCATCGACGAAGTCACGATCGACCGCAGCCTCATTGGCGGCGTGGTCGTCCGTTCCGGCGACCTGGTCATCGACGCGTCCGTGCGCGGCAAGCTGAACAAGCTCGCTGCCACCCTGAATTCTTGAGTTTGAGGAACGAGCACCATGTCTTCGCAACTGAATCCCTCCGAGATCAGCGAGCTGATCAAGAACCGCATAACGGACCTCAACGCGTCCGCTGAAGCGCGCAATGAAGGCACCATCGTCAGCGTGTCCGACGGTATCGTGCGCATCCATGGCCTGGCCGATGTGATGTACGGCGAAATGATCGAGTTCGACGGCGGCCTTTTCGGCATGGCC
>DASSUO010000036.1:0-2196 GCA_035706925.1 Moraxellaceae bacterium
CGAGCTTGCCCGCCTCCAGCTTGGAGAAATCGAGAATGCCATTGATGAGCTCGATCAGGGCATGCGCGGAATTCCAGGCCACCTCGACACATTCGCGCGGCTTGGTTTCCATCGGCATTTCGCGCAGCAGGTCGAGCATGCCGACCACCCCGTTCAACGGCGTGCGGACTTCGTGGCTCACCGTAGCGGCGAATTGGGTCTTCATCTGTGCCGTGTGCAGGGCGCGATCGCGGGAGTGCTGCAATTCCGCCTCGCGCTCCTCCAGCACCGACATCATCCTGTTAAAGGCGGCGGCCATGTCGGTAATGTCGCGGGAACCCGTCACGTGCGCGCGCAACCCTGCCTCACCGGTCTGGGCGCGGCGCATCAGACCCGACAACGTGCTCAGGGGACGCACCAGCCGCTCTACCGTGATGCCGAGCAGGCCGAAGAGCAGCACCGCAAAGCTGAGTGCCACCCACAGATTCACACGCTGCAATGACCCGACCAGCCCCTGCACGCCTTCCTTGCTCATGACGACGACGACATAGCCAAGCCGTACCGGCTTCCGTTCCTGCATCTCGAACGGCGAGGGCACTTCGATACCGGTGAAGACCGGTGCGGAAAAGCCCCACTCGCTGCCGTTTTCCCAGGCGACGGCCGCACGGTCGGCCACCACGCCGTCCTTGTGGTGCGGCGGCGGCGCATAGGCGTAAGCCGTCCGGCTGCTCCGCGCCATCAGGGTATCCCCGGCGGCATCGACGATTTCCACATAGCGCACATCAGGGAATGCCAGCGTGGCAGCCACGTCATCCTCGGCATTCTGCGGCGCGTGGTACAGCAGCGCGAGGGTGCTCTGGCGCGCCAGTCCTTCCGCCACCTGCAAGCCTTGCTGCACCCGATAGCCATTGGTGCGCTCGCTCGCGGCCCAGGTATTCAGCATCGAGGAGACCCAGGCCAGCAGGAAAATGGCGATGCCCGCCACCAATGCCAGCTGGGTGCGGAAGTGCAGGCCGCGAAGGCAGCGGCCAGACCGGGTGATCAGGTTGGAGATCATCGGCAAGTGGCCTCCGGTACGGCCGGCAAGGCGTGGGCTGACTGAACGAACAATCGCGTCATCACGGCTCCGGAAAAATGAAATCGAAGCGGCGCTGTTGCCGGTAATCGAGATTCAGCCCGAGATGGCTGGCGGTGCGCACGTTGAGTGCCGTCAGCACAGACTGCAGCGGCTGCAATCCCTGCGGCACCGGCTCACCCGCGGCGAGTCGCTGCGCGGTCCGGGCCAGCGCCCGTCCCAGCTGACGGTTATCGGGATACAGCGCGAACAGCACTCCGCGCCGGACATGCGGAAAGCTGCTGGAAAATACGGGAACGCGGCGAGCCCAGGCCGTACGAAGGACGAGCGGAACGATGGTGTCGTCATCGACCGTGGTTGGATCCTGTGGCAGCCAGAGGGCGTCGCCGGCCGCGGCTTCGGTGAGCATGGCCTCGTAGAGGCGCGCGGCTGACACCGTGTCGCGCGCTTCCCGCGCCTGCAGCTCGATTCCCTGGGCGCGGGCGGCGGCGCGTGCCACGTCGATGAGCCACTGGTTGTAATCGGGGTTGTAGACCACCACCACGCGCCGTACCGATGGCAACAGGCGCCTGAGCTCTTCGAAAAGGATGGCGGGGTCCGGCGTCAGGCTGATGCCGGTGATGCTGCGCGATTCGGCATCGGGCACGGACAGGATGCCGCCCGCCACTACAGGAGGAGCGCCGTTCAGGTTGGCGACGGCCCGCAGCCCCTGACGCCCGAGTGCCACGACCACACGGGCGCCGGAATGCCGCAATGCAGGCTCCAGCGTCAGCGCCTCCTTGCCGGGCGCCAGCCCGTAGCGCAGCACCGGTGCGCCCACCTGCTCCTCGACCCCGGCGATGATCGCCGTGAAAACGGCACGCCACGGTTCATCGAGCTCCGGATAGACAACCGCCACCGACCCCGCCGCCGCGACAGGCGCGGCGCTGCCCGTCGCCGGCCACCAGGCCAGCGCGAGCAGGATCGACAGCAGGACGCTCCGGATCACCCTGGGTCCGCCTACATCATGTGGTACAGGAACTGGACCACAAACGAGCGGCCGGCCAGAGGCAGATCGCCGGGAATGTTGCCCGGCGCCACCGAAGGCTCGCGCGCGTCGGCATTGAACACATTCAGCACGGAGCCACGAAGCTCGCCGTTGC
>DASSUO010000037.1:0-4826 GCA_035706925.1 Moraxellaceae bacterium
AGGTGATCATCCACCACATTGGCCAGGTGATAGGTGGGAAGACCGTCAGCCTTCATCAGCACCTGCATGTCCACCTGCTCCCAGGGAATCTCGATGGCACCGCGAAGCAGGTCCGGCACTTCGCAGATGCCTTCGCGCGGGACCTTCATGCGGATCACGGAGGACTCGCCTGCTTCCAGGCGCCGCATGACCTCGTCGACCTGCAGATGCATGCAGTGACCATCGTAGCCCGGTGTCTGTTTGGCAGCCGTCTGCTCGGCACGCAGCGTGTCGAGGCGCTCCGCGCTGCAGAAGCAATGGAACGCATGGCCTTTTTCGACCAGGGCCGTGGCATGCTCGCGGTAGATAGCGCTGCGCTCACTCTGCCGGTACGGCGCGTGAGGACCGCCGACATCGGGCCCTTCATCCCACTCCAGTCCCACCCACTTCAGCGCACTCAGGATCTGCTCTTCCGACTCCTTCGTCGAACGCACCTGGTCGGTGTCCTCGATGCGCAGGATGAATTGCCCCTTGTGCTGACGGGCAAAGCACAGATTGAACAATGCAATATAGGCAGTCCCGACGTGGGGATCACCAGTGGGAGACGGGGCAATACGGGTACGAACGGTGGTCATGGCGCATCCGGCGAGAAGAAAACGGGCGAATTATACAGAGCCGGTGGCGTGCCGGTGAAAGCTGGCGACCGGCCAATAAAAAACCCCGCAATGCGGGGTTTTTTGATTTGGCGGAGAGGGTGGGATTTGAACCCACGGTAGGGGAGACCCCTACTCCGGATTTCGAGTCCGACGCGTTCAGCCGCTCCGCCACCTCTCCGAGGGCCGCAAAGATACCGACTCAGCGGCTCAGAGACAATACCTTAGAGAGGAATATCGTCAACCGTGTTGGCTGCCTTCTGGATCACGTCGTTACCGACATTGCCGGCCACTGGAACGATGGAAACAACGGCACCAACGACGCGCATCGGCACGGTCACGATCTTGGTCAGGAAGCAACCACTGAGGGAGGCAGCCAGGGCCGCCACGACTGCCAGACGCACAAGGGTCTTGTTCATTTTCAGGACTCCATGAAAGATACCGGTACAGGGCATGTCTCCCCTGCCAGAAAGTCAGTCTGACAGGCCAGGCGACGCCGGGCAATGCCGCCAGCCCGACGCCATCTGCCTTCAGTCGAACTGGATGCCGAGACGGTGACCCACTTCTTCGTAGGCCTCCACCACACCGCCCAACCCTTGACGGAAGCGGTCCTTGTCCAGCTTCTTGCGGGTATCCTTGTCCCAGAGGCGGCAACCATCGGGCGAAAACTCGTCACCCAGCACGATCTCGCCATGGAACAGGCCGAACTCCAGCTTGAAGTCCACCAGCAGCATGTTACCGGCGGCAAAAAGCCCCTTCAGCACGTCGTTGACCTGAAAGGACAGCTCCTTCATTCGCGCCAGCTGGGCATCGGTCGCCCAGCCAAAGGAGCGCACGTGATACTCGTTGACCATGGGATCACCCAGGGCATCATTCTTCAGGAACAATTCGAAGGTGGGAGGAACAAGCTCCTTGCCCTCTTCGACGCCAAGTCGCTTGACGAGGCTGCCAGCCGCGAAGTTGCGCACCACGCACTCCACCGGAATCATCTGCAGGCGCTTCACCAGCGATTCGGTGCCGGAGAGCAGCTTTTCCTGGTGCACGGGAATACCGGCCGCCGCCAGCTTGTCCATGATGAAGGCATTGAACTTGTTGTTCACCATGCCCTTGCGGTCCAGTTGCTCCACCTTCTTGCCGTCGAAGGCCGACGTGTCGTTGCGGAACAGGATGACCAGGCGATCAGGATCGTCGGTGGTATAGACCGACTTGGCCTTACCGGTGTACAGCAGCTCACGCTTTTCCATCTCAGTCTCCGCCTTGCCTGCGCACGACAGGCCTCAAAGTGATTCTCCGCACACTCACCGGCACGGATTGGAACAGTTCACGCGTCACCGCGTCAGTGGGGAGGTCCGGCCGGCGGCTGACGATCCGGTTCCGACCAGTGTTTTACGATCGCCTCGAACAGGGACCGCGACATCTCTTGCGGGGCAAGAGTGTCATCATCTTTCTGCAGCGTCAGCGTGAAGGCACTCTGCGCTCTCGCCACGCGAAGCTGGAAAGGCGAATCCTTCCCGCTTTCATCACGAAGGCGCAGATAATAGAGACTGACACGCTGGTCACGATCGTCGATCTTGACCCCTGCACGCCGTAATACCTCTTCCAGGCGATCCCACACCGCGTTGAAATCACCACTCACACTCATGAGCGGATAGCCATTGCCGTCTTGAGTGAGCACCGGGTGATCGGCCACTGCCGACACCCCCGCTGCCCCGGGCTTGGCCGAAACATCGGCAGCTACCGCCAGCGGTTTGGGTTTGGGTACTTCGAATTTTTTGGGCCAGCTCGTTGGCAATGGTCCGGCCGGAATGGCATACAAGGGCTTTATGGGCCGCGATTCAGCGCCCGCCGGCAGCGCCAGCGGCGGCAGATCGCGCACGGTCCTGTACTCTTCGGGCCCCTGGATTGCCGAGCACCCCCCCAGCAGTCCCAACAGCAGCAAACCTCCCGCCGCACGCCGCCCCATCAGAGCACCCCGGCCTGGCGCAGGGCCGCCCGCACGGGCTCGCGACCGGCTTCAGACAGCACGGTCAACGGCAGGCGGATACCCGTGTCGATGCGCCCCATTTCATGCAGCGCCCACTTGACCGGAATGGGATTGGATTCGATGAAGAGATCGCGGTGCAGGGCAGACACCGGGCCGTTCAGCCGGCGCGCCTCGGCAGCATCACCCTGCAGGGCGGCCGCACAGATACGGGCCATCTGGCCCGGTGCCACATTGGCCGTCACCGAAATATTGCCCTTTGCACCCAGCAGGATCAGCTCGTGCGCAGTGGCATCATCGCCCGAGTACACCGCCATGCGATCGCCGACCATGCCGATCAGTTCGCGGCCGCGCTCGACATTGCCCGTCGCATCCTTGATGCCGACGATGTTGGGCAGGCCGGCCAGTCGGGCCACGGTGACATTCTGCATGTCGACCCCGGTCCGGCCCGGCACGTTGTAGAGGATCTGCGGAATGTTCACCGCCTCTGCCACCGCCTTGTAATGCTGGTAAAGGCCTTCCTGGGTGGGCTTGTTGTAGTAGGGCGTCACCAGCAGGCAGGCGTCAGCACCGGTGTCCACGGCGGCGCGGGTCAGCTCGATGGCTTCTCTCGTGGAGTTCGCGCCGGTGCCCGCAATCACGGATACACGGCCTGCAGCAGTTTTCACCACGCGGCGAATGACCTCCAGATGCTCCTCGACGTCCAGCGTCGCGGATTCGCCGGTGGTACCGACGGCGACGATGGCGTTGGTGCCCTCTGCCACATGCCACTCCACCAGACGCTGCAAGGCGTCCCAATCCACCGCGCCATCGCGGTGCATGGGCGTTACCAGGGCAACGATGCTGCCGCTAATCATGCTGCTCTCCGCCGCTCAATAAAGCCGACAATGGTAATGGGCTGACCCTGCATTGAACAGGCCGGGATGCCGGGCCCAAAGCAAAAAGCCGGCATAAGCCGGCTTTTTGACTGAATCTGGAGCGGGAAACGAGACTCGAACTCGCGACCCCGACCTTGGCAAGGTCGTGCTCTACCAACTGAGCTATTCCCGCATGTCGCCTCCCCTTGGGGAGGACGCGCATTCTACTGATGCCGGACGGGCTGTCAATCCGCCCGAACGACAAATCACGAATCCCGTAGATCGGGCCAGGCCGCCTTCAGATAAATGAGCATGGACCACAGCGTGAGCATGGCCGCCACCAGAAGCAGCGGGAATCCCAGCAGATCGAAGAAAGGCTCATGAACCAGCAGTACCGTGATGGCCGTCATTTGCATGCCCGTTTTCAGCTTGCCGATGTACGACACTGCCACACTGGCCCGCTTGCCGATTTCCGCCATCCATTCCCGCAGCGCGGAAATCGTGATCTCGCGCGAGATGATGATGATGGCCGAAATGACCATGAAGGGATTTTCCGAGTGCCACTGGACAAGGATCACCAGCGCCGCCGCCACCATGAGCTTGTCGGCGACCGGATCCAGGAACCGGCCGAAGGCCGATGTCTGGTTGAGGGTGCGGGCCAGGTAGCCGTCGAACCAGTCGGTGATGGCCGCAACCATGAACACTGCCGCCGCAGCCCAGAATCGCCAGTCGAACGACAGGTAGCTCAAGGCGACAAGGACAGGAATGAGCACGATGCGCAGCAGCGTGAGTATGTTAGGGATATTCAGCAGGGTGGCAGCGCTCAAGAAGGGGGTCTCCGCCTGAACCGGCATGGCAGCCGCTCCGGCTCAGTGGCTGTGGAGGGCATCGTAGATGGCCTCGGCCAATCTTAAACTAATCCCCGGTGCGGTCGCGAGGTCCTTGACGCTGGCCCGCACCAGCTCCTGCATCCCCCCGAAATGCTGGATGAGGTCGCGCCGCTTCTTGGGCCCCACCCCCGGGATGTCCTCCAGCACGGAACGCTGCCGCGCCTTGCCGCGGCGGGCGCGATGCCCGGTGATGGCGAAGCGGTGCGCTTCGTCGCGGATATGCTGCACCAGGTGCAGGGCCGGCGAGTCCGCGGCCAGCTGCAGGTCGGACCCGTCCGGGAAGACCAGGGTCTCGAGTCCGGGCTTGCGCCCCTCCCCCTTGGCCACGCCGACCAGGCGCACGCCCTCCACGCCCAGCGTGGCCAGCACCTCCACGGCCTGCGCCAGCTGGCCCTTGCCGCCGTCGATGAAGAGGATGTCCGGGTAGCGCCCCTCCCCGCCCTTGAGCCGCCTGTAGCGCCGGGTC
>DASSUO010000038.1:0-3036 GCA_035706925.1 Moraxellaceae bacterium
TGGTCCGTCAATCCGGCAGTAGCTGAACACCGCTTTCCGGAAGGGATTCGTCTGGTGGTTGGAGGGTCTGGCACGGCAATGCGATTGCGATCCGGACGTCTGTGATAAGCGGCGCAGTTTTTCCGTGAGCGGCGCTTTTCAATGCGAGCGGAAGTGCGCTAAGTTCGCATGAACCTGACATCGGGTGGCTTGGCCACCGGGAGGGCAGAGGCGGAGAAAAGGACTCGCTGAAGTTCCCGGTCGTGCTCGCGCTCACATCCCTTACCCCTACGTTGTCAGGTGCAGAGAATGGAAGATCAATCCAGTCGCAAGAAAGCCTACATCCTCGATACCAACGTTCTCATTCACGACCCCAATTCCGTCCTCAATTTCGAAGAGCACCGGGTCATCATCCCGATGACCGTCCTGGAAGAACTCGACAAGCTGAAGTCAGGCAAGGCATCCGTGTCGGCCGAATGCCGTGCAGCGATCCGTCTCATCGACTCCATTCTCGGCGAGGCCGAGCCCGAACAGATTCGCCGCGGAGTGCCCATCTGGCGGGATCTGACACGTACGCACAACGGCATGTTGTCTGTGCTCATGGATACGCAGGACAACACAAGCGCCGAGTACCTTTCCAATGAACTCAACGACAACAAGATCATCAATCAGCTGGTGACGCTGCAGGCGTCCGACATCGGCACGAAGCTGATCCTGGTCACAAAGGACATCAACATGCGCCTGAAGGCGCGTGCCTGCGGACTGGCAGCGGAGGATTACCACAACGACCAGCTGGTGTCGGACATCCGCCAGCTGGCGCGCGGGTATCACGAAATTGAAGGCTCCTTCTGGGATCGTGTGAAATCGGTGGAGACGGTGCAGCGCGTGGGGGAGACGCTGCATTTCGTTCCGCGCGGCAGCCTTGGCGATCAGCTCTTTCTCAACCAGTTCATCATTGACGACGAGGGATTCGTGGGGCGTGTCCGCGAAATCGATCGCGAAAAAGTGGTGCTGGTCGATCTTTCGCGTGAGCGCCTCATGAACCAGCAGGCATGGGGGCTAACGCCGCGTAATGTCCACCAGGCGCTGGCGCTCAACCTGCTCATGGATCCGGGCGTCCATCTGGTGTCGCTGACCGGCCCCGCGGGCTCGGGAAAGACCATCCTTGCCTTGGCGGCCGCCATCGAGATGACGATTGTCGAGCGCCGCTTCAACAAGATCATTGCCACGCGCTCCACGCCGCCGCTGGCAGAGGAGCACGGCTTCCTGCCGGGCACCGAGGAAGAGAAGATGGATCCCTGGCTGGGCGCCATCAGCGACAACATCGAGGCGCTCCATCTGAGCGATGCCAGTCCTTCGGGATCGATCGAGTACGTCAAGGAAAAGGCCAACATCCAGTTCAAGGCACTGAACTACATCCGTGGACGGAGCTTTCAGCGCTCGCTGATCCTGATTGACGAATGTCAGAACCTTACGCCGCACCAGATGAAAGCCATCATCACGCGCGCCGGTGACGGGTCAAAGGTCGTGTGTCTGGGTAACCTGGCGCAGATCGATACGCCGTATCTGTCGCCCACCAGTTCGGGACTGACCTATATGAGCGAGCGCTTCAAGGGCTTTCAGCACGGGGGGCATCTGCAGTTGCACGGTGTACCGCGCTCCGTCCTGGCAGAGTACGCCGAGGCCAATCTGTAACAGCGGCAACTGGCAGGAGAGGGGCTCGATCGTAGCCTCTCCCTGCGCCCCGTCAGACTCGGGTGCGGACCGGGCGGCTTGAGCTTGTCTTGCGCTCTTGGTAGCGTCCGCGCAATGCGTCCGCCCCGCCGAGAGCCTGAATGACCCCCTCCCAACGCACCCTCATCGAGACCCGCCGTCGTCAGATCCGCTATTGGCCGATCCTCGCCCTGTTGCTTGTCGGCTTGCTCGGCAGTGCCTATGGCTGGCTCTGGATGCATGCGCCCGTCAACCTCAGTGCGGAACTCGTGTTGCAGCAATTCCATAGCCGCACACTGTCGACGGAAGAGCTCATCATGCTGGCGGCGCGCGGCACGCTGGCGCTGGTCGCATGCGGCCTTTTCATGCTCGTCATCGTGCTCCTGGTGTCGATTGCGCTCTGGAACGAGTACCGGTTGATCCGCATTCTTGATGAATTGGATCCGCCGCCTTCAGTGCAAAAGCAGCAAGCAGTCGTGGCGCTGGTTGAGGAGAGCGAGGCGGCGGAAACCCCCTCTGCCGACCGGCCGGAGATTGGCGGGTCTGAAGCCGACGCAGGGACTTCGCCGGCGCCTTCTCCGGAGGGGAGTGACCGGCCGTGAGGGTCCGCGCCAAGCGGACGTTATCCTGCATCGGCAGGCACAGCTGACGTGGCTGGCTTCAAGGATCATTTCTCTGCGTTGGCGCAGGATTACGCCCGCTATCGTCCCCGCTATCCAGAAGCGCTTTTTGCTGATCTGGCGGCAGTGGCGCCGGGACATGAACGCGCCTGGGACTGCGCGACGGGGAATGGTCAGGCGGCGGCGGGGCTGTCCCGCTGGTTCAGGGAGGTGGTCGCCACTGATGCAAGCAGTGCCCAGATCGAGGCTGCTTCCGGGCCCGCAAACGTCCGGTTCGCGGTGGCGACGGCAGAAGCAAGCGGGCTCCCTGAGGGCTCGGTGGATCTGTTGCTGGTGGCCCAGGCGGCACACTGGTTCAACTTGCCGGCCTTCTATGCCGAAGCGGAGCGCGTCCTGCGGCCCGGGGGCATACTGGCGCTTCTCACCTATAGCGGTGTCCGGGTCGATCCGGTGCTGGATCCATTCTTGCGCGAGTTTCACCAGGTCACCGTCGGGCCCTTCTGGCCGCCAGAGCGGGCGCATGTCGAGCGGGATTACCGGGATTTACCCTTTCCGTGGACGGAGATTGCCTTCCCCCCGCAGGAAATGACGGCGGACTGGTCACTGGATGAATTAATGGGCTATCTGGGGACTTGGTCGGCGACCCGGGCGTACCGGGAGCAGACCGGCATGGACCCGCTGCCCGGCCTGCGGGCTCGCCTTGAGCCGGAATGGGGGAGCCCGG
>DASSUO010000039.1:0-5194 GCA_035706925.1 Moraxellaceae bacterium
ACGCGCCGTGCCGTCTCCGCCGGCGAACAGCAGCAAGTCCACGTGGCGATCCCGCAGGGCCTTCGCGGTGGCGGTGGTATCCACCCCGGTGGTCCTCATGCCGGGCGTATGGACAACCTCGACGGCATAGCCCAGCTCACGGGCCAGGTCGGCTCCCATGGCGCCATCGGCGGCCAGCACACGGACCTGCTCGCGCCAGGGCAGCAGCGCCTCCAGGGCGGCCCGCGCCCGCTCTCCCGCCTTGGGAATCGCACCGCGCGCCAGCGCCAGTTCCGCTACCCCGTCACTGCCCTTGAGCGCGACCGTGCCGCCGAGTCCAGCCAGGGGATTCACGATGAATCCCAGCCGGAACAAGGACTTGGAAGCGGCATCTGCTTGAGGATCAGAAAGAGGTTTCATAGTTGGTTACACATTACGCGAGTTCCCGCACGACCCACGAAAACCCTGTGGCTATAGTGGGCTTGTAAGGTGAGCCGGCGATCCCGGCGCCATTGTCGGATCGCCCCGCCGGCGTTTCCGGAATGGTCCACCCAGCAAGGCCCGATCCGGCTATCGAGGTGTACGATGATGCAAGCGACTGAAGTCCTGACGACCGCGGTGATCAATAGTGATCCGTTCCAGGCGTGCGCCTTGCTGGATGAAAACGGCCGTGAAATTCCCATCACCGAAGAGATGATTGTGCAGGCCTGCGACGAGCTGATGAAACAGTGGCACTACCCGCCGACGGCCGCCTGAACAGTATCCCGCACGGATCACCGTGCCAACAAATCCCCCGCCCAGCGGGGGATTTTTTTTGCCCGCGATTCGGGGTGAAGGTCAGCTCAGCCCCCCGCCCCTTCCTCCGGCTCCTGCGGATGCCTGCGCCCCAGGACTCGCCCCGCCTTCTGCCGCAAATCATCCAGATAGGTGAATACCACCGGGACCACCACCAGGGTGAGCAAGGTCGACGTCACGAGGCCGCCGATGATGGCGTGAGCCATGGGCGCGCGCTGCTCGGCGCCATCCCCCAGGCCCAGGGCCAGCGGCACCATGCCCATGATCATGGCAGCGGTCGTCATGAGGATGGGACGCAGTCGGGTGCGCCCGGCGTTCTCGATGGCCGACATGCGGTCCACACCGTCGCGCATCGCCACCTTAACGAAATCCACCAGAAGGATGGCGTTCTTGGTGACGAGGCCCATCAGCATGATGATGCCGATGATGGAGAAGATGTTCATGGTGCTGCCGAAGAGGAACAGCGAGATGAACACGCCGATGAGCGACAGCGGCAAGGACGTCATGATGGAGACCGGCAGGATGAAGCTGTTGAACTGCGATCCCAGCACCATGTAGATGAAGATGACAGCCATGAGCAGCGCCGTGGTGGCGTAGCCGATGGACTCTGCCATGTCCTTGTTCTGGCCCTCGGTCTGGAAGCGGTAACCCGGCGGCAGGTGCATGGAGTCCTGCAGGCGGCGGATGTCGGCACCAATGTCGCCGGCGGGACGGCCGGACACGTTGGCATCGATCATCACTTCGCGGAAAAGGTTGCGGCGATTGATCTGTGACGCACCCGTGCCCGGCGTAACGCGCACAACCTGTGTCAACGGAACCATGTTGGGCACGCCGCGCGCATCGGCATAAGTACTGGACAGGAAAATGTTGTCGAGGTCGGCCGCGGTATAGCGCTCGGCGCGCGGCAACTGCACTGTCACGTCGTAGTTCTCGCCACGCGGATCCTGCCAGGTCGTGACGGAATCACCGGCCAGCAGCGGCCGCAGCGCCTGCCCGATCTGCGCCACGGAAAGTCCGAGGCTGGCAGCCTGGTCACGATCGATCTGCAGGGCCAGCGTGGGCTTGGGGTCCGCCAATGACGTACGGATGTCGACCAGGCCGGGAATGCGGTGCATGCCGGCCACCAGTTCGTCCGAGATGTGTTGCAGCTCGCCGAGATCCGGCCCTTGCACCGACAGCATGATCGGCTTGAGACCGCCGCTCACCGATTCGGCCGCGGCGGCCACGGATGTGATCTTGATGCCCGCCACATTGAGCAGACGCTGACGGATGGCCACGACCAGCTGCTTCTGCGACATGGTTCGCTCCGCCTTGGGCTTGAGACGCACGCGGATGCCCGCGCGCTCCTTGCCGATATCCATCCCGTTGTTGATGGTGGCGTAGGTAGAGATCACTTCCGGATACGAGCGGATAATCGTCGTGACCTGGTCCACTTTCTGCTGCGTGTATTCGAGCGCGGAACCGCTCGCGGTCTCGAAGCGCACATTGATTTCGGAGAGATCGGGCTCGGGCACGAACTCGCCCCCGATATGCGATGCGAGTACGAAGGCGCCCACCAGCGTACCAAGCGCCATGAACAGCACGAGGCTGCGGTTGCCCGCCTGCACGCGATGCACGCGGAAGCCGCGCCACCAGTACGGGAGCGGATAACCCCAGGTGCGCTCACGCAGGCTCCAGCGGATCAGCTTCACATAGACATCGCCCAGGGAATCGAGCAGGTCAGAGAAACGGTCGAGCCCGCGCCCGATGAGGGACGTTTTGCGGCGCCCGTGGGTGTCAGGGTCATACCACACCGAGGACAACATGGGGTCCAGCGTGAAGCTGACGAACATCGAGAGCAGCACGGCTGTCGCGACGGTGACACCGAACTGGTAGAAGAACTTGCCGATGATGCCGCCCATGAAGGCCACCGGGAGGAATACCGCCACGATGGTCAGGGTGGTAGCCAGCACGGCGAGGCCGATTTCCCTGGTGCCGTCGAGCGCGGCCTGCCGGTGGCCCTTGCCCATGGCGTTATGGCGGACAATGTTCTCGCGCACCACGATGGCATCGTCCACGAGCAGGCCGATGCACAGCGAGAGCGCCATCAACGTCATCATGTTGATGCTGAAGCCGAAGAAATAGATGCCGGAGAGCGTGCCCAGCAGCGAGATGGGCAGGGTCAGGCCGGTGATCACGGTAGACCGCCACGACCCGAGGAACAGCAGCACGATGGCCACGGCCAGTACGGCGCCTTCGAGCAAGGTCTTCTGCACGTCATGCAGCGAATTGCGGATGGAGCGCGAGCTGTCGGCCACCGCCACCATCTGGATGCCGGCCGGTAGCGACTGCTGCACCTCGGCCGCCACCTTCTTGCAGGCATCGACCACGGCAATGGTGTTGGCATCGGAGGTTTTGACAATGTCGATCGACACCGCGCGGCGGCCGTTCACCAGCGCCAGCGATGCCAGCTCCTGCTCGCCGTCCACCACGTCGGCCACCTGCTCCAGGTAGACGGGACCGGCGGGCCGCTGCGCGACGATGAGGCGACGAAAATCCTGCGGATTCTGCAGGCGGCCCTTGAGCTGCACGACCAGTTCGGATTGCGTCGAACTCACCGTGCCGGCCGGCAACTCCTGGTTCTCGGCCTGAAGGGTGCGCACCACCTGGTCCACGCCAACGTTATAGGCGCGCAGGCGGTCGGGACGAACATTGATGCGAATCTCCCGCTTCACCGCACCGATGACGTCGACCTTGCCGACGCCGGTCACCGTCTGGAAGCGCTTGCGGATACGCTGGTCCACATAAGTGGAGACATCCCGAGGACTCAGGGTGTCGGACGTGAACGCATAAGACAGCACCGGCGTGGATGCCGGGTTGTAGCGTTCAATGAGCGGGTCGTCGATTTCCTTGCGGAACTTGGCCTTGACCTGCGCCACCTTGTCGCGCACGTCCTGTACGGCCGTTGCGACGGGCACATTGAGGTAGAACTCGACGAAGACCTGGGAGCGCCCTTCCAGCGAGTAAGAAAAGACCTGCTTCACGCCAGCGATGGTGTTCACCGCCTCTTCGATCTCGCGCGTGACGTCGGATTCCACCACTTCCGGCGACGCGCCGGGATAGGGCGTCGTCACAACGACAAAGGGAAAGCCGATGTCCGGAAACTCTTCCACCTTGAGGTCACGGTAGGCAAAGAGGCCGAAGACCATGAGCCCCATCATCATCATCGCGGCGAAGACGGGGTTGTTGATGCTGATGCGCGTAAGCCACATGACGATCTGTCCTGAACGGTGAGGGGGCGAGGCTTACTGACCGAGCCGTGCGGGCCGGTCGATAGCTGCATCGGTGAGATGCGCCACGATCACGGTATCGCCTTCGTTCACGCCGCTCTTGAGGTACAGCTCGTTGCGGCGCTCGTCGCGCACCGCGATGGTGACGGTGCGTTTCTGCAGACGCCCGTCTGCCAGCACCAGCACCCACGGGTCCTGCCCCGCCGGTTCGTGCAGCGCATCGAGCGGCACACGCAGGGCCGCGCCCCCGGGCCCCGCGCTGATTTCGCCGCGGGCAAACATTCCGCCCTTGAGCTCAAGTCCCGGATTGGGGACACGCGCGTACACGGAAATGGCGCGGGTGCCGGGATCGGCCACCGGATTGATGCGCGCGACATTGCCCTGGAAGCGCCGCTCACCAAAGCCGGTCACCGTGAAGTCCAGACGCTGCCCCACTTTGACGGCGGCAATATCGGTCGCCGGCACAGGCACTTCGAGTTCCATTTCCGAGAGGTCCACGATCTCGAACAGCTTCGCGTCCATGCCCACGCTGGAGCCGGGCTCGATGTAGCGGCGGGCGATGATGCCCGCCTGCGGCGCACGGACCTCGGCATCGTTCAGCGCCTTGCGGGCGATGGCGACCAGGGCCTTCTGCGCGCGCACATTTTCGTCACGGGCATCGGCATCGCCCACGCTACGCGCGTACTCGATTTCGGGGAAATATTTCTTGTCGTAAAGTTCCTTGTTGCGCTCGGCCAGCGCGCGGGCCAATTTGGCATCGACTTCCGCGGCGGCCAGTTGCGCTTCGGCCTGACGGACGCGGGCTTCGAGGTCTTGCGTACCGAGTCGTGCCAGCACCTGACCCGAAGTGACGCGCTCACCTTCACGGACCAGCACCGCCCCCACCTCCGCCGCCACACGCGACTGCACCGTGGTCTGGTGCAGCGGCTGCAGTGTTCCCGACACCGGCAGGCCCCCGCTCACCTCGGTCCGCGTCACACGTGCGACATCCACCGGCGCCAGCTCCAGCGCGGCGGGTGCCGTCGACGGCGCCGGGCCCGTGTCCTTGCCGCCACAGCCGGAAAGGCCGGCCAGGGTCAGTGCCAGCAGGGCCGCGCGCGCAGGAGTGCGATGCATCATGGGGCTTCTCCAGGGGAAGTCTTGTCGTTATG
>DASSUO010000040.1:0-5481 GCA_035706925.1 Moraxellaceae bacterium
GACCCCGTCCACTTCTGGATGATGGTGCTCGTGGCGTTCGAACTCGGTTACCTGCTGCCGCCGGTGGCGCTGAACCAGCTGCTGCTGCGTCAGGTGGTGGGCGAGAAGGAAATCGACCTCGCATCGGAAGAGGTCCATAACCTGGGCTTCTATCGTCGCTACGAGCGTTGGCTCCTGCCGATCATCGTTCTGACGGTCTCGCTGCTGATCGTGGCCTTCGGACCGCTCATCGCGTTCGGCAAGTAAGCCTCCTCGCAGTGACAAAAAAGCCGGCAATTGCCGGCTTTTTTGTTTTTCCCCCCCGGCCGGAACGATGCCACCCGGGATCAGGAAAAACGGGTTCGGGACTTCCGCCGAGGCCCGGAATCAGACCGGATTGTCGATATCGACAAACTCCACCGGAATGCCGAGCCGTGCCTGGAGAAACTCGCCCAGTGCGCGGGCGCCGTAGCGCTCGGTCGCATGGTGACCACAGGCGAGATAGGTGATGCCAGCCTCGCGGGCGGCGTGAACCGTCGGCTCGGAAATCTCCCCGGACAGGAAAGCGTCGAGTCCGTGCGCGATGGCCTGTTCGATATAGCCTTGCGCTGCTCCTGTACACCAGCCGACGCGGCGGATCTTTTCCGGACCGCCCGGGATGACCTGGGGGGCTCGGCCCAGGATGCGCTCCACATGCGTAGCAAAGTCGGCGACGGCCATTGGCGAGGCCAGGGTGGCGGTATTGCCCAACGCACGGGGATTGGCAGGGTCCAGGGGCCCGTCAATGACCAGCCCCAGTTCACGCGCCAGCTGCGCGTTGTTGCCCAGCTCCGGATGGGCGTCCAGCGGGAGGTGATAGGCAATCAATGAGATGTCGTGCGCCAGCAGCTTGTTCAGGCGCGCCCGCTTCATGCCGGTAATGCGCGGGTCCTCGCCTTTCCAGAAGTAGCCGTGATGCACGAGCAGGGCATCGGCCTTGCGGTCGATGGCCGCATCAATCAGCGCCGCGGACGCGGTGACGCCACTAACCACCCGCCGCACATGCTGGCGCCCCTCCACCTGCAGTCCGTTGGGGCAATAGTCCTGGAACCGCCAGGGCTCCAGAGTGGTATCGAGCAGGGAAAGCATCTCGCGCAACGTTGTCGCCATTTACACACACTCAGTTGAAGACCCGGAATCGCGTCACCATATTCACCCGACCCGGATACAGAGGAAAGCCCCCTATGCGATTCAGGATTGCCCTCCCCTGGATTCTTCTTGCCATTGTCCTGGCTTACGTACTGACGCGACCGGGAATGTGGCCAGGCCACGCCAACACGCCGGCCTCCCTTGCGCCACCCCATCCGCTACCGACCGCCGCGGTCAGCGCCGGTGGCCCGGTCTCGTACTCCGCCGCCGTGAGGGCGGCCGCACCGGCGGTTGTCAACATCTACACCACGCAAAAGGTGAGGATGAACAACCCGTTCCTTGCCGACCCCTTCCTGCGCCGCTTCTTCGGCGAGGGAGTACCGGACGAGCGCATGCAGGCGAGCCTCGGCTCGGGCGTCATCATCAGCCCTGAGGGCTATGTGCTCACCAACAACCACGTCGTGGCACAGGCCGACGAAATCGTCGTGGCGCTGCAGGACGGCCGCGAGACAAAGGCAGCCGTCATCGGTACCGACCCCGGCACGGATCTTGCGCTCCTTCGTATCAAGCTGGACAGCCTGCCGGTGATACCCCTTCGTGACGATCCGACCCAGGTGGGCGATGTCGTGCTCGCCATCGGCAATCCGTTCGGCGTCGGTCAGACCGTTACGCAAGGCATCATTTCCGCGACGGGCCGACAAGGCCTGGGCATCAATACATACGAAGACTTCATCCAGACCGACGCTGCCATCAATCCGGGAAACTCCGGTGGTGCACTGATCGATGTCGCCGGCAACCTGGTCGGCATCAATTCGGCCATCTTTTCCCAAAGCGGGGGAAACATGGGCATCGGCTTCGCCATTCCGGTATCGCTCGCGCGCAATGTGATGCAGTCGCTGATCAAGGATGGACGTGTCGTCCGTGGATGGATGGGGATTGAAGTTCAACCCGTGGAGCCGCAACAGGCTGCCCACGCCGACGCACAGGCTCGCAAGGGCGTTGCGATTGCCGGTGTCATGCGTGGTGGGCCTGCATGGCGCGGCGGCCTGACTCCCGGTGACGTCATGGTCCGCATCAACGGCAAACCACTGGACAACGCCTCGCAGGCGATCAATCTGATCGCCACCCTCGCACCGGGTACGGAAGTTCCGGTGTCGGTCCTGCGTGGCAGCCACGAAATGGAATTCAAGGTAAAAGTGGGCGAACGCCCCACGGAGGCCAATCCGGACACGCCGGAGCGCTGAATACGCGGGCGGCAGGGAAAGGAATTTTCCTTGCCGCCGCGCGCCAGGCATGCGTGCGGGCTTCTTTGCCGGCGGCCACTTCTGCATAATCAGATGCTGATTTCGCCTCCGGCGACTGCCAGGGATGCCCGCATGAACGGTCAAGGCGGACCCGTCATAGCACGGTGGGTCGTGCGCTGATGCTTGATACTCGCCAGCCAGTCGCTACGCCGGAAGGCGTCGACCTCAGCCTGATTCCCGCCGGCCCGGTGCCGAGGGCGACCGCCTACCTGATCGACCTGCTGGTGCGCGCGGCCCTGATGATCGCCTTGGGCGTAGGCATCCGCCTTCTTGGCAAGTTCGGCTTCGGCCTGCTTCTCCTGCTTTATTTCCTCGTTGAGTGGCTCTATCCGGTTGCCTTCGAGGTGCTGGCTCGCGGAGCCACGCCGGGTAAGCGAAGTGTCGGTTTGTGCGTCGTGGAGGAAGATGGCCGGCCGGTCGGCCTTGCTGCCTCGATCATCCGCAATCTCCTTCGGGCGGCCGACATGTTTCCGTTCCTGTTCGGGCTTGGCCTGCTCGCGATGCTCTTTCACCCGCGCTTCCAGCGTCTCGGCGACATGGCGGCCGGCACTCTGGTGGTCTGGTCTCCGCAGGCGCCGCAAGCACCCGCACTGCCCCCGGAAAAGCCTGTCGCTCCCGCGCTCCCGCTCCGCCTGACCGAGCAATTGGCCGTCATCGACTTTGCCGAACGCAGCGCACGGTTGTCTCCCGCACGGCAAGAGGAACTGGCCGACTTGCTCGAACCCCTGACCCGCGCGCGGGGCGAGACCGGTGTCCGGCGGTTGCGTGGCCTGGCCCGCTGGCTGGTGGGGGAACGATGAGTCCGCAGGAATTCATCCGGCGTCACGAGGCAGACTGGGTCGCGCTTGAGCGCGCCATTGTCGCCGATGCATCCACCGAAGAGGCCCTGGCGCTGCCGATGCTTTATCGCCGCGCCTGCCAGCAGCTTGCGATCGCAAGAAGCCGGCACTATCCACCGGCATTGGTCGACCGCCTCAATCTGCTCGTCGTGCAAGCGCACCATCGCCTCTACGAGACCCGGCAGCCCATGACGGGCCTCGTCGTCCGATTCCTCTTGCGCGACTTTCCTGAACTCGTGAGACGCCACGCGGGGCTCTTCTGGCTGTCGGCCCTGTGCTTCTACGGCGCTTTTGGCGCCATCGCGGTCGCGATCTGGTGGCATCCCTCGCTGGTCTACAGCGTGATGGATGCGAGCCAGGTGAGAGAGTTCGAGCAGATGTACGATCCGGCCCGTCGCGTCATCGGCTACAGCCGCGACGATACCAGCGATTTCCTCATGTTCGGCTATTACGTGCAGCACAACATCGGCATCGGATTCCAGACATTTGCGGGGGGAATGATTGCCGGCGTCGGCAGTCTCCTGATTCTCTTTTTCAACGGCATTTCCATCGGGGCAGTGGCCGGCCATCTGACCCGCATCGGCTACACGGAAACATTCTGGTCGTTCGTGTGCGGCCATGGTGCCTTCGAACTCACCGCCATCGTCCTCAGCGGAATGGCCGGCCTGATGCTGGGCAGGGCCCTGATTGCGCCCGGCAATCTGCGTCGTGCCGATGCGCTGCGCCGCGAGGCCCGGCCAGCCGTGCAGATCATTTACGGAGCATCGCTGTTTCTGCTGATCGCTGCGTTCCTCGAAGCCTTCTGGTCGTCGAGCACCGCCATTCCGCCGCCGGTGAAATACGCCGTGGCGCTCCTGCTCTGGAGTGGCGTCATCGCCTACCTTCTGCTGGCAGGACGCCGCATGGAGCCCCCCCGTGCGCCTCGCTGATCTTCGTCTGGCCGTTCGTCCGCGGCGCCCCTATGAAGCCGTCGACCTCGGAATCCGGCTCGTACAGGACGATGCAGCGCTCATCTGGCGCACGTGGCTGGCGGTCTCACTGCCCTTCCTGGTCATCGCATGGGTCGCCATCCTGTTTTTCGAGATCCATTCCGCCTCGTTTCTCCTGTGGTGGCTGAAGCCACTCTTCGATCAGGCCCTGCTGATTGTGCTCAGCCGCCGCGTCTTTGGAGATGCCTTGGGCACTTCGAATGTATTGCGACTCCTCGCCAGCGGCTTCCGCCACGGCCTGGTGGGGAACCTGCTGTGGCGACGCTTCAGCCTGAGCCGTGCCTACCAGTTGCCGGTATGGCTGCTGGAAAGCGTGCCTGCAAAGGAGCGCCGGGCACGGCTGACGCTGCTGGGGCGACAATACGCCGGACGCGCACAATGGCTTCAGCTCGTCATGATGCACTTCGAACTGGTGCTCGGAGTGGCTGTCCTCAGCATGATTTTCTGGCTGGCGCCCGACGGCGCCACCCCTGACCTGTGGGCCTCGCTTTCCGGCCAATCGCGCCACCCGTTCGCGGAGGCCGGCACGCTTCTGGCCTGGTACGTCGGCATGAGCATCGTCGAGCCGTTTTATGTAGCGGCGGGATTCTCGTTGTACCTGAATCGTCGAACCGAGCTCGAAGCATGGGATATCGAGCTGGCGTTTCGCCGCCTGCGCGAGCGACTGGATACAGGGAAGCAATCCGCATGAAGCACTTTCTTCCTGCGCTGCTTCTTGTCGCCGTGGCGGCGGGTGCGGACGAGCCGCAAGCGCCCCTCCCACCCGTCACCTCCCCGCCATCCGTTACCGGACAATCGCCTGCGGCACCCACTCGCGAATCGAGCCGACTCCGGGCGGAGATCCGGTCTGTGATCGACAGCGACGAATTCCATGAGCGCAAAACCGTTACGACACCGGTGTTGCGTGACTGGCTTCGCGATATCACTGCGCGCTGGCGAACGCCGTCTCGCGGCACGCCCGGCAAGATTTCCACGGCCATCGACTTCAACCTGCTCGCGAGGCTGTTCAAGTACGGCGAGGCCATCCTTCTCGTCGCCGCCGTGGCATGGCTGCTCTGGAAAGGCCGACAGTGGCTTCCGTCTCGTCTGTCCCGACGCACGGACCCGAAGAATTTCCCGTTGCCGCCTGACAGCCACAGCACGGCGATGGCGGCATCCGATCTGCCGACGCGGGTCTCGGCCGCAGCCCGCGCCGCCTGGGCGTCCGGCGACGCTACGACCGCCCTCAGCCTGCTGTATCGC
>DASSUO010000041.1:0-3024 GCA_035706925.1 Moraxellaceae bacterium
CCTGAACTGGCTATGGCTGACAGTCGCCGTGATCAGTCTCGATCTGGCAACCAAGGCCTGGTTCAGCACACACATGCAGGAAGGACAGTCGATCGATCTCCTGCCCGTTTTCAGCTGGACGCTGGCGCACAATTACGGCGCTGCCTTCAGCTTCCTGCATGATGCCGGTGGCTGGCAGCGCTGGCTGTTCGGCGGCATTGCGCTGGCCGTGAGTGCCGGCATCCTCTGGTGGCTGTCACGCCTGAAAGCCAACGAGGGTCTGTTGGCGGCCGGTCTGGCCCTTGTCCTGGGCGGTGCGCTGGGCAATCTTTACGACCGCGTAACCCTGGGCTATGTCGTGGATTTCATCCATGTGCACTACGGCAGCTGGCATTTCCCCGCATTCAATATTGCCGACTGCGGCATTACGGTGGGCGCGGCCATCCTCATCATTGACTCCCTTTTCCTCGAGAAGCGGCGGCAGGTGGTAAATGTCTGAACGCATTGGTCCCGGCAAAAAAGTCGCCCTGCATTTCTCCCTGGCCCTCGCGAGCGGTGAAGTCGTCGATAACACTCGTCCCTCTGGCGTGCCTGCCGAGTTTGTTGTCGGCGACGGCAGCCTGTTGCCGGGGTTCGAAAAGGCGCTCATGGGATTGCAGGCCGGCGACCGGCGCTCGGTATTCATCGACGCCGCAAGAGGCTTTGGCGAACGCAATCCGGATAACCAGCAGACCTTCACCCGGTTGCAGTTCCGCGACATGGACCTGCAGCCGGGGCTGGTCGTGTCCTTTGCCGACCGCTCGGGAGAGCTGCCCGGTGTGGTGACGGAGGTTAACGATGAAACTGTCGTGGTCGACTTCAATCATCCTCTGGCCGGTCGCGATCTCGTCTTCGAGGTGGACATCATCCGTGTCATGGATGCCGAGGCGACTCCTGTGAGCCTGGGGCCGAAATAGTGGAAAACACGCCGGGCGCCAGGGCGATCGCCCCACTTGCGGCGGCCGGTCGACGCGCATCGGCGTACGGGGCAATTGCCTTCATGCAGGCCAATTCCCTACATCAGACGGGGTTGAAGACACCAGAAGGGGAGCGCAGCATGGGTTCCCCCCGGGAGACATGAACATGCAAATCAAGCTCGCCAATCCCCGCGGCTTTTGTGCCGGCGTCGACCGCGCCATCGAGATCGTCAATCGTGCGCTCGAGGTGTTTGGCCCCCCCATCTATGTGCGTCACGAGGTGGTCCACAACAAGTTCGTGGTGGATGACCTGCGCAACCGCGGCGCCGTCTTTGTGGAAGAGCTCGACCAGGTGCCTGACGACGGGGTGGTGATCTTCTCGGCCCACGGGGTATCCCGGGCCGTACAGGATGAGGCTGCACGTCGGGGCCTCCGGGTTTTTGACGCCACCTGCCCGCTGGTGACCAAGGTCCATATGGAGGTGAGTCGCTATGCCCGTTCCGGGACCGAGGCCATCCTGATCGGGCATGAAGGGCATCCGGAAGTCGAGGGGACGATGGGGCAGTATGACCGTCGCGGTGGTGGTGACATTTATCTGGTTGAGGATGAGGCCGATGTCGCGGCCCTGGTCGTCCGTCATCCGGAAAAGCTCGCCTTCGTCACGCAGACCACCCTGTCGGTGGATGACACTGCCCGTGTCATCGATGCCTTGCGGGCCCGCTTTCCGGCCATCCAGGGGCCGCGCAAGGACGACATCTGCTACGCGACCCAAAACCGCCAGGATGCGGTAAAGCAACTGGCGTCTACCGCTGAGGTGGTATTGGTCGTGGGGTCGCCCAATTCGTCCAACTCCAACCGCCTGCGCGAGCTCGCCGAGCGCATGGGGGCGCGAGCTTATCTGATTGATAATGCCGGCCAAATTGAACATGCCTGGCTGGAGGGCGTGGCTGTCGTGGGACTGACGGCCGGTGCCTCGGCCCCCGAGGTGCTGATTCAGGATGTCATTTCGCGGTTGCGGGAGTGGGGGGGGGAGCTGCCCCAGGAGCTGGAAGGACGACCGGAGAACATCGTGTTCTCCATGCCGAAGGAATTGCGAATCCCGACCCGGACTGTCTGACAAAAGGGGGCGTAAAGACCCCCGCCGGGCTTCCCTTTGCACTCATCGCCAAGGGTGGCCGCCCGTCCTTTGTAGTCGCTAAGTTACTGAAATTTGAACCGTATCACGCTCGGTGAACACCCGTTTCCGTCCGGGGGGCCCATTATGCCGGCCATCCTTTTGGCTGTTGTGATGGACAAGCGTGCTAACTATGGTTCACACATCCGAGAAGGGTATCGGTTTGTCACTTTTGGACAGGATATGTCAGTACGTAACGAAAGGGGTTTCACGCTGTTCGAACTGATGATCGCCATCGTCGTGATGTCGCTGGCAATGGCGTTCGCCGTTCCCAACTTCATCGACCTGATGGCGCGCAACCGGGACAGCGCGGCGGCCGTGGAGGCAGCGAATTCCCTGCAGCTGGCACGCAATATTGCGGTCACCAAGCGGCAGAACGTGGTGTTGGTGCCCAATTCCACGGGCTGGAACCTGTATCTGGGAACGGCGACAGGAACACTTCTGGCACAGCATACGCTGGATCCGAGAGTGACCCTGACCGCCTATCAGGGCGGCGTCCTGACGGCCGGTATCAACGAGATCACCTTCGAGCCTACCGGGCGTATCGAAAAAACCCAGCCGACGCCGGTGGCCTTTCTGGACATGACGCTCCGGATCTGTGATTCGGCCTCGAAGCGCGAGCTGGGCAAGCAGCTGACGATGAACTGGATGGGCCGGATAAACGTGACTGATTTTCCGGATACCACCACCTGCAACCCATGAACAGGCAGTGCATGATGAACCAAGGAATTATGGGCAGTCGTGAACGAGGCTTCGGCCTGATCGAGGTCCTGGCCGCCATGATGGTGCTGGCCGTGGGCGTCATGTCGTTTGCTGCACTTCAGTTGCGGGCTGTGCAGACCAGTGGTGATTCTTATTACCGTACCCAGGCCATGGCGATCGCGCAGGACCTGGCTGAGCGCGTACGCGCCAACC
>DASSUO010000042.1:0-4468 GCA_035706925.1 Moraxellaceae bacterium
TCATCGAGTCCAAGTCGATGAAGCTTTACTTCAACTCGCTCAATTTCGAGCGTTTTGATTCCGCGGAGGCCTTCCGTCGCGTGGTGGAGACCGACCTCTCGGCCGCCGCTGGCGCCCCGGTGGTGGTGACGCTGATGCCGGCATCCGCAGGTGCGCAGGCCTTTGTCAACCTGCCGGGAGAGTGTCTGGACGATCTCGACATTGCCTGTGAGGTATATGAGGTCGAGCCCGGCTCACTGAGGGCGGACAGCGCCCACGTTGTGACGGAGACGCTGCACAGCCATCTTTTGCGCAGCCGTTGCCCGGTGACCCACCAGCCTGACTGGGCCAGCCTGATGATTGCGTATGAGGGTCCCGCCATTGATCGCGAGGGGTTGCTGACCTATCTGGTGTCGTACCGCAATCAGTCCGACTTTCATGAGCAGTGTGTCGAGCGCATCTTCATGGACATCCTGTCGCGGTGCCATCCCACCCGGCTCACCGTCTACGCGCGCTATACGCGGCGGGGCGGGCTGGACATCAATCCCTATCGCAGCACCCAGGCGGGCGAGCCGCCGGCCCTGAGGCAGGTGCGTCAGTAATTCCCGGACGGCTGCCGGGGGCTCCCCGATTCAGGGGGAGCAACTTCAAGGGGGGCGCGGATGCTTCAGGAGCCTGTCCCGGGCCATAGTTGCGGGGGAAATGGCCGTTTTCCGCCTTGCCAAGCCACAGTGGCCTCAGCACAATCCGCTCCGCCCGCCACCCGTACCGCAAGGACTGTGCAATGACGACCTACTTCGCCCTCAAGCTGGCCGAGCCGGTACAGCAGCGTATTGACGAACTTCTCCGCAATCTGGATGCCCGGGTGGCTGCGCCCCAGCATGATCTTCACACGCAGGTCAGCATTGAGCTCAGTGATGAAATCATGCGCCTGTGCGTGGACGAGCTCATCGGCCGCTTCCAGGCGGGTGGGGAAGGCGAAGGGGCGGGGGTTCTGCATACGCTGCTTGGTTTGCTGAAAAGCACGTCTCACATGCTGATTCGCCAGATGCTGGGGAAAACCGGCAATGATGACGTCAACCGCATGGCGCAGTACCTTCGAGACCGCCGTCTGGTTCTGGGCGGAGTGACGTACTGTGGATTCGAGGTGCCGGCAGAAATGGCTGCCCGCTTCGATCAGGCGTTTGCGGCCGTTGCGGCCGGGGAAGGGGAGCCGCTTCGCGGGGAGATCCAGAAGACGATGCTGGCCTTTTCCGACCTGGCACTCGGCCGGTATTACGATGATTTTGTTACCCCGATGAATCTCGGGTTCATCAAGCGCAAGGCCTCCGATCTCGGCCGCGCCACCATCAGCAAGGGCACCCACGTGGCCGTGAACAAGCTGTTCCCCACGCTCCGCCAGAAAGAGCTCAGCGTGTGGGCGAATTACTTCTCCACTCTCTTTGTAAAGGCATGACTGTCTGCAATCGGCCCTTGCGAAGTGGCGGCACCCTGAAGCCGCGCACCCGCCGGGCCTGACCTGCCATTCCGTTCGCGATCCTACCGGAGTTACCGATGACCACTTATTTCGCTTTTCGTGCGTCCCAGGACCTTAGCGAGTCCAGCCATCTTCTGATGGAGAATTTTGAAAAGGGCGTGCGCGAGCCGCAGAGCACCCTGTTCGTGAAGGTTGCCCAGCTGTTTGCCGACGAAATTGTGGATACCTTGCTGCTGAACCTGGTCCGGAATTCGTCCAACCAGTCGCATGCCAGCTCACTCGAGAGCTTTGCCGGCATCATCAAGAGCACGGTCAATACCCTTATCAAGCAGGTCCTTGGCAAGATGAGCAACGAGGAGCTGCAGCCGCTTTCGGGCTATATCCGCAAGCGCCGCCTCGAGCTCAATCTCAATGGGGAGACTCACGACTACATCGTCTTTGAAACGCCTGCCGACTACCATGCGCGGTTCCGTGCCGTGCTGGAGAAAGGGCTGCAGGGCGAGCTCGACAAGGACGAGATGATGGCATGTATGGATATCTTCCATAACCTGTCGCTGACGGCGTTCTATGACGAGTCGCTGGCCCAGATCAAACTGGGATTCATCGGCCGCAAGGTGGCCGAAATGGGGGGCTCCGCCATCCGCAAGGGTTCGCACTCGATGACCCATCGCACCATTCCGCATATGCACGGCGACGATCTGAAGCACTTTTCCGGTTACTTCCTCAGCATGCTGGTAACGGTGTGAGAGGGGATTCCCGGTCCGGGGCTGTTCGCCAACTGAGCGGCAACGGGACATGGGTGGAGAAAAAGGCGGAGCATGGCTCCGCCTTTTTTATTGATCCCGCTACCGTATTTTCGCCATGGAGGGGGAGTCGGCATTGCTCCGTTCACGAGGAGCAACTGATCTCGAGATGACGGCCCCAGTCGGGAGGCAGGGCAGCGTAATGCTCGTATTCCGGTTGTTCATCGAAGGGCCGGTTGAGTAGCTGTCGCAGTGTCTCGATTTCCGTGAAGTCGCCGGCCTGCGCCTTTTCAATCGCCTGCTGCGCGAGGTAATTGCGCAGGATGTACTTGGGATTCACGGCATCCATGCGTGCCTGGCGTTCGCGGTCGTCACTGCCTTCCTTGATCAGGCGGTCCCGGTAGCGGCGATGCCAGGCATCGAACCCGTCGCGGTCAACGTAGTCGTCGCGCAGGGGTGATGTCTCGTCGGTGACGCGGATGCTGCTCAGGGCACGGAAGCTTCGGGTGTAGTCGGCGCCGCTGCGGGCCAGCAGGTCGAGGAAGTCCACGGTCAGCTCGCGGTCGCCTGACTGTTCGTCGCGCAGCCCGAGTTTGTCCGCCAGACCGCGGGAATAAGTCGCAAGCAACTCGGGCTGGTAACGGTGCAGGGCGTCGACGAGGACGTCATGCCCGATCAGGCCCGACAGTGCATGGGCGAGGGCATTCAGGTTCCATAGCCCGATGGAGGGTTGCTGGTTCCAGGCATATCGACCGTGATGGTCGCTGTGGTTGCAGATGTAGCCGGGCTCATAGGCGTCGAGGAAGCCGAAGGGACCGTAATCGAAGGTCATGCCGGTGATGGAGAAGTTGTCGGTGTTCATGACCCCGTGGGCAAAGCCGACGAGCTGCCACCGGGCCATCAGTTGTGCGGTACGCCGGACAACTTCGCGGAAGAAGGCACCGTAGGGATCGCTGTCCTCCAGGCAGGACGGGAAGTGTTGCTCCAGGATGAAGTCCACCAGCGTCTTGTGAAGATCACGTTGCTTGCTGTGGTGCAGCCACTCAAGATGGCCGAAACGGATGTGCGTGTCGGCGACACGCAGCAGCATGGCACCGGTTTCGCGAACTTCCCGCTGGACTGGTTCGTCTGACCCCACGATACAAAGGGCGCGTGTGGTGGGGATGCCCAGGGCATGCATGGCCTCGGAGCCCAGATACTCCCGGATGCAGGACCGAAGCACGGCGCGCCCGTCGCCAAAGCGGGAGTAGGGAGTCTGGCCGGCGCCTTTGAGATGCAGGTCCCAGGTCTCGCCCTGGTCGTTCACCACTTCGCCGAGCAGCATTCCGCGACCGTCGCCAAGGTCGGGGTTGTACACGCCGAACTGGTGTCCTGTGTACTTCATGGCCAGCGGCGCGCTGCCGGGCAGCTGTTTCGATCCGCCGAAATACTGCGCGAAGTCGGGATTCCGGGCGCACTCGGGGTCGAGGCCGATCAGGGCCGCGACGTCGGGATTGAATGCGACCAGATGCGGGTGGCGAAACCCGGTCGGTGTCACCGGAGTGAACAGGGCTTCCGGCAGGCGGGAGAAGCGGTTGTTGAAGCGCAGTGAGTCCAGTGTGGCCATGCGGAGGGGTCCGGGTGTCATGCGGTCGACAGTATGCGCCCTGACGAGAAAATATTGACCATAAAAAAAGGCCGGCAATTGCCGGCCTTTTTTCTTGCCATCTGCCTCAGGCAGCAGCGGCCTCGGCAGCCAGCAGGCGCATGCGCTTGCGCTGTTCCTTGAGCTGCTTTTCGATCTGGCGGAAGCGCTCACGGAAGGCAGCGTCGTTCCACTTCTGCTGCAGCTCGGCCTTCTTCTGGGCGAACTCTTCTTCCTTCACCTTGGCCCACTCCTGGAGGGAGGCGCTGAACATTTCGTACTCGCTGGCCATGCGCGCCTTGAGGGCTTCGACATTGGCCTTCAGGGCCTGCTTTCGCTCCAGCTGCACTTCGGCGCGCTGGAACTGCATGGTGAGCTCGGCCTTCTGGATGGAGAAGTCGGAGCAGCGCTTGAGGTTGCTGGTGAGGCCCAGCCAGGACAGGCCGAGAATCAGCCATTTGGTGGGGTCGTACTGGTACCACTTCACGCCGTTGCGGTAGTCGTACTGGAAGATGTGGTGGTAGTTGTGATAGCCCTCGCCCCAGGTGAACAGGGCCAGCACGGGGTTGTCGCGGGCGGTGTTCTCGTCGGTGTAGGGACGGGTGCCCCACATGTGGCAGAGGGAGTTGATGAAGAAGGTGGCGT
>DASSUO010000043.1:0-2169 GCA_035706925.1 Moraxellaceae bacterium
CAGTTCGGGGCGATTCCGGTGTTCGTCGATGTGGACATGGCGACGCACAATATCGACGCCGACCTCATCGAGGCGGCCATTACACCGAAGACCAAGGCAATCATGCTGGCCCATACGCTGGGTAATCCCTTCAATCTCGCCAAGGTGAAGGCCCTGTGCGAGAAGCACGGCTTGTGGCTGGTCGAGGATTGCTGCGATGCCCTGGGCGCCACTTATGACGGCAAGCTCGTCGGTTCCTTTGGGGACATCGGTACGCTCAGCTTCTATCCGGCCCATCACATCACCATGGGTGAGGGCGGCGCCGTCTTCACCAACGACCCGCAACTCAAGGTGATTGCCGAGTCTTTCCGGGACTGGGGCCGTGACTGCTACTGTGCGCCCGGATGCGACAACACGTGTGGTAAGCGCTTCTCACAGCAATTCGGCACCTTGCCGGACGGATACGACCACAAGTACGTGTATGCCCACCTGGGCTACAACCTCAAGATTACCGACATGCAGGCCGCCTGTGGCCTGGCGCAACTGGAGCGGGCGCAGGAATTCATCGACGCACGCCGCCGCAACTTTCTGTTGCTCAAGGAGCGTCTGGCCAGCCTGCAGGAATTCCTCGAGATCGCGCAGCCCACACCAAACAGTGACCCTTCGTGGTTCGGCATGCCACTGACACTGCGTGAAAGCGCCGGTGTGCAGCGCGTTGACCTGCTCAAGTTCCTGGATCAGAACCGGATCGGTACCCGCCTCCTGTTCGCGGGTAACCTGACGCGCCAACCCTACTTCCACGGCGTGGAGCATCGCGTGGTGGGTTCGCTGGCCAACACCGACCGCACCATGAACCAGACGTTCTGGCTGGGCGTCTATCCGGGTCTGGATTCCCGTCACTTCGATTTCGTGGGCGAGAAGCTGGAAGAGTTCTTCGGCCTCAACTTCTGAGTCGGGAGACGTCGCGCATGCGAGTGCTGATCACCGGAGCCTCCGGCTTCCTCGGCAGTGCGTTGGTGCGCGGTCTGGCCGTTGCCGGGCACGCGGTGGTCGCACTGCTGCGCGAGCGTTCTGACGACCATCGCCTGCTACCGTTGCCTCCCGGTGTATCGGTGGTCCGCTGTGCCGATACTGCTGCGGTGCGACAGGCCATTGCGGACGCCCGGCCTGACGTGCTGGTGCATACCGCGTGTAACTACGGGCGTCATGGTGAGTCCTTCGCCGCGATTGCCGACACCAATCTCGGATTTGGTCTTGCGGTCCTGGACGCGGCCATTGCCGCCGGTGTTCCGCATTTCGTCAACACCGATACGGTGCTCGACCGGCGCACCAATGCCTATGCCCTGTCCAAAAAACAGTTTGCCGAATGGGCTGTCTGGCTGGCGGAACAGGGCCGCATCACAGTGACCAATGTGCTGCTGCAGCACATGTATGGTCCTTTTGATGATCCCTCCAAGTTCAGTACCCATGTATTGCGCTCCTGCCACGCCAATGTGGAGTCACTTGCATTGACGCCGGGGCAACAGCAGCGGGATTTCATCCACATCGACGATGTCGTGTCCGCCTACGCCTGCCTGCTGGCGCCGGCTGGCGCGGGGTGGCGCGACGTCGAGGTCGGCACCGGTGATGCGCCGACGCTGGAGGCCTTCGTTCGTCTCGTGCATCGGCTGACCGGATCGCAGACACGACTGGATTTTGGTGCGGTGCCCTATCGCACGGGCGAGGCGATGTGCTTCGTGGCCGACACCACCGCTTTGCGCGCGCTCGGATGGCGCCCGCGCTACAGCCTTGAAGCTGGGCTGACACAAACCATTGCTATGGAGTTTCCCCGATGAAACTGCTGATTACCGGCGGCTGCGGCTTTCTGGGCAGCAACCTCGCGGCGCACGCGATTGCGCAGGGCATGGAGGTTTGTGTCTTCGACAGCCTCTACCGGTATGGCGCCGCCGACAACCTGGCTTGGCTGCGCACACAGGGGGCGTTCGAGTTCGTGCACGGCGACATCCGCAATCCCAATGACGTGGATCGCACGATTCGCCGTTTTCGTCCGGATCAGGTCTTCCATCTGGCCGGGCAGGTGGCCATGACCACTTCTATCGAAAATCCACGCATGGACTTTGAGGTCAATGCGCTGGGCACGCTCAATGTGCTGGAGGGAGTCCGCGTGCACTCGCCACAGGCTGGGGTCAT
>DASSUO010000044.1:0-8435 GCA_035706925.1 Moraxellaceae bacterium
GACTCCAGCAGCCAGTCCGGCTGGCTCGTCTCGATGGGCTCCCCGTGATTGTAGCCCCAGGGCAGGGCCACGCAGCGGACGCCGGCGGCACGCGCGGCTTCCACGTCATTGCGCGAGTCCCCCACCATCAGCGCCTCGGCGGCCGTTACACCGAAATGGCGCAAGCAGTGCTGCAGGGCAGCCGGATGCGGCTTCTTGTGCGGCAGGGAGTCCCCGCCGAGAAGCAAGTCGAAAGGCTCAAGCAGCGAGAGGTCGTCGAGCAGTGCCCGCGCCGGTGCGTAGGGCTTGTTGGTGACGCAGGCCATGGCGATTCCTGCGGCGCGACAGGCGTGCAGCAGCTCGGCCGCGCCCGGATACAGCGTGCTCTGCCCGGACACATCTTCCTGGTAGCGCATCATGAAGCGCGCCAGCAGCGCGTCATGCATTTTCTCGAATGTATCGGCGGCCTGCCGCTGATGCTCCAGGGCGCAATGCACGAGCCGGGACGCACCCCGCCCCACCCAGGTGCGCACCTGAGCCTCGGTGACCCCCGGCAACGCCAGGTCGGCCAGGGCGCGATTGAGTGCTACGGCGATATCGGCCGCGGAATCCACCAGGGTTCCGTCCAGATCGAACATCACGAGTTTCGGCGTAAAGCCGACAGCGGCAAAAAGCGGCATGGCATATTCCCGATAGAAGTGGACGACGCACAAAGGCCTGCATCCGCGGCGCCTGCCACGATCTGGCGGACATCACCCCTTCGCCAGGAGCGCGGTGCCGCTGTCGTCAGTGGTCAGCACCAGGGCGGACATGGCACCACATAGTGCGGGGACTTCAGCGACCCGCCTGAGCCAGTTCGGCGCGCATTTGCCGGATCACCCCGGCATAGTCTGGCGCATTGAAAATGGCGGAACCGGCCACGAAGGTATCCGCACCCGCCGCGGCGATCTCGCGGATGTTCTTCACGCCGACACCGCCGTCGACTTCAAGACGGATGGGCAGACCACTGGCATCAATCCGGGCGCGGGCCTCGCGCAGCTTGGGCAATGTGGCCGGAATGAAGGACTGTCCGCCAAAACCCGGGTTGACGCTCATGAGCAACACCATGTCGAGCTTTTCCATCACGTGATCCATGTGATGCAGCGGCGTCGCCGGGTTGAACACCAGGCCGGCCTTGCATCCACCCGAGCGGATCAGCTGCAGCGAGCGATCGATGTGCTCGGACGCTTCGGGATGGAAGGTAATGTAGGTTGCACCGGCTTCGATGAAATCACCAATGAGCCGGTCGACCGGCTTCACCATCAGGTGGACGTCGATGGGCGCCGTGACGCCGTACTTGCGCAAGGCCTTGCAGACCATGGGTCCGATGGTCAGGTTGGGGACGTAATGGTTGTCCATCACGTCGAAGTGCACGATGTCCGCTCCCGCGGCGAGGACCTTGTCGACGTCTTCGCCGAGCCGCGCAAAATCGGCGGAAAGAATGGAGGGTGCGATCAGGTAGTTACTCATGCGGATTCCCCAGCTGGCGCCGCGCCTTTCCCGGCGGGCGGTCCGTGCTAACAACAGGGTGGGCCGGCCTGGCCACACCAAAAAAGAAGGGCTTACAACGCGCCGCGACGAATCTGCTCGTCGAGTTCCTGCAAGCGCTGTGGCGTTCCCACATCGACCCAGGGGCCGGCAAAGTATTCACCCGTCACCTGCCCTTGCTCGATGGCCGCGCGCAACAACGGTGCCAGCGCACGCTTGCCCGACGCCAGACCTGCAAAAAGCCGCGGATGCAGCACGGACACGCCGGCAAAGGTGAAGCGCGGATCGCCCTCGTTGCGCACCGTGCACTCCACGCCGGCAAACAGCCGCCCGTCGAGCGCGAAATCCCCCCCGGGATTGTGCGCCGGATTGCCGACGAGCACGAGGTGCGCGAGCCGTTCCATATGGGCAAACGTGGTACGCAGGTGGGCAAAGTCGTAGCGCAGCCAGATGTCGCCGTTGACCACGAGAAAGGGCGCATCCCCCAGCAGGGGCAGCACCTTCACGATGCCGCCGGCGGTTTCGAGCGGCTCTCCTTCCGACGACCACGCGATGCGGGCGCCGTAGCGGGCACCGTCACCGAGGGTGCTTTCAAGCTTCTCGCCGAGCCAGGCATGATTGATGACGAGATCGGTATACCCGGCACGCACCAGGTTTTCGATATGCCACACGATCAGCGGCTTGCCCCCCACTTCCAGCAAAGGCTTGGGCGTATGGTCGGTCAGCGGCCGCATGCGGGTGCCGAGGCCGGCGGCGAGGATCATGGCTTTCATGCGTACAAACTCCCTGGCGCAAGGGGCGCCTTGTCAGCCCACCCAGTGACCGAGGACGGCGGCCGCCTCCGGCTTCTTCGCGAGATACGCCGGCAACACAGTGTCTTTCAGCAGATGATAAAGCGGCTGGAGCTGAGACTGCTGCCGGATTTCCGCGAGGAGATAATTGAACACGACCGGGATGTCGTCGAGGTAACCATGCTTGCCGTCGCGCAGACTGAGACGGGCGAAAATGCCGACCACCTTGAGATGGCGCTGGGCGCCCATCCAGTCGAACCAGCGCTGGAAGGTCGCGTCGTCCACAGACGACGGCAGGCGATGCTCGCGGCGCAGTTGCTGCGCAAACTGGCGCACCCATCGGGCAACGTCTGCCTCGGGCCAGGTCACATAGGCGTCACGCAGCAAGGAAACGAGGTCGTACGTGACCGGACCGGTCACCGCATCCTGGAAGTCGATCACACCAATCTCGCCATTGGCCAGCAGCATGAGGTTGCGGGAATGATAGTCGCGATGAACGAATACCTGCGGCTGCGTTACGCAGTCGTCGGCAATCAGGTCAAAGGCGTTGGCCAGCACTGCGTGCTGCTCCGTGCCGAGCGACAGCCCCAGATAGCGGCTGATGAACCAGTCGCGGATCAAGGACATTTCATCGATGAGGCGTTGCCTGTCGTAGGGCGGCAGGGTGTAGCCGTGTACGTCGTCACAGCCGAGGAGGTGTAACAGCGCATCCATGGCGCGACCATACAGGCCGTCGACAGTCGACGGCGTAAGCTGGGGGCGCAGCAGCACGTCGCCGAAATCCTCGAGCAGCATGAACCCCAGGTCAAAATCCGCGGTCACCACCTCCGGGACATGCACGCCATGGGCACGCAGGGCGCGGGCGATGGCCACGAAGGGACGCGAGTTTTCCTTGTCAGGGGGGGCGTCCACCGCAATCAGGGAGCCGGAGGTCAGGGGTTGGCGGAAATAGCGGCGGAAACTGGCATCGCCGGACACCGTCACGAGGTCCCCCGCCGGCTGGAGCTCCGGTCGTTCCCGGGCCAGCCAGGCCACGGCCCAGTCCCCGAGTTGCTGCCTGCGCAGGTCCACATCTCCCATTACAAAATCCTCGGGCCGTCAAAGAGCGAGTTGCCTATTATCCGGCAACTTCGCGTCTCTACCAGCCCAGCCGCCATTTTCCCATGTCCCGTTTCCCGCATGCCCCCTATTGGCTGGTGTTGCTGCTCTCGCCCGCCGGCCTGGCAGCAGCGTCGGGAACGGCCTCGACCACGCCCCCTGCGCCTCCCGTCACGGCTGGCACCCCGGCCACCACGGCTGTCGAGACGCCAGCAGCCACGGCAGCAGGGATGCCGGCAGACGACGACGCCCCGCACTATGGCTGGGTGACCCGGGAACAGCTCAAGGGCGTGCCCGCAGCGCAACGGCCGAAAATCGACCCTACCTGCCCGGGTGTGTGGGTCACCCCGATCCCGGCCGGGACCAAGGTGGGCAGTCCGACCCTCAGCAACATCGAGATCCAGGCCGACGACGTCCACTACGACAGCGCGAGTACGTCGACCCTGAAGGGCCGGGTCAGCATCCGGCAACCCGGTCGCCGCATCGATGCCGATGAAGCCGACCTTACCCAGGCGAATGACGAGGGGCATTTCCGCGGCAACATCCTGATTGCGGAACCAGGGCTGCTGCTGACCGGCGACCAGGCTGATTTCGATTTCGACACTGAACGCGCCACGATCCGGCGCACGGAATTCGTGTCCAGTGTCATGCACGCCCATGGGCGCGCCGACCAGATCGAGCGCCGTCCGGACGGCCGCTTAAAGATTGCGCATGGCGTCTACTCGACCTGCCCGCCGAACGACCGTACCTGGGCATTCGAGGCACGGAACATCCGCCTGAATCCCGAAACCGGCCGCGGTGAAGTCAGCCATGCCATCCTGCAGATCAAGGATGTACCCGTCTTCTATGTTCCTTATTTCAATTTCCCGATCGACGAGCGGCGGCAGAGCGGGATCCTGGTTCCGCGCTTCGGCAATACCAATGACGGCGGATTCGATTTCGCCCTGCCCGTCTACCTCAACCTGGCGCCGAACTACGATGCAACGATCACGCCGCGCCTGATGAGCCGGCGCGGCACGATGGTCGAGGGCGAATTCCGCTACCTGCTGCCGATCGGGTCCGGGCAAGTCCAGGCCGGGTACCTGCCGAGCGACAGTCTTTATCAAAACCGCGACCGCAAGAGCCTCGCGTGGAAGCAGAACGGCAACATCACGCCGGACCTGCAGCTGAACACCGATGTCAATTATGTGTCCGACAACGCCTACTTCATCGACCTTGGCACGGACCTCAGCATCGTCAACACGGCGTTTCAGGACCGCAAGGGCGAACTCATCTACACGCCCGGCGATTACTGGAGCCTGACCACGACCGTCCAGACGTTCCAGACGATCGACCCCTCGCTTACCGACGCCGAGAAGCCCTACTCGCGCCTGCCGCAATTGTTGTTCACGGCCGGACGCCCGGTGGCAGAGGGCTTCGCCCCGGCGCTGCGCAGCGAACTCGTGTATTTCGACCGGCAGGTCAATGATGGCTCCGGCCCGGAAATCAACGGCGCCCGTTTCGCCTTTGATCCCTCGATGAGTTATGTCATGGAGGCCCCGGCAGGCCGGCTGGTTCCCCGGCTGCGCTTGCGCACGCTGCAGTACGAGCTGACCGGCAACGGTGTGCCGGGCGGCCTCGATCACGAGAGCATTGCCGTGCCGGATGCCAGCGTCGACGGAACCCTGGTGTTCGAGCGCAATCAGGACGCCTACACACAGACCCTCGAACCGCGTCTCTTCTATCTTTACTCGCCCTACCACGACCAGTCGGAGCTCCCCAACTTCGATACCGCGGTCAACACGTTCACGTACCAGCAGCTGTTCCGTGACAGCCGGTTTGCCGGCGGTGACCGACTGGATGATGCCAACCAGCTGTCGATGGGCCTGACTTCGCGCATCATTGCGCCGGACTCTGGCGAGGAAATCATTCGCGCGTCCGTTGGCCAGATCCACTATTTCCGTGATCGCAAAGTCCGGCTCACACCGACCGCGCCGATCGGCACCGGCGACAGCTCCGGTCTGGCCGCACAGGTTGCCGCCCCCATCGGCCGCGGCTGGAGCAGCACCGCCGATGCCCTGTGGACGGCCGACCTGCAGCACGCCACGCAGTTCGGGGTGAATTTCAATTACCTGCCGGAAACGCGCGACCGCCTTGCCAACATCGGCTACACCTACCGCCGCGACGATCCCACGATCGGCCAGCAGGCCATGCGACAGGCCAACCTGTCATTCGTGCAGCCCTTTGCGCCAAGCTGGCAGCTGATCGGACTGTGGCAATACGATATCCGCACCAAACAAGTCCAGGAGCAGGTTGCCGGCCTTCAATACGAAGCCTGCTGCTGGAAAATCCGCCTCTTCGACCGTCGCTTCCTCGCCGATCCTGACAATGTCAGCCCCGGCGCGCGTCGTGAGCGCAGCGCTTTCTTCGTCGAGATCCAGCTGAAGGGCCTGGCCGGCCTTTCCAGCGGAGTGAAGAGCCTGCTCAACAACAACATGTTCGGTTACAACCAGCTCGTGGAGCAGAACAGCTCCCGTCCGGAGTTCCACTGATGCGCCTGATCGCCCTGCTGTTCCTCATCCTGGCTTCCCTGCCCCTGCATGCCGAGGTCGTTCCACTCGACCGCGTGGAAGTGGTCGTCGACGAAAGCGTGATCCTGAAAAGCGAGATCGACAAGCGCGTCGCCGACGTGCGCTTCCAGTTTGCCCAACGCAAGGCGGCGCTGCCGCCCGATGACATCCTGCGCACGCAGGTCACCGAACAGCTCATCCTCGAGAACCTGCAGATGACCCTGGCCACCCGGGCAGGCATCCGCATCGACGACAAGGAAGTGAACAGCGCCCTCGAGGACATTGCGAAGCAGAACGGCCTGTCGCTCCCCGACTTCCAGAAGAAGCTGGACTCCACACCCGAGTCGAGCTACGCAGAAGTCCGCGAGCAGGTGAAGCGCGAGCTCACCATCAACCGTCTGCGCACCCGACGCATGCAGGACCGCATCCGCATCACGGAGCAGGATGTCCAGAATTTCCTGCGCTCGCCAAGCGGCCAGGCCGAACTCGCCACCGAATACCGGATCGGTCACATCCTCTTTGCGCTGCCCGACGAAGCCACGCCCAAGGACATTGCGGCCGCCGAGGAACGCGTGAAAAAGGCGCAAGCTGAGCTGGCTGCCGGCAAGGACTGGGCCGAAGTGGCCGCCACTTATTCTTCGTCCGAAACCGCCCTCAAGGGCGGCGACCTCGGCTGGCGCAAGGCCGCACAGCTGCCCGAACTGTTTGCCGCCAGCGCCGAGTCGATGAAGCTCAACGACATTGCCGGCCCGTTCCGCACGCCAGGTGCATTCCATCTCATCAAGCTGCTCGGCAAGCGCGGCGTGGATGATGTAAAGGTCCCGCAATGGCAGACGCGGCACATCCTGATCAAGCCGACCGAGATCCTCTCGAGCGACGACGCTCGCCAGAAACTGGAAGAAATCCGCGCCAAGCTCCTGGCGGGCGCCAACTTTGCCGACCTCGCGCGGACGTACTCGGATGATGTGGGCTCGGCCCGGCAAGGCGGCGACCTGGGCTGGGTCTCGCCGGGCGACATGGTCCCGGAATTTGATGCGGTCATGCGCAAGACGCCGGTCAACCAGGTGTCCGATGTGTTCCAGTCCCCGTTTGGCTGGCACATCCTGCAGGTCACCGGCACGCGCGAACAGGACATGAGCGACCGCTACCGGACCAATGTGGCCAAGCAGGCGCTGTACGAGCGCCAGTACGATGACGAGCTCTCAAGCTGGCTGCGCGAACTGCGCAACGACGCCTTCGTGGAGTTCCGCAACAAGTAAGTCGCAATCGATTCCAAAGGCCCGCCGCTCAGGCGGGCTTTTTGTTGGCAGCCGACGGTTGCCCTGGCCAAATGGTCGAGCCGGCCCATCGCATCAAGCGCAACGTCGACCGCCCCTGCCCAGACCACGCCCGGCCGACCCGTCGCAATCCGGTGCCAGACACACGCCCTGCCCGGGTCGGGACGGGCAGGCAAAACCGGCGTCGTCGACGCTTGACCCGCTGCCCCTGCTGGCGACAATGCCGCATGACCGACACACCGCTTCCCCGCATTGCCCTGACTCCCGGTGAACCTGCCGGCATCGGCCCTGATCTCGTCGTGCAACTGGCCCAGCAACCCCGTGACTGCGCCCTGGTCGCCGTTGCAGACCCCGAATTGCTGACCGCACGTGCCCGCCTGCTGGGACTGCCCCTGACGATCCTGCCGCCGGAGACCCCTGGCCCGGGGCGTCCGGGCGAACTTGCCGTCCTGCCGGTGCCACTGGCCGCGCCCTCCCTGCCGGGCCAGCTCGACCCGCGCAATGCCCGCTATGTACTGGCCACACTGGAACGCGCGGGACAGGGCTGCCTGCAGGGCGAATTCGATGCCGTGGTCACCGCACCGGTGCAGAAGTCCGTCATCAATGACGCGGGCGTGCCCTTCAGCGGCCACACCGAGTTCTTCCAGGCCCTGGCCGCCTGCCCGCGTGTCGTGATGATGCTCGCCTGCCCCGGGCTCCGCGTGGCACTGGCCACCACGCACTTGCCGCTGCGCGCCGTTCCCGATGCCATCACCGCTCCGCTGCTGCATGAGGTACTGGCCATCCTCGTGGCCGACCTGCGCACGAAATTCGGTCTCCCCCGTCCCCGTGTGCTGGTGACGGGACTCAATCCTCATGCCGGCGAAGGCGGTCATCTGGGCCGTGAAGAAATCGACGTGATTCAGCCTGCGCTCGCCACATTCCCGGACCCGGAGTGCGACCTGCAAGGCCCGCTGCCCGCCGACACGCTGTTTACCCCGAAATACCTGGAGCAAGCGGATGCCGTCCTGGCGATGTACCATGACCAGGGGTTGCCGGTGCTCAAACACAAAGGCTTCGGCAATGCCGTGAACATCACACTCGGCCTGCCGTTCATCCGCACATCGGTGGACCACGGTACGGCGCTCGACCTGGCCGGCACCGGCCGCGCCGACCCCGGCAGCTTACAGGCGGCGCTCGATGCCGCCCTCGACATGATTTCCCGCAGGACCGCC
>DASSUO010000045.1:0-13880 GCA_035706925.1 Moraxellaceae bacterium
CCGGCCTCAATCTCGAAACCGTGGTGGTGGAAGAGGACAAGCTCCTCAAGCTCATCGACAAGGTGCTCGAAGGCAAGAACAAGGTCGACATGGGCGGCCTGGATGAGGACCTCGAAAACATCGACATCTCCGGCGGGGAAGAAGGCGCTGCCGATGAAGAAGGCGGCAGCAGTGCCGAGGACGATGCGCCCATTGTCCGCTACATCAACAAGATCCTTCTGGATGCCATCAAGGGCGGCGCATCCGACTTGCACTTCGAGCCATACGAAAAAGCCTACCGCATCCGCTTCCGCATCGACGGCGTGTTGCGCGAAATGGCCAAGCCGCCCGTGGCCATGTCCGGCAAGATGGCCGCCCGCTTGAAGGTGATGTCCCAGATGGACATTTCCGAGCGCCGCATTCCGCAGGACGGCCGTATCAAGCTCAAGCTCAGCAAGACCCGCGCCATCGACTTCCGTGTCAACTCGCTGCCCACCCTGTTTGGCGAGAAGCTCTGTTTGCGTATCCTTGACCCGTCCAGCGCCATGCTGGGTATCGACGCCCTGGGTTACGAGCCTGAACAGAAACGCCTGTTCATGGAGGCCCTGGAGAAACCCCAGGGCATGCTCCTGATCACCGGTCCCACGGGCTCGGGCAAAACCGTATCGCTCTATACCGGCCTCAACATCCTGAACACGGAAGAGACCAATATCTCCACCGCCGAGGATCCGGTCGAAATCAACCTGGAGGGCATCAACCAGGTCAACGTTAACGTAAAGGTTGGCCTGACCTTTGCCGCCGCCCTGAAGGCCTTCCTCCGTCAGGATCCGGACGTGATCATGGTCGGTGAAATCCGAGACCTGGAAACCGCCGAAATCGCGGTCAAGGCCGCCCAGACGGGCCATATGGTGCTTTCCACCCTGCATACCAACTCCGCACCAGAAACGCTAACCCGTTTGCGGAACATGGGTGTGCCTTCGTTCAATATTGCTACATCGGTCAATCTCGTGATTGCCCAGCGTCTTGCCCGCCGCCTCTGCAGTAACTGCAAGCGTCCGGTGGACATTCCGAAACAGAGTCTGCTAGAAATGGGATTCACTGAAGAGGACCTGGCCACGGGCTTTACCATCTATGAGCCCGTGGGCTGTGACCAGTGCCGCGATGGCTACAAGGGGCGATTGGGGGTTTACGAGGTCATGAAGGTGACGCCGGCAATTGCGCGCATCATCATGGAAGACGGCAACTCCATCCTGATTGCTGACCAGGCCAAAAAGGAAGGGTATCCCGACCTGCGCCGGTCCGGCCTCGTCAAGGTCATGTCCGGCATGACGAGCCTGCAGGAAATCAATCGCGTCACCAGCGTTGACTAATATATAGAGCCTCTTTAAAGAAGAACGAATATGGCCAGCAAAGCAGAGCAGACAACGACCTTCATTTATGAAGGGACGGACCGACGCGGCCAAAAGGTCAAGGGAGAGGTCAGCAGCAAGAACATGGCGCTGGCCAAGGCCCAGCTGCGCAAGCAGGGCATCAACGCCAACAAGGTCTACCAGAAGCGCAGCAATCCGCTGGCGAACTTCAGCAAACCCAAAGTCCAGGCAATGGACATCGCCATCTTCACGCGCCAGCTCGCCACGATGATGAAGGCGGGTGTTCCGCTGGTGCAATCATTCGAGATCGTTGCAGACGGCCTCGACAACCCCACCATGAAAGAAGTCGTTCTTGGCATCAAGACTGACGTGGAAGGGGGCAACAGCCTGGCCAATGCCCTGAAAAAGTACCCGAACTACTTCGATGACCTGTTCTGTTCCCTCGTGAACTCCGGCGAACAGTCGGGTGCGCTCGAAACCATGCTGGATCGTGTGGCGATCTACAAGGAAAAGAGCGAAGCGCTGAAGATGAAGATCAAGAAGGCCATGAAATATCCGATCACGGTTATCTTCGTGGCACTCATCGTGTCCGTCATCCTGCTTCTCAAGGTGGTGCCGGTGTTCCAGGACCTGTTCAAGGGCTTTGGCGCCGAACTTCCGGCCTTTACCCAGATGGTGATCAACCTCTCGAAATGGATGCAGGCATGGTGGTTCGTCTTCCTGGCGGGCATCGTCGGCATCATCGTGGGCTTCACTGAGGCAAAAAAGCGAAGTGTCGCTTTTGCCAACTGGCTCGACCGCGCCATCCTCAAGCTGCCCGTGGTCGGTGACCTCGCCTACAAATCCACCGTCGCCCGTTTCTGCCGCACCCTGGCGACCACCTTCGCGGCCGGTGTGCCGCTGATCGATGCACTGGTGTCCTGCGCGGGCGCTGCCGGCAATGTGGTATATCGTGACGCCATCCTGAAAATCCGCGACGACGTTGCTACCGGCCAGCAGCTCGGCTTTTCCATGCGACAGGCCGGCATCTTCCCGTCCATGGCCCTGCAGATGGTCGCCATCGGCGAAGAATCCGGTGCCTTGGACGCCATGCTCGACAAAGTGGCTACCCACTTTGAAAACGAAGTCGACAACGCCGTCGACGGCCTGACCTCGATGATGGAACCGCTCATCATGGCCGTTCTTGGCGTCCTTGTCGGCGGCCTCATCATCGCCATGTACCTCCCCATCTTCCAGCTCGGTTCTGTCGTCTGATGCTCGAACTGCTGCAAAACAGCCCCCTCCTCGCAGGGGGCTACGTTTTTTTCGGTGGGCTGTGCGTTGGCAGCTTCCTTAACGTCGTGATCCATCGCCTGCCCATGATGCTTGAGCAGCGCTGGCAGGCAGAAGCAGCTGAAATACGAGGCGAGACCCTCGCGGAATCTCCCCGCTTCAACCTTCTGGTTCCCCGCTCCCGTTGCCCTCACTGTGGCCATGCCATCACGGCGCTGGAAAATGTGCCGGTCGTGAGCTGGCTGGCGCTGCGGGGACGTTGCAGCGCCTGCAAGACCCCGATCAGCCCCCGCTACCCTCTGGTGGAACTGGCGACGGCCCTGCTCTCGCTTCTGGTGTTCCTCGCCTTCGGTCCGACATTTCCAATGCTGATGGCGCTGGGTCTGACCTGGGCGCTTGTTGCACTCACGATGATCGACTTCGATACGCAGTTGTTACCGGACGACATCACGCTACCCTTGCTGTGGGCCGGACTGCTCCTGAATATTCCGGGAACGTTCGTACCGCTCGGCCATGCCGTCATCGGTGCAGCGGCTGGCTACCTGTCACTCTGGTCGGTGTACTGGCTCTTCAAGCTCACCACGGGCCGTGAAGGCATGGGCTACGGTGACTTCAAGCTCATGGCGGCGCTGGGCGCCTGGCTGGGATGGGCCATGTTGCCGGTCATCCTGCTGTTTTCCTCTGTCGCGGGCGCCATCATCGGTATTGGCTACCTGATCGTCCGGCGCCAAAGCGCCCCCTTTGCCTTCGGCCCCTACATCGCGATTGCGGGCTTCGTTGCGCTTCTATGGGGACAGCCGCTGCTGCGCTGGTACCTGGGGATGTAAGGCATGCTGGTCATCGGCCTCACCGGCGGCATCGGCAGCGGCAAAACACTGGCCACTGACCACTTTGCCCGGCTCGGCATCACCATCGTCGATGCCGATGTGGCAGCGCGTGTCATTGTGGAACCTGGCCGCCCGGCACTGGCGGAAATCGCCGCGACGTTCGGGGCAGAGATGATCCAGACCGACGGTACACTTGATCGCGCGCGGCTGCGTCAGCTGGTATTCAGCGACCCCGCCCAGCGCAAGCGTCTGGAAGCCATCACCCATCCTCGCATTGCCGAGGAAATCCGGCGGCAGCTCGCGGCCAGCACCAGTCCTTACACCATCCTGGTCTCCCCACTGCTGTTCGAGAGCGGCCAGTATCATTTTGCCCACCGTGTATTGCTGATAGATGCACATGAATCCACGCAGCGTCACCGGGCAGCGACTCGCGACAACGTCAGCGAAAAGCAGATCGAGGCCATCATGGCTGCACAATTGCCCCGCGATGAGCGCCGCGCACGCGCTGACGACATCCTCGTCAATGACGGAGACATCGAACACCTGCACGGCATGATTGAAAAACTGCACGAACGTTTTATGGAGCTGGCGCGTGACCTCCAGGCCTGATCCTGTTCCCACGGTCAAATGCCCGCATTGCGGAAAGAAGGTTCCGTGGATAGCCGCCTCCGTGCATCGCCCGTTCTGCAGTGAGCGTTGCAAGCTCATTGACCTGGGTGCCTGGGCCAGCGAAAGCCACCGCATCCCCGGCGAATCCCTTCCGCCCACTGACAACGAGCAGGGCAGCTGACCCCAGGCACCACACGCACGACGTCGGTACCGGCCTGCTCCACCCTCAGCAATACTTCCTGATCATGAGCGGATGCCACCACGGCTGACATATCCAGCGATGGTGCCGTGCTGGCGGGCAGGGCAGCCGGACACAGTAACCCCCGCCGGCCAAAACACACGCCAGCACGGCCGACGTACCGCCAGCGTCAGATCCCGCGAATTCCCGCAATTCCCTGCGCGCCGGCTGCGCGGGCGTGCTCGACATCATCGGCTCGCATTCCTCCCAGCGCATAAACAGGGACATGCGCACGCGCCACCAAACCGGAGAACACCTCCCACCCCATGCCCGGCTGTCCGGGATGCGATGCGGTGGCGCTTACCGGCGACAACGTCACGAAATCGACACCGGCACGCTCGGCCTGCTGCAGCTCGTCCTGGTCATGCACGGATGCCGCCAACCAGCGTCCTGAGGCGTCCGTTCGGGGCGCCATGCCGGTGAGCAGCGCAGCCGGTACATGAACGCCGTCCGCTGGCACGCGCTCAAGCAGGGCCGGATCCCCGTGCAGCATGAGATGAGCCCCTGCTGCGCGACACTGGCCCAGGCAGGTGTGCGCCAACGCCGCATACCGCGCAGACGACAGCGCTGGCGCACGCAACAGAATCAGTCGGGCACCACGCGCCAGCACCGCCTCCAGCCAGGCGACATACCCTGCCTCATCCTGATCCGGTGGAGAAATGAAATACTCTGCCGGCAAGCGCGCCGCGGTAATGATTGGCCGATTGGCGGCAGGATAATCGAACGTCGGGAGTTCGTCTGACGTCACCCAGCGAATGGCCTGACCCTCCCGTCCGTGCGGTTCGCCATCGAACGCCGACACGTCCCAAACATCGAGACAAACGGACTTGTCCGGATAGTCGTGCTCGATACGGATCAGGCGACGCGCATCTGTCGGCGTAATGCCAAGCTCCTCCTGCAGCTCGCGAGCGAGCGCCCCCTCGACAGACTCACCCGGCTCGACCTTGCCGCCGGGAAATTCCCACAGCCCGCCCATGTGCTTGTCGAGGGGGCGCTGCGCAATCAGCACGCGACCCTCCCGGCGGATGACTGCGGCGACCACCAGAATTCTCTTCATGCTCAAGCTCCGCTTGATGCGCCAGACAGGGATCCGGGCCCATCGTCAGTGGCGGTAGGACGGGAGGCGTGGAGCTCCCGTAATGAAAAAGCCCCTTGCGGGGCTTCTCCTGACCGGACACAGGAACTCAGGAGCGATAGTCCGCGTTGATCTTCACGTAATCGTACGAGAAGTCGCAGGTGTACACGGTGTCCTTGGCATTACCGCGTCCGAGGCAGACACGGATCGTGATTTCCGCCTCCTTCATGACAGCCGCTCCCTGCTCTTCCGTGTAGGCCGGCGCGCGTCCGCCGTTGTCCACGATGCATACCTGGTTGAGGTACACACGAACGCGACTCACGTCCAGTGAATCAAGGCCCGCGTTGCCGATGGCGGCCACGATGCGCCCCCAGTTGGGGTCGGAGGCGAAGAACGCTGTCTTCACCAGCGGAGAATGCGCAATGCTGTAGGCAACATCGCAACACTCGTCCGTGGATGCGCCCTCTTCCACCTGCACGGTGATGAACTTGGTGGCCCCTTCACCATCGCGGACGATGAGCTGGGCCAGACGCGCAAATACGCGATACACCGCTCCCTTCAGCGCGTCGAAATCCGCGCCGGCCGCCGCATCGATCCGCGCATTGCCTGCCGCGCCGGAGGCCATCAGGACGCAAGAGTCGTTGGTGGAAGTATCACCATCGATGGTGATGCGATTGAAGCTCTGGTTCACCGCCCCCGTGAGCAGCTCGTCGAGCACAGGCTGTGCGACGGCGGCATCGGTGGCCACATAGCCCAGCATGGTGGCCATGTTGGGACGGATCATGCCGGCGCCCTTCGAAATTCCCGTCACAGTGACCGTCACGCCGCCCACCGTCACCTGTTCGGATGCCCCCTTGGGCCGCGTATCCGTGGTCATGATGCCGGCCGCCGCCGCCGCCCAGGCATTGCCATCGAGCGTAGCGAGCGCTGCAGGCAACGCGGCGGCCAAGCGATCCACCGGGAGATGCTCGCCGATCACACCCGTAGAGAACGGAAGCACCCGCTCGACAGGTACCTTTACAAGAGTGGCCAGCGCGCGGCAGGACGCTTCCGCATTTTCCAGGCCGACGGTGCCGGTGCCGGCATTCGCGTTGCCCGTATTGATCACGAGATAGCGTGGCGTCGCACTGGCAAGGTGATCGCGACACAGCAGGACCGGTGCGGCGCAGTAGCTGTTACGGGTGAACACGGCGCTGACCGTAGCCCCCTCGGCGATCTCGAACACCGTAAGGTCGCGACGGTTCTTGTAACGGATCGCTGCCTCGGTGATACCGATACGGATGCCCTTCACGGGATGCATGACAGGCATGTCCAGATTGCCTACGGCCATCGAAATACTCCTAGTTCAGTCCAGAAACTCATCAGGGCCTGCAAGAAAAAGGAGAGGTCACCCTCTCCTTTTCTCCCCTCCCGGCACACGCAAAGGCCAGGCCACCCGCTTCACGGCGCCGTCAGGCGAGCTGGCCGTGGCAATGTTTGTACTTTTTGCCGGAACCGCAGGGGCAAGGATCGTTCCGCCCCACCTTGGCCCCGTCCCGCACGAAGGGCGCCTGCTCCTGGGCCGGAACGGCTTCGTCGTCGAACGCAGGAGGCGGCACGTCATCCTCCGCCTGCGCCGTGGTCGGATCTGCATGCTGGAACTGCATCGCCATATGCTCGGCCTCCGCCTGGCGCTGGGCTTCGAGCGCGGCCACTTCTTCCGGCGATTGCACTTCGACACGTGCGAGCGTCTGCACCAGCTCCAGCTTCACCGCACCCAGCAGCTGCTCAAAGAGCTGGAACGCTTCACGCTTGTATTCCTGTTCCGGGTTTTTCTGGGCATAACCACGCAGGTGAATGCCCTGCCGCAGATAATCCATCCCGGCCAGATGTTCCTTCCAGTGGCGGTCGAGAATCTGCAGCATGAGCTGCTTCTCGAGCTGGTCGGCGACCTGCTGGCCGATTTGTTCGCGCTTCTGGCGGTAGGTATCGAGGACCGCCGTGACAATGCGCTCGCGCAGGCCGTCTTCATGCAGGGAGTCGTCGCCCTCAAGCCAGTGGCGGATGGGCAGGTCCGCACCGAAATCCGTCGCCAGTGCACGCTGCAAGCCGTCGAGATCCCACTGGTGATCCATGGACTGCGGCGGGATGAACTCGCTGATGACGGTGTTGAGAACATCGCCATGAATGAGATCGACATTCTCCGTAATGCTGTCGGACGCCAGGATCGCATCGCGCTGCGAATAGATTGCCCGACGCTGGTCATTGGCTACGTCGTCATACTTGAGCAGGTTCTTGCGGATATCGAAATTGCGCGCTTCGACCTTGCGCTGGGCATTCTCGATGGAGCGCGTCACCCAGCGATGCTCGATGGCCTCGCCGTGCTGCATGCCGAGCGAGCGCATCATGTTCTTGACGCGGTCGCTGGCAAAAATGCGCATCAGGTCGTCTTCGAGCGAGAGGTAGAAGCGCGTCACACCCGGATCACCCTGGCGTCCGGAGCGACCCCGCAACTGGTTGTCGATACGACGCGACTCGTGACGCTCGGAGCCGATGATGTGCAGGCCACCGGCCTTGATCACCGTGTCGTGATTCTTCTGCCACTCCGCCTTGAGCGCGGCCACCTGCTCGTCCGTGGGGTTCTCGATCTTGGCCGCATCGGACTTCCAGTTACCGCCCAGCAGGATGTCGGTGCCGCGGCCTGCCATGTTGGTGGCGATGGTGACCGTGCCGGGCTTGCCGGCCTGCGCAATGATCTCGGCTTCCTGGGCATGGAACTTTGCATTCAGCACCTGGTGCGCAATCTTTTCCTTTTGCAGCAGATGGGAGAGGTACTCGCTGGTCTCGATGGTAGCCGTACCCACCAGCACAGGGGCCTGCTTCTCACGCAGGGCCTTGATCTCCTGGATGATCGCCTCGAACTTCTCTTCGCGGGACAGATAGACGAGATCGTCCATGTCCTTGCGGATCATCGGACGGTGCGTGGGAATCACCACCACGTCGAGACCATAGATCTGCCGGAATTCGGCGGCTTCCGTATCGGCCGTGCCGGTCATGCCCGACAGCTTGCGGTAGAGGCGGAAGTAATTCTGGAAGGTCGTGGTCGCGAGCGTCTGGTTCTCGTTCTGGATGGATACGCGCTCCTTGGCTTCCACCGCCTGGTGGATGCCGTCAGACCAGCGACGACCCGGCATGGTGCGGCCGGTGTGCTCGTCCACGATCACGACTTCATTGTTGTGAACGATGTACTGCACATCACGCTGGAACAGTACATGCGCCTTGAGCCCTGCATGCACATGGTGGAGCAGACCCAGGTTGGCCGCGGAATACAGGCTGTCGCCCTCGGCGAGCAGGCCCAGCTTTGTCAGCAGCTCTTCGACATACTCGTGACCCGCCTCGGTCAGCTCCACCGTGCGGTGCTTTTCATCGACCGTGTAGTGGCCACCGTCGGCCTTGTCTTCTTCTGCCTGGCGCTTGAGTCGCGGAATAAGCGTATTGATCTGCTCATAAAGGCGCGACGAGTCTTCGCTGGCACCGGAAATGATGAGTGGCGTACGTGCTTCATCGATCAGGATGGAGTCGACTTCGTCAACCAGCGCATAGGCCAGGCCTCGCTGGAACTTGTCTTCCAGGCGAAAGGCCATGTTGTCGCGCAGATAGTCGAAACCGAATTCATTATTGGTGCCGTAGGTGATGTCCGCCTGGTACGCGGCATGCTTTTCTTCGGGCGGCTGCATGGAACGAATCACACCGACCTTGAGACCCAGGAACTCGAACAGGGGGCGATTCCACTCTGCGTCGCGCGACGCGAGGTAATCGTTCACCGTCACGACATGAACGGCCCCGCCTGAGAGGGCATTGAGGTAGGCCGGCAATGTTGCCGTCAGCGTTTTGCCTTCGCCGGTACGCATTTCAGCGATACGCCCTTCGTGCAGCGTAATGCCACCAATCATCTGCACGTCATAGTGGCGCATGCCGAGAACACGGCGAGCTGCTTCGCGGCATACGGCAAACGCCTCGGGCAGCAACTGGTCCAGCGTTTCTCCCTTTTCGAAGCGCGCCTTGAATTCCGCAGTCTTCGCAGAAAGGACATCGTCGGAGAGCGCCTTGAGACCCTCTTCCTGCGCATTGATGGCCGTGACCAGCTTGCCCATGCGCTTCAGTTCGCGCTCGTTCTTGGTACCGAAAATCGTGCCCAGCAGACCTGCAAATCCCGACATAACCGCTACTCGTCAACAATGAAGAAGAGCTGCCTTCCCGGTGGGAGCAGCGTCCTGCGAATCCGTATCGCTGTCCCAGGCGGACAGGGCGATGGCCTGCGGCATGGCCACCGGGGAGTACCCCGGCGCTGTCGCAAAGCGGGCCATTCTACTCCGATTCCGGCCCCGGAAAAAACAAAGCCCCCGTCATGCGGGGGCCTGAAAAAAACCCGGCTTTTGCCGGGTTTTCATCCACTGATTCAGCGTCGCGCCTGGGCGATATAGGTCGACGGATCCACCTGCTTGCCATCGCGCAGCACTTCATAGTGCAGATGCGGGCCGGTCGAGCGTCCGGTGGACCCCATCAGGGCCACCAGCTGATCCTTGGTGACCAGGTCACCGACCTTGACCATGACCCGGCTGGCGTGGGCATAGCGCGTGGTCACCCCATCACCATGATCGATCTCGACCAGATTGCCGTAGCCCGTCCGCTCCCCCGCCCAGGTGACGATGCCCGGTGCAACAGCAAACACATGGGTTCCTTCCGCTCCGGCAAAGTCGATCCCGCCATGGAAAGCCGTGCGACCAGTGAAGGGATCCGTGCGATAGCCGTAATTGGACGACATATAGCCGGTACGCACGGGCATGTGGGCGAGGTAACTCTTGGGCAAGGCGCGCTGGCCGCTCATGAGGCTATCCAGCGCCTGCAGTTGCGCCTCTTTCATGGCGATCTCGTCCGAGAGCTCTTGCAGGCGAATCTGAAGCCCTGCACCGCCATCAGACAACACGGTGAGATCCTCAGTCAGCGGACCACCCATGGGGGGCTTTTTTTTTGCTGACTCGAACTCCGCCGGATTGAGATTGGCACTCTCGGCGAGGTGCTCACCCAAGGCATCCAGGCGCATGAGCTGCGCCTGCATTTCGGCAACGCGGGAGGTCATGGCCTTGAGCTGATCGCGGGAATCGGATCCGCCCGTCGCAACCGGCGCGGCACTCGGCGTAATAAAGCGGGACGCGGCCCAATAGGCCCCCACGCCCATCGTCACGCAGAGGAGAAGCGCCACACCGAGGCCTGTCAGCAACAGGCGGGGGTGCAGCTGGACCGTCAGCGGACGGCCATGCTTGCGGCTCAGGAGAATGATGTTCATGTTTGTTACCTGCTTATTCTTATGGCACGGGTATACTTCGATACCCGGCTCACCAGCAGTTCGGTCCCGCCCACTCCACCGGCAAGACCACGAAAAAGACCGACATGCGCCTCGAAAAAACATCCACTCTGGCCGAAATCCTGGGCCAGGGCAGGCTTGGCTCCCTTCAGGAGCGCTCACATCGCCTGCAGCGACTGGATACCTTGCTGGGCTTCTACCTGGACCAGCGGCTACGGCAACTGGTCCACGTCGCTGGCTACCAGGACGGCACCTTGCTGCTGGCCTGCGCCAACACCACTGTCGCCGGACAGCTTCGCTATCTTAGCCGCATCTATATGCAGCAATTGCGACAGCATGCCGAGTTTTGTGACATCGGGCGCATAAAAGTCGTCATCGCAACCGATGCCCCGACTGGCAACCCAAAGAACAAGACCGCCCGCCACCTGAGTCCGGCCGCGGCCACCTTGCTCAGGGAGCTGTCGGACGACCTCGGCGCAGGCGAGATTAGCGAAGCTTTGCAACGACTTGCAAGGCACGAAGGCCCCGCCGGAGAGGGGAAAGCGGACCGCTCGTCCCGGGAATAATTGCACCATATTGGTGCAATTATTGGGGTAACCCCCTGGAAACACAGGGCCGCCGGGGGTTGGTAGCGGTGATCAGGCCGGACGCTGGGCGCGAATATATGAGATCGGCGCCGCCTCCTCGTCATCAAATGTCACAATTTCCCAGGCATCCGGCTGCTCCAGCATGGCCCGAAGCAGCTGGTTATTCAGGCCGTGGCCAGACTTGTACCCCTGATACTCACCGAGAATGCCGATGCCCAGGAGGTAAAGATCGCCAATGGCGTCCAGCATCTTGTGGCGAACGAACTCGTCCTTGTAGCGCAAGCCCTCTGCATTCACGACGCCATGGTCATCCACCACGATGGCGTTATCCATGCTGCCGCCGAGCGCCAGATTGCGGGAGCGCAGGTACTCGATGTCGCGCATGAAGCCGAAAGTGCGCGCCCGGCTCACTTCCTTTACATACGCCGTGGTCGACAGGTCGACTTCCGCATAGCGGGTCTCGTCGGGGAAGGCGGGATGGTCAAAATCGATGGTGAAGCGGACCTTGAAGCCATCATAGGGATCAAATGCGGCGATCTTGTCGCCATCCCGCACTTCGATCCGCCGCTTGATCCGGGCAAACCGCTTGGGAGCATCCTGCTCGACAATGCCTGCGGCCTGGATCAGGAAGACAAAGGGACCGGCCGAGCCATCCATGATGGGAATTTCAGCCCCGGTCACCTCGATGATGGCGTTGTCGATGCCGAGCCCTGCAAGGGCCGACATGAGGTGCTCGATGGTCGAGAGGCGGACGTTGCCCTGCACGAGACTGGTTGCCATCGTGGTGTCTTTGACCATCAGCGCCTGGGCAGGAAGGTCAACCGCGGGCTCAAGGTCGGTCCGGCGAAACACGATGCCGCTATCGACAGCACCCGGCCGCAGGGTCAGGAAGATCTTGGCCCCGGAATGAAGGCCTATGCCGCTGGCACGGATGGCCTGCTTGACGGTGCGTTGACGCAACATGTGACAAATTATTTCGCGAACAGCGGGAGGGGCATGGTAGCAGACAGGCAGGGGGCTGCAACCGCCGGGCGTCCGGACCGACCGGGAGAGGGTCGGCCGGTCCGGGCCCGAGGAAGGATCAGTCGGCCTGACGACGCAGGAAAGCCGGGATGTTGAGCAGGTTCACATCCGTCGAGCGCGGGGTGGACCCGCTGCTCGTGACCTTCTGGTTACGCAGGTAGGCAGGCGTGTCGTAGTCGGCAGTAATGCCGTGGGTACCGGTCGCCACCTGGGGTTGCTGTACCGGCGCCGCCGCGGCAACCGGGGCCGCCACCGGCTGGGACACCAGCTTCATGCCGGCACGGACATTCTTCGGGAGGCCCGTTGCAACAACAGTCACGCGCAGCTCATCCTGAAGCTCAGGATCGACAACCGTACCAATGATGACGGTGGCCGACTCGGACGCGAACTGGGACACGATGTCACCCACCGTGGTGAACTCGTCCAGTCCCAGGCTCTCGCTGGCCGCCACAGAGACCAGCAGGCCGCGGGCACCTTCCAGACGGACGTCGTCAAGCAGCGGGCTGTGGATGGCCATCTCGGTCGCGATGCGGGCACGGTCGTCACCCTTGCCGGAGCCGGTACCCATCATGGCCAGACCCTGCTCCGACATCACGGTGCGCACGTCGGCAAAGTCGACGTTGATTTCGCCCGGACGCTGGATCATGTCTGCAATACCCTTCACCGCGCTCTGCAGCACATTGTTGGCCGCCTTGAAGGCATCCATGAGGGTGACCTTGCCAAGCACGGAGAGGAGCTTGGCATTGGGAATGGTGATGAGCGAGTCGACGTACTGGGACAGGTTGTCGATGCCGGCCTCAGCCACGTCCATGCGCTTCTTGCCTTCAAAGGGGAAGGGCTTGGTGACGACGCCAACGGTGAGGATGCCCATCTCGCGAGCCACTTCGGCCACGACAGGCGCGCCGCCAGTACCGGTGCCACCGCCCATGCCGGCAGTGATGAACACCATGTCGGCGCCTTCGAGCGATTCGCGGATGCGCTCACGGTCTTCGACAGCCGCCTGACGACCGACTTCCGGATTGGCACCCGCACCGAGACCGCGAGTCACGCCCTGACCCAGTTGCAGGTGCGTGCGTGCACGCATCTTGTTGAGGGCCTGCAGGTCGGTATTGGCGCAAATGAATTCCACGCCCTCGAGACCGCCCTTGACCATGTGCTCGACAGCGTTGCCGCCGCCACCGCCCACGCCGATGACCTTGATGACTGCCGTCCCCAACTGCGGGGCGTTGTCCGCCAGCTCAAATACGTTCATAGCTCTCTCCTTTGAAAACCGCTTTCTGCTTTTCGTGCTGTCATGGGCCGGGCGTGCCGGCACTATTCTCGCATTAAATGCGTAAAAATTTCCCCACCGTTTTCAAAAATTACGCGCCACCCATCCGCGCAATTTCTGCCACATGTCGCCCATGCCCGCGTTGCTCTTCGGAACTGGACGAGCGTGCTGGTTTTCTTCCACTTGCTTCTTTCCGTACAGCAACAATCCCACACCAGTGGAATAGATCGGATTGCGCAATACTTCACCCATGCCGCCCACTTTTAGCGACTGCGGCATGCCGATG
>DASSUO010000046.1:0-3480 GCA_035706925.1 Moraxellaceae bacterium
CCTCCACCATCACCTGCTCGCCCGCCGCAAAGTTGCGCAGCGGGGTGGCGGCCACATCCACTTCATTGGAGTAGATCCAGAGATGACCCTCGCGCAGGCGACGGTCTTCGTGAAGCTTGAGCTTGAGGGGCTTGAGCGCGGTCATGGCGGATTCCTGAAAAGGTGGCATCACCACCGGGAGTGACGGGGCATGCCGTCGGCACGTGAAGGGAGGAGGCGTCGCGACTGCAACGCGGCCATGTCCCTTCGGGTGCCATGGCGCTTTGGGTGACGCACCCTCCGCGGGAAGTGACGAAGGGTGCGCTGGTGCGAAGGTGTACAACGAATGCTGGCCATCGCGGCCGACGCCGCTCCTGCGGGGTTGCGCAGGAGGTGGGCGTGTGGGCCGCGGCGTTTGGCAGGAGCGCCGAGGCAATCGGCGGGGCTACTGCCTCGGTCTCTACGGGAACGCCTGTTCCGGAAAGTGCCGTGGGCGGATCAGGTGTGCTGGTCCGCCGGCGTCCACTTCAGGTTGAGTTCGCGGGCAGCGCGCACGTCATCCAGGCGACGCACCGGCTGCGTGTGCGGCGCACCACGCACGACCTCGGGGGTCTTGCGGGCTTCCTCGCGAATCTTCACCAGGGCATCAACAAAGCCGTCCAGTTCGTCCAGCGACTCGGTCTCGGTGGGCTCAATCAGCCAGCACTCCGGCACGAGCAGCGGGAAGTAGGTGGTCGGCGAGTGGATGCCGTAGTCCAGCAGGCGCTTGGCGAAGTCCATCGCGGTCACACCGAGCTCCTTTGCCTCCTTGGCGAAGGTGATGATGAACTCGTGCGAGGCACGACGTTCCGGATACGCGAGCTGGAAGCCTTCGGCGGCCAGACGCGCCATCAGGTAGTTGGCATTCAGCGTGGAGTACTCGCCCACGCGGTGCAGGCCTTCGCGACCCAGCGCGCGTCCGTAGTAGAACGCACGCAGCAGCACGCCGGCATTACCCATGAACGCGGAGAGACGACCAATGGTCTGCGGCAATTCGGCCGGACCGATCCAGTAGTAGCTGCCATCGTCCTTGCGGCCGGCCATGGGCGTCGGCAGGAAGGGCAACAGGCGCTCGGAGACGCCCACGGGACCCGCGCCCGGACCACCCCCGCCGTGCGGCGTGGCAAAGGTCTTGTGCAGGTTCATGTGCAGCACGTCGAAGCCCATGTCGCCAGGACGCACCTTGCCCAGGATGGCGTTGAGGTTGGCGCCATCGTAGTAGAGCAGGCCGCCGGCCTCGTGCACCGTGCGTGCGATGGCCTCGATCTGCTGCTCGAACACGCCGCAGGTCGAGGGATTGGTCATCATGAGTCCGACCGTCTGCGGGCCGACCGCCGCCTTCAGCGCCTCGAGGTCCACGTCGCCATTCGGCAGTACGGGAATCTCGCGCACCCTGTAGCCGCACATCACGGCCGTCGCCGGGTTGGTCCCGTGCGCCGTGGACGGGATGAGCATCTCGGTGCGCTCATGATCCTGTCGCGATTCGTGATAGGCGCGGATCATGGCCACGCCCGCAAACTCACCTTGTGCGCCGGCGGCCGGCGACAGGGACACGCCCTTCATGCCGGTCACTTCACGCAGTGTTTCCTGCAGGTCGTGCAGGCAGGCCAGGAAACCCTGCGAGTGCGTCAGCGGCGCCAGCGGATGGCGGGCCAGGAAGCCCGGCAGCATGGCAGCCTTGTGTGCGCCACGCGGGTTGTACTTCATGGTGCAGGAACCCAGCGGATAGAACTGGGTGTCGATGCTGAAGTTCTTGCGCGACAGGTTGGTGTAATGACGCACCACCTGCAGCTCGGAGACTTCCGGCAGCACGGCGCGGCTCTTGCGGCGCAGGTTGTCCGGCACGTCGTTGAGATCGTGACGCACACGCGGGGCCTGCGAAGTCGCGAAGCGTCCCTTGGCGGACCGTTCAAAAATCAGTGTCATTTTTTCAGGTCTCCAGCAGGGCCTTGTCGAGGGCCTTCACGTAGCGGTCGATGTCGCCAGCGGTCTTGGTTTCGGTGGCGCAGACCAACAGGGCATCACCAAGCTCGGGGTAATAAGGCGCCAGATCGAGACCGCCAAGAATCCCGTTGGCCGCCATGTGGGCCAGCACCGGGGCAACCGGCTTGCTCAGGCGCAATACCTTTTCATGGAACACCGGACGGCTGAACGGGCGCGAGATGCCGCCCAGCTTGCTCGTGCCCTGCGCGAGTTCACGGATGTTGTTGTGCGATGCCAGTGCCACACGCTCCAGACCTTCTGCCCCCAGCAAGCTGAGGTAGATGGTGGCAGCCGTCATGGCCAGACCCTGGTTGGTGCAGATGTTGGACGTGGCCTTGGCGCGGCGGATGTGCTGCTCACGCGCCTGCAACGTCAGTGCAAAGCCGGTCTTGCCTTCGAGATCGACCGTGCGACCGATGAGACGGCCGGGCATCTGGCGCACGAATTCCATCTTGGTACAGACAAAGCCGACATACGGACCGCCCGAGGACAGCGGAATGCCGAAGGGCTGGGCCTCACCCACCACGATGTCCGCGCCCTTCTTGCCCCACTCGCCCGGTGCGGAAAAGATGGCCAGCGCCATCGGATTCACGGCGGCGATCACCAGCATGTTCTGGGAGTGCGCCCAGTCGGTCAGCGCGTCGACTTCTTCCAGCACGCCGAAGAAATTGGGCTGCGGAATCACCAGCGCCGTGAAGTCACGATCTTCGTAACGGCCCAGCGCCGCCACATCGACATGACCGCCCGTCTTGCTGAAATCCAGCTCGACCACTTCGATGCCCTGCATGGTCACGATTGCCTGCAGCGCTTCGCGATACAGCGGATTCACGCCACGGGGTACCAGCACACGACGGCTCTTGGAGTGCTTGTTGGCGCGCACAGCCATGAGGACGGCTTCGGCCAGGCCCGACGCGCCGTCATAGACAGACGCATTACAGACATCCATGGCCGTGAGGTTGGCCATCATGGTCTGGAATTCGTAGATGACCTGCAGGGTGCCCTGCGAGGCTTCGGCCTGGTACGGCGTATAGGCCGTCAGGAACTCGCCGCGCGAGGCCATTTCCCATACCACGGCCGGAATGTGGTGCTCGTAGGCACCGGCACCGAGGAAGCACAGCTCGGCTTCGTCAGAGTGCGCGCGCTCGCGCATCTCGCGCGTGACTTCCATTTCGGTCAGGCCGGAGGGGATGCCGGCCAGGGTGTTGCCGCGAAGGTGCAGCGGGATTTCATCGAACAGCGCCTCGATGGAGGGCGCGCCGATGGCGTCCAGCATCTTGCGCACATCGTCGTCGGTATGAGGAATAAAGGGCATGGTCAGTCTCGGTCTTGCGAGCAAACAAAATCAATTCACAGGAGCGGCTTCTGCCGCGACACATCGGCACAACAACAGCAAGGGCAGCAAAAAGCCGGACCCCACAGCCTCGCTCGCCGGCAAGCGCAGGTTCAGCCGCGAGCGCCGCTGGCCAACTGCCGCGACCA
>DASSUO010000047.1:0-7977 GCA_035706925.1 Moraxellaceae bacterium
AACGCGGTATCATCAGCTCCCGGAAGCGATCAAGGAACTGCACGACGTGGGTGTCCAGGATCGCGGACGCGACGTGGATCTTGATCTCGATATCCGCTTTGCCATCCTGATCGTCCGTTTTTCCATGGGCCTGCAGGTACACAACACCTGGGTGGCGCCTAACCGTCTTGAGTTCGAGCGGACGGCGGGTGACCTGGCCCAGTTACGCGGCGCGAGCGAGTGGCATCCGCTGCCCGATGACCCGGGAACGTTGATGCTGGTGTCTGCCGCACATGAGGTCGGCAACGATGCTCCCCTGTTGCTGCGCCTGGCGCACAAACTGGTGGATCGCGTCCCCTATATTGACCAGATGGGATCGATGGTGGCCCAACTGGTGGTGATGGAGCGGCTCCGGCCGTGGATCGAAAAAAATGCTGCCGTGTCGCGTCGCCAGGCGAATGCGAACCGGGCGGCCGTGACAACGGGTGGCCCCGCCAGCGAAACGCCGGTGGCCCGTACCAATCCAAAGGAATTGCTGCATGAGTGATTTTTCCCTGACGCTCGGAACCCCGTTTTCGCCGGGAGCAACGCGCGTCCTGTTTTGTGGTGCTGGTGAACTCGGTCGCGAGGTAGTGATTGAGTTGAAGCGGCTTGGCTGCGAGGTGATCGCTGTCGATCGTTATGCGCACGCACCCGGCATGCAGGTCGCGGACCGCAGCCATGTCATCGACATGCTCGACCCGGAGTCCTTGCGTCGCGTCATCCTCGAAGAGCAGCCGCATCTGGTGGTGCCGGAGATCGAGGCGATCGCCACGGATGCGCTGGTGCAGCTCGAGGCCGAAGGTGTCCGCGTCGTGCCGACCGCAACGGCGGCACGCCTTACCATGCATCGCGAAGGCATACGGCGCCTGGCCGCCGAAGAGCTGGGGCTGGCGACGTCGCCGTATCGGTTTGCGGATGATTACGGCTCCTTTGCCACGGCCGTTCGTGAGGTCGGGTTTCCCTGTGTCGTGAAGCCGGTGATGTCGTCATCGGGAAAGGGGCAGAGCGTGCTGCGCGATGAACTTGGTCTGCAGGGCGCATGGGACTATGCCCAGGAAGGCGGCCGGGCAGGCAAGGGGCGAGTCATCGTCGAGGGGTTCATCGATTTCGATTACGAGATCACGCTGCTGACGGTGCGTCATGCCGGTGGCACGACCTTCTGCGATCCCATTGGTCATCTGCAGGTCGATGGCGATTACCGCGAATCGTGGCAGCCGCAGCCCATGTCACCGGCAGCATTGGCCAAGGCCCGGCATATGGCGGAGCGCGTGACCGCAGCGCTGGGCGGATGGGGAATCTTCGGCGTTGAGCTCTTCGTAAAGGGGGACCAGGTCTGGTTCAGCGAAGTCTCTCCGCGCCCGCACGATACCGGCCTCGTAACGCTCATTTCTCAACAGCAGTCGGAATTTGCGCTGCACGCACGGGCCATCCTCGGCCTGCCGGTTCCGGTCATCCGGCAAAATGGACCGGCAGCATCCTGTGCGCTGCTGGTTCGAGGTGAATCCCGCAACATGCGTTTTGGCAATCTGGGACAGGCGCTGGCGCAGCCCGATACGGATCTCAAGCTGTTTGGCAAGCCGGAAATCCATGGCGCTCGCCGGCTGGGCGTGGGGTTGGCTTTGGGCGGAACGCTTGACGAGGCGCGCGAGAAGGCGCGAGCCGTTGTAGCCGCCATTCAGGTATCACTCTGAACTGACGGGCTCGGTCCCCTGGTGACAGGAGGGTTGTCGCTCCTGTCACCTTTCTTGCGCCCCGGAACATCGGGCGTGCCCCCGGACGTCGGATCAGGCGCAAGAGTGGCGATTTGGCATGCAAGACTCCCGACCTGATCCCCCGGCCGGGGGATCAGTGCGCGTTGACGGCAGGCGAACCGGGAGGATACACGCGAGCCAGCTTGACGGCGTTGTCGCGCACTTGCACCACTTCCACGCAATAATGGCCGAGCCGTAGCGAGACGGCGGATTCGGGAATGGTTTCCAGTGCTTCCAGGATGAGGCCATTGAGCGTCCGTGGACCCTGCACGGGCAGCTGCCATTGCAGCAGGCGATTGATGTCGCGAACGGTTGCAGCGCCATCGATCAGCCAGGCCCCGTCCGCCTGTTGCACCATGTCCTTGTGTGAGTCACCGATACCGGTGGTGAATTCGCCCACGATTTCCTCAAGAATGGCTTCCAGCGTCACGATACCCTGGACATCGCCGTACTCGTCGACCACCAGGCTGAAGCGCTGCTTGCGCTTCTGGAACTGCACCAGCTGTGTCGGCAACGTAGTGCCTTCCGGCACGAAATAGGGTTCGCGGACGTGCTGGAGGATTTCCGCCTTGGTCAGTCCGGGCTTGCCGAGAAAGCGTGTGCAGTTGCGTACGTGAAGAATGCCCACGCAATTGTTCAGCTCACCGCGGTAGACGGGGAGGCGTGTGTGCTGGGTACGGCGCAACTGCTTCACGATCACGTCGATGTCGGCCTCGATGTCGATGCCTTGCACATCTCCCCGCGGGACCATGATGTCGTTGACAGTGATGTTGTCGAGCTCCAGTACACCCAGCAGCATGCTGCGATGCTGGCGCGGAATGAAGACGTCCTGAACCAGGGCGCGCAGTTCGTCGCTGTTCAGCCGCTGCTCGCCCCGGGCGATGGAGTCGAGGCGGAAGAGGGTGTTGGCGGAGATGTTCACGACGCCGACCAGGGGCCGTAACAGCGGCATCAGGCCCGTCAGGACAATGGCGGCAAAACGGGCAATACGCTCGGGGTGGCGGGATGCCAGGGTTTTGGGGCCCACCTCGCCCAGGATCAGGATGGTGAAGGTCACCAGGATGACGCCGGTGATCAGGCCGCTGTTGCCTCCCTCCCGCACGCCGATCACGGCAGCAAGGGCGGCGGCCGTAATATTGGCCAGCGTATTGCCGATCAGGATGACCCCCAGCAGACGCTCTGGCTGGGCGAGCAGGCGCACGACACGTTGCGCACTCCGACCGCCCATCCTGGCCTCGTGACGAAGGCGATACCGGTTCGCCGTCATCATGCCGGTCTCCGCCGCCGAGAAAAAGGCAGAAAGCAGCAGGGCGCCCATCAGGAGGCCGCACAGCAGGCCCGGAGCTACGGTATCCATGGCGCAACCAGGGCAATCACGGCGGGTTCAGGCCGGCCGGTGAAGGATGAGCTCGAGCACGGCCTTGCTGCCGTAGAAGCCCAGCAGGAGGAGCGCGAACCCCCAAAGGGTGAAGCGAATGGCGGTAGTGCCGCGCCAGCCGACCCAGTGACGACCCGCAAGCAATACGGCAAATACCAGCCAGGCGGCGAGCGTGAAAACAGTCTTGTGGACCAGATGCTGCGCAAACAGGTTCTCGACCGTCAGGAAGCCTGTGACGATTGCCACGGTCAGCAGTGCGAAACCAATGGCGATCAGGTCAAAGAGCAGCCGTTCCATTGTCTCAAGCGGAGGAAGCGTTTTCAGGAAGCCGCGCTTGTGAAGACGCAGGTGGCGATCCTGGATGGCGAGCAGTACCGCGTGCGCGGCTGCAATCGTGAGAACGCTATACGCAAGGATGGACAGCAGGATATGGCTTTGCACACCTGGCGAAAGGCCGTGCAGGGGCGCATAAGGATCGTGCAGGAAGAGGGACAGCACGATGCCGAGAGCCGCCAATGGAAACGCGCCGATGGTCAGGATGATGACAGGCTGGTACAGGCTCATCGCGATCGACAGGGTGGCAATCAGCCAGCCCACCAGCGACACCACGTTGAAGAGGCTGAGGTCCAGTCCGCCGCCCTGATAGATGGCGGCATGCAGGCTGATGAGGTGCAGCGGCAGGGCAAGCGCGCCAAGACCGAGGATGCGTTCTGCCTGGAGCGGCGTGTGGCGGGCGATCTGCCGGCCCAGCAGGAGGCTGGCAAGGACATACAGCAAGGCAGCGCTGAGGCCGGCCAGGGTGGGCATGATCCAGGGCTTCCGAATAACGGTGGGAGGGCTCACCCGGTTGCGGGCCGATCGAGCGAGGCCGCAGTGTCGCACAAGGCCCGCAGGTTTTGAAGCAAGCGACCGGTCACCAGCGGCTGGTCAACTCCAGCAGGATGTCGCGCCCCGACTGCGGAAGGTCGTAGCGAATGGCCGCCTCGGTCTGTCCCGGCCCCGGACCGCGACTCGGTTCGCGCACATCGGCATTGGCCAGGTTGCGTGCCCGCAGACCGATGTCCAGGCGGTTTGTGAGTGCATGGCGGACAGAGAGGTCGGCCGTCACATAGCCGGACAAGTCGGCGCGAGTGTCGCCAGCGGTGCGCTCCCGTGAACCTACCCAGTTGAGTTGAGGGGTCACTTGCCAGTGTGGCGCGGCGCGCCAGGTCGCCCGCAGATGCCCCTCTTCGTTCGGGGCAATGCCAAGCGGATAGCCGTTCTGGTCGCGCGTGCGCTGCATGCTGAAGTTTGCCATCAGGTCCAGCGCCGGATTCACCTGGAAGCGCAGTTCCGTTTCAAGCCCGTACCCCACTACCTGGGCACTGTTACGCGCGGTAAACGTCGGTTGGCCCGGATCATTCTGGAAGTCGATGAAGTCGTGGATGCGCAGCCGGTAGACACTGGTATCCCAACTCATTCTTGCGAGCGGCTTCCAGTTCAGTGCCAACTCCACACTGCGGAGTTTTTCCGGCTTTAGCTGGGGATTTCCCAGTGCCACGGGATTGCTGGTGCCATAAAGCTCGAAAAAGGCCGGCGGACGGAACGCTTCGCCGTAAATGAATTTGGTCGTCAGCGTATCGGTCGTGTTCCATACCAGGGAGAGGCGCGGATTGGTGGTCCCGCCCACATCCGAATAGTTGTCGTAGCGGACGCCGCCCGTGAGCTCCCACCGTTCCGCCATCGCCCACTCGTCTTGCGCGAAGACGTAGCTGCTCGTGCGCTGGTTTTCCGGCTGGAATACGGCCGGGGTATCGCTGACGTCCACGGGGGTCGGGCTTGGCGCGCCGTTCATGTAATTGTTGACGTTGGTGGTCTTGAACAGGTCGCCCCAGTAGAAGCCCGTACCGAGGCGGACGCGATGGGCATCGATCCCGGTAAACAGGGCATCGAAATCGGCGCGCGCATTTTCCTCAAAGAGGTTGGGCGAGCTGATCAGGCCCGCCGGGAACGTGCCGTAAAATGCACCAGGCGGATACAGGTAAATCTTGTCATTGCGAAAATCGCCGTAGAGGTAGCTGACCCGTGCACCGAATTCCCAGCCCGGTTTGAGGTCGCCCCGTCGCCAGCCAAGATCGAAATGGCCACGATGATGTTCGAACCGGCTGGTGGGGTCCAGCGCGTCATTGATGCCCTGGCCCGTCCCGGTGTCCCATGTGTCCATCCAGCCCATGCGCAATTCAAAATCGCCGAACTGGATTTCCGTTCGCAGGTCGTAGCCACGGGCACTCGTCTGCGCCGGTCCCGGGGCCATGGATGCCGGCGGGCTGATTCCGGCATTGTCGAAGTTGGTCTGGGCGTCGCTGACGATGATGGCATCGTGGTCGCCCGCGGTTTGCAGCCAGGCGGCGGAAAAAAGTGCATGGACCTTTTCGCTGTGGACGGACTCCATGACATGCGCGCGGCCGGTGTCAAAGCTGCCGGCACTGACACTGACCTGTCCGCCCTTCATGTCGACGGGAGAGCGGGTGATGAGGTTGATCACCCCCGCAAATGCATCCGCACCGTATAGCGCCGAGCCCGGGCCGCGGATGACTTCGATGCGGTCCAGCAGCTTGACGGGGAGGCTGTAGAGATTCGGAATGCGCTCGCCACGATCGCCGAGAAAGAGGCTCGTTTGCGGAATGCCGTTCACCAGCACGAGTGTGTGGGGGTTGTACGTCGATGTGATGCCGCGGATGAAATAGCGCGGGGCATACTGGAAGCTGCCGTTCGATACATGCAGGCCGGGCACGGCCTCCAGGGCTTCGCCGATGTCCTGGGCCCCCATGGCCTCAAGCTCGCGCGCCGTGATGACGCTGGTCGTGGCAGGCGTTTCCGACAACTGTTTCGGAGTGCCCGTCGCGATGCTGACCCGCGTGCGCGCCAGATCCTCAAAGGGCAGTGTCAGCAGGTCTTCTTCGGCGATCGCGAGGGGCGGGAGGCCGAGGGCAAGTGCCAGTCCGCAGAGCCGCAGAGTGAGCCGGAGCGTCATCATGACAAGGTCCTCGTGCCGGGAACACTCGCCGGGCGAGGCCGCCAGCGCATCAGTGCATCGATGAGGTCGGCACGCCGGAACGGCTTGGCCAGGAAATCGTTCATGCCACTGGCGAGGCAAGCAGTGCGTTCGTCGCGCAGGATGCCCGCCGTGACGGCAATGATGGGCGTGGGCGGGAGACCCGACTCTTTCTCGATCTCGCGTATTTGCCGGGTGGCCTCGAAGCCGTCCATTTCCGGCATCTGGCAGTCCATCAGGATGATGTCGGGAGGCTGTCGCCGGAAGGCGTCGACGGCGGCGCGGCCATCGCTGACGACAGAGATCACGCAGCCGAGCTGCCTCAGCATGGCGCGCGCCACTTCCTGATTGGTCGGCGTGTCTTCTGCCAGTAGTACGTGCAGGCCGTCAAGGCGATGCGTACGAGGAGATTCTGCGACGGGATGCGTGGCAGGGGCAGTTGCGACCGGTGTCATGACGAGTGCGAACCGGAAACAGCTGCCACGCCCCGGTGCAGAGTCGACGTCGATATGACCGCCCATCATTTCGACCAGTTGCCGCACGATCGCAAGCCCGAGGCCGGTGCCGCCAAAGCGGCGCGCGTGCGAGCTGTCGACCTGCACAAAGGGCTGGAAAAGATGGCTGAGCGCATCCGGACTCATGCCGATCCCGGTGTCTTCCACTTCGAAGGCCAGCCGGACCTTGCCGTCCTGCATTCCGCCATTGGCGAGGCGAACGCGCACATGTCCCTGTTCAGTGAACTTGATGGCGTTGCCCATGAGGTTGACCAGGATCTGGCGCAGACGATTGGGGTCGCCGCTCACGACGGCCGGTACATCGGGCGATATCTCGCAGGCCAGCTCCAGTCCCTTGTTGCGGGCGCGCTCGGAGAGTAGCTCCACCACGTCGCTGGTGACACGGGCGGGCTCGAAGTCGATGGTTTCCAGCTCCAGTTTGCCGGCTTCGATCTTGGAGAAGTCGAGAATGTCATTGATGATCGCGAGGAGCGACTCGCCCGAGGTATGCACGGCTTCAGCCCAATGATGCTGGTCAGTGTTGAGCGGGCTGTCCAGCAGCAGCTCGGTCATGCCCAGCACCCCGTTCATGGGCGTGCGGATTTCGTGGCTCATCATGGCGAGAAACAGGGATTTGGCCTGGTTGGCGGCTTCGGCAGCGTCCTTGGCCTCGCGCAATTGCCGCGTGCGTTCGGCAACCAGCTGCTCCAGTCCCTCGCGATGCTGTTTGAGTTCGGCATCGCGCGCTTCGATCTGCGCCAGCATCTCGTTGAAGCGTCGTATCAGCAGGCCGATTTCATCATTGCCTCCCCCTTCGGCACGGAGGTCATATTCCCGTGTGGCTGAAACGTTTTCTGCCGTGGCGGCAAGATTGAGGATGGGAGTGGTGACTTGCCGGATCAGCCGGCGTCCGAGCAGGGACCCGAGCATGAGCGCTGCCAGGGCGAGGGCTCCCATCACCAGGAGATAGGTGGCGAGATTCCGCCAGAGGGGCGTCGTATCGGCATCGATGTGAAGGGTGCCCAACTGCTCCTTCTGGAGGTTGACCGGCGTATCCAGGTGGACCAGCGGCGACAGGACGCTGTGTGGCTCGTTGAGTACGCATTTCTGGTCATGGCGACGGAGCGCGACGCCGGCAAAAACGCGGCCGCGCATGTCGATCAGGCAGGCGTATGCAATGGTGCTGTCGGCGCGAAGCGACTGAAGGATCTGTCGCGCCTCGCGGTCATCGCCGAATGCCATGGCGGCCTGGCTATTGAGGGCCGTGGCGCGTGCCAGTGTCACAAGGCGCGTGTTGAC
>DASSUO010000048.1:0-5640 GCA_035706925.1 Moraxellaceae bacterium
AGGCGGCCATGGCTGATGCAAAGGCGGCGTCCGTCAGCCCGATATCGAGCTGGCACTGGGCAAGGTTGATCCAGTTGACAGGATCGGCGGGCGCGCGCCGGCAGGCTTCTTCAAAGTCCGCCGCGGCCAGATGAAGAGCAGAGGCGTCCTTCCCGAGGTGAATGCGCTGCAGTGCCCTTGCCTTGAACTCCATGGCGGATGACGGTTCGTGCAGAGAGAAGTAATGGGCAATGGCAGGCCATTGCTTGGCCTCCAGGAGTCCCTCGATCGTCTGCTCAACCAGGATTTTCATGACGCCACCAAATTTCCAGGAGGAGGCGTGCCGGTTCCCACCCGCCGCACGAGCGACATCACGAACCGGTGATGCCCCCGCTCTGCCGGATGCTCAACCGACACCGCCGGATATCAGAACGAATAGCCCGCCTGCAGCCAGAAGCGCGGACGCTTGTCGCCATCTGACGTCGGAGCATCGCTACCCCCGCGCCAGGCAAGACCCGTCTTGACGCTGTAGGACGACCAGTTGCCGTTAAGACCGAAACCCGAGCCGGACAGATGCCGACCGTTGGCCTGATTGATGTAGGGCGAATGATTGGCCTCGACCATACCCAGATCGTGGAACACCAGGAGCTGGACCGGGCGCGCCACGCGATACCGGAACTCCAGCGTTCCCTGCCAGCCCTCGTCGCCCGGCGCCTCGCCCACCGGATAGGCGCGGATGCCGTTCGGGCCACCCAGGAAGAACTGCTCGGAGGAATCCAGATTGTTGTCGGCGCGCTGGGCCGTACCCGCCGCGTAAAAGGACAGGTTCCCGATCAGCGTTTGCTCACGATTCAAGCGGATGACGAGCTTCTGGTAGTGGCCTTCGGCATGGGCGCTGACAGCATCCAGCGCCGCGACGCTGAGCGTCCGCAAGTCGAGATCGCCGAAGGTTCCCGCCACCTTCCAGTCGCTGCTGGCCGGCTGACCCAGTGCCGTGTCGACAAAGTTTCCGCTCAGCGTGAGCACGGTGGCCATGATCGCCTTCCGGTCAGAGAAGGACAGTGCGCCGGTCGTATCAACAAGATCACGCCACTCGACTGACACATTGCCGTTAACCTGCGCGGTTGGCGTCAGCACCATCGGATAGTTGCCATAGAGTGCAGTCGTGCGCGCCGACCCGTGCGTATCGAGCGCCGTAAATTGCTTACCCACTTCATAACCGGTATGGCTTACCGCAGCGCCCACTCGGATGCCGTCATAGGCCACGGGGAAGTCCCAGGCGATTCGCCCGCTATCGAGCGCGTCGCGATCCGTCACGATGCCCTGGAACGTCAACTGGTCGGCACGCGACAGCATGTTGGAGACCACCAGATTGCCACTCAGGCGGTTTTTCCCGGTAAAGGAGCTGCCATAGTTGTCTGCGGCAATGTTGCCCGACACGAGAGGCGCCGACTTCACGTCAACCGTCATGGCGGTGGTACCTACCTCAGCTCCCGGATGGAGGCTGCCCTGCACCGCCCCGATGCCAGGAGTCTGCTGCAGAAGCAGCAAGGCGCGATTGGCGCCCGCTGTATTGACCGGGGCCTGGCCGGGCATCTGGCTGGCAACGACACGACGAACGCGTTCACTCGACACGTCGCTCGCGTTGTTCACTTCGATGCGATCCAGCTTTCCTTCGAGCACGGCGATGGTGACCACGCCGCCAACAATGTCCTGCGCAGGCAGGTAGGCACGCGCCACCAGAAAGCCCTGATCACGGTAAAACTGGCTGACACGGTGGGCCGCCGCGCGAAGATCCTGGATCGAGACATCGGCGCTTTCGACATGCGCAATGCGACTCAGCTGCTCACTGCTGAATGCTGTATTGCCGCGGAATACCACATGGTTGACGTGAATTTTTTCTACCGTCTCTGCCTGATGTGGCTCTGCCGTCGTCGATCCGTTGATCAGTACGGGGGCTGGCTTGGCCGGAGCCGCGGGCGGCGGTGCGCTCTGCAACTGCTGGAGCGTCTGACCGGCATCCGGTGGCGTGGCCGCCGTTGCGAGGGACGACACACCCAGAAAAAAGACGGCCATTGCCGGCTTCAGCAGCGAATTGTTTTCCATAAAGCGGATTTCCGAAAGTCCTTGAGACAACATGCCCGGGATCGAGGTCCGGGCACCTTGAGAGGCGGGAGGCGGACGATGCGGCCATGCGGGCCCGCATCGTCCGCTGACAGTCACATTCCGTCCTGGTTACCCATGTCCGAGGGGAGGCGCAGGCCGCCATTCCGGATGGTCACGTGCGGGTTGCCCTGAGCATCCGGACCAGACTCATCCGCAAAACCGCCAGCCCTGTCATGAGAGGGGTTCTGTGTGGTAGCCAGAACGCGCGCCGACGTCTCCTGCGCGGGCACCGCCTGGATCGTCAGTGTGCCGTCAACGAAGGTGATGTCGTAATTGGAATCGCTGACACCGGCGGGCGTCACCACATAGGTGCCGGCGGGCGAGGCCTTGGTCGCGGACGTCAGGAATTGCAGCGACCCGGTAAGGTTCGAGACGCCCTCGCCCGGTACGAAGCCAGTCGTGGTCGCGACGAAGGAGGGCAGCAACGCACCCAGTGGCTTGGTGGCATCGATGGCAGTTACCGTGAGAGGAACCGGCGTGATCGTGCCCGCCGCCGTGTTGGTCACAATGGTGTAGTTGCCGCCCACGTTACCGTCGTTAACCGTGTAGCCGGCGTCGACGCTCAGCGTGCTGCCGTTCGTACCGAGCACGTTCTTCGAACCATAGCTCTCGGTCAGGCCGGTGACGGAATCGGCACCTTGCAGACCGCTGACACCAACCGTGGCCGCTGCACTGGTGTTGCCGTCGTAGACCTTGGTGTTGGTCGCGGCATTCAGCGTCAGCGTGGCCGGCGTGATCGTGCCCGCCGCCGTATTGGTCACAATGGTGTAGTTGCCGCCCACGTTACCGTCGTTAACCATGTAGCCGGCGTCGACACTCAGCGTGCTGCCGTTCGTACCGAGCACGTTCTTCGAACCATAGCTCTCGGTCAGGCCGGTGACGGAATCGGTACCTTGCAGACCGCTGACACCAACCGTGGCCGCTGCACTGGTGTTGCCGTCGTAGACCTTGGTGTTGGTCGCGGCATTCAGTGTCAGCGTGGCCGGCGTAATGGTACCGGCTGCAGTGTTGGTCACGACCGTGTAATTGGCACCGCCGTTTCCATCATTGACGGTGTAGCCCCCATCGACATTCAGCGTGCTGCCGTTCAATCCCAGCACGTTCTTCGAGGCGTAGCTCTCGGACAGTCCGGTCACGGCATCAGCACCCTGGAGGCCACTTACGCTCACCGTGGCTGCCGCCGACGTATTGCCGTCAAAAACCTTGGTATTGGTCGTCGCGCTCAACGTCAGGGTAGCAGGCGTAATGGTCAGCGTGCCCGTTGCGTAACTGATGTCGTAGCCCTTCTGGCCGGAGTAGAGGCCGGAAACCGTGAGCGCATAGCTGCCCGCATTCAGGCCCGTACCTGAGTACACGGGCGACCCCTGTATCTGCGTGAGGTCAGGTATCAACGAGTACGTGAGCGAGCCGGAATTTCCCTGCACAGCAGCGTCATAAACAAGGCTTTGTGTCGGAGTGACGGTTACCGGCGTCAGGAAGTCGCGCAGGAGCGGCTGTGTGCTGCCATCGTAGATTCGCCAGATCGCGCTGCTGCCGGAACTCGCCGCAATGCTCCATCCGGCGCCGGTGTACGTGCTCAATGACGTCATCGCAGCAGCGGTCGTCGATATGGCCGTGCCGCTCCCTGACACCAGATAACCGATCGCTGCAGATTGCCCGGTGAGATCGCTGGCCGAGAATGAGCCATTCACGGTGCCCGTGTTGTAGCCCGTGTAATAGTTGTATCCCGTCGCCCAGTAGCCGTAGCAGCCGTAGCGGTCACAACCGGTCGATACCCAGTAGGAATACGGAACACTGTAGACATATGTGCTGCCTTGTTGCCCGATCAGGCCACCCGTAGCACTGGACCCGCTGACCGCTGATGTCGAGTAGGCGTCGACAATAGAGCCATTGTTGAGACCGACAAGCCCCCCAACGACCGATGAGCCCGAGACCATGCCGCCTGCGGTGTAAACTTCCTGGAGGCTCCCGCCATTTTGCCCGACAAGGCCGCCGACATTCGATGCGCCCGTGACTGACGTGTTCAGCACAAAGGCGTGACTGATCGTGCCCGAGCTATTCCCGGCGATGCCGCCGACATTGGAACTCGTTCCACCGGACACCGTGCTGTCGGAAACAAATGCGTCGGTAATCGATCCGTTGCCGTTCCCGACCAGCCCACCTACAAAGCCGCCATTTCCGGTCACCGTGCCGACGCCATATACGCTCGATAGCGTGCTGCCGTTGTAGCCCACCAGGCCGCCGACGGTGCTGGCCCCGCTGATCGAATAATTGGTTACGCCCACGTTCCGGATGGCGCCACCCCACGTGTTGCCGAACAGACCCAGATAATTGCTGTTCGCCTGCTCCGTCAGTCCGGTGATCGTGTGGCCAAGTCCGTCGAATACGCCAGAGAACGGTGTGCTCCCGTTGCCGACCGGCGTGAATCCCTGATTGGCGTTCCACCCGGCGGTACTGCTGGCATCGATGTCATTGCCAAGCGCGTAGTATCCGGTCAGCCCACCGACCATCCCCTGCAGCGTGGTGCCGCCGGTATCGCCCTGCGTCCCCAGCGCCGAGATGATCGTGTACGGTGTGCCGTTGATGCTGAGTGTGTTGCCGGTGCCGGTAAAGTCGACACGGCCGCGGAAGCCGGTGCCAGTGAGACCGATGATCACCGTCCCCCCGGGGACGCCCGCATCCGACCCGTTGGCCGTCGCCGGGTTGAGCGCCAGGCCGGCGGTACCGCCCGCGGTCATGACCGCATTGATGTTGACGTTATATGCCGCCGTGAGTGTCAGCGTATTGGCGTTCCAGCTGACCGCGTCATTGACGTTGATGCTGCCGCTGCCGCTCGTGTTGACTGTGCCGCTGCTGCTTTGCAGGAGTACATCGCCATTGGCCAGATTGGCCCCCAGCGTCGCGCCGCTGATGTCACCGCCACTGGCGGCGATCGTGAAATCAGCAGGATCAATGAGCCAGCTACCGTTGGTGCCGCCGGCGGATTTCGTCGTGACGATCGTGCCGTCAGCCACCCTCACCTGGGCCGCAGACGTTTCGATAAAGCCGCCATTGCCACCATCAGGAGCGCTGGCATCCAGCGTACCGGCAACAGTGACCGAGCCGTTTGCCATGTCGCCCAGCAGACGAATCGTGCCGCCCTCGTGCGCGACGGTTTGCGCTTCGATCACGCCGTCATTGTTGACCACAGCGCGCGTGAGCTGGTCCGCCGCTTCGGCGGTCAGCAGTACCTGACCACCGTTGGCCTGGATGAGGCCGTGATTCGACACCAGGGCGCTAACCGCGCCCCGGTCGACGGCAAGACCGACCAGACTGCCGTTATCCAGCGTCAGCGTGACCTGCTGCCCGGCGGCGAGACTGACATTCCCACCCGGCGCCGCTACCTGACCGGAATTGGTGACATTGGCCGCCATCAGGGCGACGTAGCCGCCGTTACCCGCAGTGATGGAGCCGGCATTGCTGACGGAGGCCGTGCTCGTTCCGCTGAACCGGTTA
>DASSUO010000049.1:0-4305 GCA_035706925.1 Moraxellaceae bacterium
CGCCAGCAGGGGTTGCGTGCCCAGGGCATCGGTATCCAGTTGACCGGAGAAGAAGGTGACAAGGCGCGTCGCAAGATCGAGACCATTCTTGCCGGCGCCCTGAAGGCAGACCGCCCGACTCACACGATGTAAGTCCCCGGCGGCACGGTGGCAAAGGGCCGGCGGTGAGCCGGCCCTTTGCATTTCCGGATTTCCTGCATTGACCGGCACAGGCAACAGCAGATCGTCCGATCTGCTCCCGGTGCCGGGCCTGTTGATGATTCGCCGGTAATTCCCCATGTATATTGATTCGCATTGCCACCTTGACCGACTGGATTTCGATCGCCTGGGAATGGATCTCGATGGCGTCCTCGCCGCGGCGCGTGCGCGTGGCGTCCGGCACTTTCTCTGCATCGGTGTCGACCTCGAAAGCCTGCCCGCCGTTCTCGCCGTCGCCGAGAAATATCCGGATGTCTCTGCCTCTGTCGGCGTCCATCCCCTGCACCTTGACGCACTTGAGCCTGAAATAGAGCGACTGGTGGAACTGGCGTCACATCCGCGCGTGGTGGCGATTGGAGAGACGGGCCTGGATTACCACTATGACCAGGAAAAGCCGGAGGATCAGCAGCGGCGATTCCGCAAGCACGTGCAGGCGGCGCGTCGTACCGGCAAGCCCCTGGTGGTTCATACGCGTGCGGCGCGCCACGATACGATCACGCTGCTGCGTGAAGAGGGCGCGGAGGCGGGCGTCCTGCATTGCTTTACCGAAGACTGGGAGACGGCGAAGTCTGCGCTGGACCTCGGGTTTTACATTTCCTTCTCGGGCATCGTGACGTTCGCCAATGCGGCCGGGCTTCGTGAGGTGGCGCAGCGGGTGCCGCTGGACAGGCTGCTCATCGAAACTGACTCGCCCTGGCTCGCCCCCGTACCGTACCGGGGCAAAACGAATCAGCCCGCTTATGTGGTTGATGTCGCAGAGGCGGTGGCAGACCTGCGCGGCATGACGACTGAGGCGCTGGGGGAGGCGACAACGTCCAACTTCCGGACACTTTTTGGCGTTGGCTGATCCCGGACGGGATCCGGAAAAAAAGCACCCGGCGCCTGGGGGAGACGCCGGGTCAATCAGGAGTACAACATGCCAGGCTCGCCGCCCGGGTTCGATGGCGGGCCTGTCCTGAGTAAAGCGCGGATTTGCACGATTGCCAGTCTGCTCCCGGGCCCGAATGGCGGGCACATCTCCGGGTAAAGATCGTTCACTGCATGCCGGACCGGCATCCTGCACAGTGGATGGAGGAAAGTCGCAATGACTTTCTGGTCATGGCAAGGTTCCGCCGTTTATACTTTATCGTCGGGTCGTGGCCATCGCCGGACCAAGAACATCCTTGTGCCGGGCCCTCCGTTGACCGCCCGGCCCCCTGGGGGAATAGATGAGTGACCTGGCGAAGGCGACGCAGAAAGCCCGCGAGTTCCGGCAGCGTGAACAAGCCATCCTGGATTGTGCCCTCCAGCTCTTCATGGAGCAGGGCGAGGACCGGGTCACGGTCGAGATGATCGCGGACAAGGTCGGTATCGGCAAAGGCACCATTTACAAGCACTTCGAGACCAAGAACGAGATCTACCTGCTTCTCATGATTCGCTATGAGGAAGAGCTGGCCGACCTGTTCCGCAAGATTGACATCAACAATGACAAGGAAGCGCTGATGCGCGAGTACTTTCGCTTCCGTGTCCAGAATCCGGACAAGTACCTCCTGTTTGACCGCCTGGAGTCCAAGCTCATGGCCGACAAGGCCGTGCCCCAACTGCTCGAGAAACTGCATGCGATCCGTGCGTCCAATTTCGAGAAGCTGACCAGCATCATCACGGCCCGCATCGAGGAGCACAAACTGGCGGATGTGCCGCCCGAGTTTCACATCTGTGCGGCCTGGGCGTTGGCGCACGGCGCGGCCGCGCTGTCCAAGTCTCCCTTCTACAACAACGTCATCCATGACCAGGATGCCTTCTTCGACTTTTTGCTGAGCTCGGGCGTCCGCATGGGCAACCGGACGCTCCACGAGAAGGACGGCAAGTAAGACCGGTCAGTCGCGAAAAGGCCGCCTTCGGGGCGGCCTTTTTATTGGCGCTTTTGCCAGTGTTTTTGAGACCTTGCGTCACTTGACCCGGCCGGAGGCAGCCTGCAAGATACGGCACCTTTCTGGCAGGCCCTCCCTGCCCAGGCGGCATCCCGGGCGGTTTGTCCCATTCCGGGATTGTCACTCCCTCCCATCCGAACAACTCAGCCGAGGATTCCATGAAGGCTCTTGTTGCTGTCAAGCGCGTTGTTGACTACAACGTGAAGGTTCGCGTCAAGGCGGACAAGACGGGCGTTGAACTGGCCAACGTGAAGATGGCCCTGAACCCCTTTGACGAGATTGCCGTGGAAGAAGCGGTGCGTCTGAAGGAAAAGGGCATCGTTTCCGAAATCATCGTGGCCACCGTTGGCCCCGCCGTTGCCCAGGAACAGCTGCGTACCGCGCTGGCCCTCGGTGCCGACCGCGCCATCCTCGTGCAGACCGACGAAGACGCCCAGCCCCTGGCCATCGCCAAGATCCTGAAGGGCATCGTCGATGCCGAGCAGCCCCAGCTCATCATCCTCGGCAAGCAGGCCATCGACGGCGACAACAACCAGACCGGCCAGATGCTGGCCGCGCTGGCAGGTCTGCCGCAGGGCACGTTCGCTTCCGTGGTGAAGGTCGAAGGCGGCAAGGCCCAGGTCACCCGTGAAATCGACGGCGGCCTGCAGACTGTTGAGCTCAGCCTTCCGGCCGTGGTCACCACCGACCTGCGCCTGAACGAGCCGCGCTATGCCTCCCTGCCCAACATCATGAAGGCCAAGAAGAAGCCGCTGGACACCAAGTCCCCGGCCGACTACGGCGTTTCCGCCCTGGCCTCCGTCAAGACCCTGAAGGTCGAGCCGCCTGCCGAACGCAAGGCCGGCATCAAGGTCAAGACCGTCGACGAACTCGTTGAAAAGCTGAAGAACGAAGCGAAGGTGATCTGAACATGAGCATTCTCGTCTACGCCGAACACGATAACGCCTCCATCAAGGGCGCCACGCTCAACACGGTCACCGCTGCCAAGGCCATCGGTGGCGACATTCACGTGCTGGTTGCCGGTCAGGGCTGCCAGGCCGCTGCCGACGCTGCTGCCAAGATCGACGGCGTGAGCAAGGTCCTCGTGGCGGACAACGCCGCGTACGGCCACCAGCTCGCTGAAAACATTTCCCTGCTCGTCGCCGAGCTGGGCAAGGGCTACAGCCACATCCTGGCTCCGGCCACCACCACCGGCAAGAATTTCCTGCCGCGCGTGGCTGCGCTGCTCGACGTCAACCAGATCTCTGAAATCTCCAAGGTGGTCTCTGCCGACACCTTCGAGCGTCCGATCTACGCCGGCAATGCCATCGCCACCGTGCAGTCCACGGATGCGATCAAGGTCCTGACCGTGCGCCCGACCGGCTTTGACGCTGCTGCTGCCACTGGTGGCTCCGCTGCGGTTGAAGCCGTGGCTGCCGCCAAGGATGCCGGCAACAGCAAGTTCGTGGGTGAAGAGCTGGCCAAGTCCGACCGTCCTGAACTCGCCGGTGCCAAGATCGTCGTTTCCGGCGGCCGTGGCATGGGCAATGGCGACAATTTCTCCATCCTCTACGCGCTGGCCGACAAGCTGGGCGCCGCTGTCGGTGCGTCCCGTGCCGCTGTCGACGCCGGCTTTGTGCCCAACGACATGCAGGTCGGTCAGACCGGCAAGGTCGTGGCACCGCAGCTGTACGTGGCCGTCGGTATTTCCGGCGCCATCCAGCACCTGGCGGGCATGAAGGACTCCAAGGTGATCGTCGCGATCAACAAGGATGAAGAAGCCCCCATCTTCCAGGTTGCCGACTACGGCATCGTGGGTGACCTGTTCACGATCGTGCCGGAACTGACCAGCAAGATCTGAACGGTGTTGCAGTGACAAAAAGCCCGCCAATTGGCGGGCTTTTTGTTGGGCGGGAGAGGTCGCTGACGGTGTTGGCACCCTGACTCCTGGTGGGAACGCCGTAGTGCGCCGTGTGTACAAGTCAGGGCGCGAATTCCGTTTCCAGCTCTCCGCAAACCGTCAAGACAGGCACCATCCTTCCGGGCTTTCAGTCACGCGTCCTTCATCCCGCAGTTTGATCAGATGTGCATGCAAGGAATATTGCGCGACCGCATGCAGGCTCGGGCTGACATCGTCATAGACGAGGGGTGTGAGCTGAGCCAGGCTTTGCGGCAGCGGCGTCATTTTCGACAGGACTTTCGCTTCGCGGGCCAGGCG
>DASSUO010000050.1:0-6432 GCA_035706925.1 Moraxellaceae bacterium
AGTTTTCCGTGACCGAGGGCCGCCCGCAAAAGGCCTTTGGTGAGCACCATCGCATCATCGAAGCCATCGAGGCGCGAGACGGTGAGATGGCTGAAATCCTGATGCGCCGGCACATCGGCTCGGCGCGCAAGAACATAGAAGCCCATTTTCGTGAACACATCGCCCCGTCCCCGGAGTCGTCCGCCCACGAGGTGTCCGACGCGCGTGGAAAGGGCAGGGGTGACCGCCCCGCCACCAACGAGGAGTAAGACATGAGTGAGAAGCTGACCGCCGGTAGCCGTTTCCGCAAGGCCATCGCCGAAGAAAAACCCTTGCAGGTAATGGGCACCGTCAATGCCTATGCGGCAATGATGGCCACCCAGGTGGGTTACCGCGCCATTTACCTGTCTGGCGCGGGTGTCGCCAACTACTCTTACGGCTTGCCTGATCTCGGCCTCACCTCGCTGGACGACGTGCTGACTGATGTGCGCCGCATCACGGCGGCCGTGGATACCCCGCTGCTGGTGGATATCGACACGGGTTGGGGTGGCGCGTTCAACATTGCCCGCACCATCAAGGAAATGATCAAGGCCGGCGCCGCGGCGGTCCATATCGAGGACCAGGTGGCACAGAAGCGCTGTGGCCATCGCCCCAACAAGGAGATCGTGGCGATCGACGAGATGGTCGATCGTGTGAAGGCGGCGGTGGATGCCAAGACCGATGACAGTTTCGTCGTCATGGCCCGTACCGATTCCCTGCAGAAGGAAGGCCTGAATGGCGTGATCGACCGCATCAGTGCCTATGTGGAAGCAGGCGCCGATGCCATCTTTGCCGAGGCGATGACGGACATCACCATGTACCGCAAGGTGTGTGACGCGGTGAACGTGCCCGTGCTGGCCAACATCACCGAGTTTGGCGATACGCCTTACTACACGACGAAGGAGCTGGGCGAGCAGGGCATTGCGATGGTGCTGTATCCGCTGTCTGCTACCCGTGCCATGCAGAAGGCCGCCCTGGCTGTGTACGAGGCGGTGCGCCGCGACGGCACGCAGGTCAACGTGCTGGACACCATGCAGAAGCGCAAGGAACTCTATGAATTCCTGAACTACCACAGCTACGAAGACAAGATCGATCAGCTCTTCGCCAGCAAGAAGTAATCGTGACCGGCAGCCGGCACTGTCGCCACTTTGTCAGTGCTGCTGATCCTGCCGCCGCATGTCCGGCTGGCAGGAAGTGACGGGACCAGAAGCCGAAAGGCATCCGGCCCCGATGAATTTATCGAGCTTCCCTGTATCAACTTGAATGAGCAGGGGGGCAAACGCGAAATGCCCGTAAAGGAGAGTGACATGTCCGAAACCACCGTCCCCGGCTTCAAGCCCAAGAAGTCCGTTGCCCTGTCCGGTACCGCCGCCGGCAATACCGCCCTCTGCACCGTCGGCCGCAGCGGCAATGACCTGCACTACCGTGGTTACGACATCCTGGATGTGGCGACGACCTGCGAGTTTGAAGAAATTGCTCATCTGCTGGTTCACGGCAAGTTGCCGACGGTGGCCGAACTGGCCTCTTACAAGGCCAAGCTGAAGGCGCTGCGCGGCCTGCCCGCCGCCGTCAAGGTGGCACTCGAGCAATTGCCGCCGTCCGCCCATCCCATGGACGTGATGCGCACCGGCGTTTCCGTGCTCGGTTGCGTGAAGCCCGAGAAGGAGGACCACAATCATCCGGGCGCGCGCGACATCGCTGACAAGCTGATGGCCTGCCTGGGTTCCATGCTGCTGTACTGGTATCACTTTGCCTACAACGGCAAGCGTATCGAAGTGGAAACCGACGACGATTCCATCGGCGGCCACTTCCTGCATCTGTTGCACGGCGAGAAGCCCCGTGACAGCTGGGTACGTGCAATGCATACGTCGCTCATCCTCTACGCCGAGCACGAATTCAATGCCTCCACCTTTACCTCGCGTGTGGTGGCGGGTACCGGTTCCGACATGTACTCGGCCATTTGTGGCGGCATCGGCGCACTGCGTGGGCCCAAGCATGGCGGTGCCAATGAAGTCGCGTTCGAGATCCAGAAGCGCTATGACACGCCCGATCAGGCCGAGGCCGACATCCGCTCTCGCGTCGAGAAGAAGGAAGTGATCATCGGTTTTGGTCACCCGGTCTATACCGTGAGCGATCCTCGCAACGTGGTGATCAAGAAGGTGGCGCAGGACCTGAGCAAGGAACAGCACAACACCAAGATGTACGACATCGCCGAGCGTCTTGAGAGCGTGATGTGGGACATCAAGAAGATGTTCCCCAACCTCGACTGGTTCTCCGCCGTCAGCTATCACATGATGGGCGTTCCCACCGACATGTTCACGCCGCTGTTCGTGATTGCCCGCACCTCCGGCTGGAGCGCACACGTCATCGAGCAGCGCATCGACGGCAAGATCATCCGCCCGAGCGCCAACTACACGGGTCCAGAGGATCAGAAGTTCGTTCCACTTATGGACCGCAAATAATCACCGCTCCAACGGTTTTATGCATTTTTGGAAGTAAAGAATCATGAATACGCAATTTCGCAAGAACCTGCCGGGTACGGCGCTCGATTACTTCGATGCGCGTGCCGCGGTGGAAGCCCTGAAGCCGGGTGCCTGGGCCGGCCTGCCGTATACGGCGCGTGTGCATGCCGAGAACATCGTGCGCAAGGCGGATCCCGCCATCATCAACGAGTGCCTGCTGCAGCTCATCGAACGCAAGCGTGAGCGCGATTTCCCCTGGTTTCCGGCGCGTGTGGTCTGTCACGACATCCTGGGCCAGACGGCGCTGGTTGACCTCGCCGGCCTGCGTGACGCCATCGCCGACCAGGGGGGGGATCCCGCCAAGGTGAATCCGGTGGTGCCGGTGCAGCTCATCGTCGACCACTCCCTGGCCGTGGAATGCGGCGGCTTCGATCCTGATGCCTTTCAGAAAAACCGTGATATTGAAGAACGTCGCAACGAAGACCGCTTCCATTTCATCAACTGGACCAAGACGGCATTCGATAACGTCGACGTGATTCCCGCCGGCAACGGCATCATGCACCAGATCAATCTGGAAAAGATGTCGCCGGTGATCCATAACGACAACGGTCTGGCGTATCCCGATACTTGCGTCGGTACCGACTCGCACACGCCCCATGTCGATGCGCTAGGCGTGATTTCCGTGGGCGTGGGTGGCCTCGAGGCCGAGAACGTCATGCTGGGCCGTGCCTCCTGGATGCGCCTCCCCGACATCGTTGGCGTAGAGCTGTCTGGTCGTCGCCAGCCTGGTATCACCGCGACTGACATCGTGCTGGCCCTGACCGAATTCCTGCGCAAGGAAAAGGTCGTTGGCGCGTACCTGGAATTCTACGGTGAGGGCGCTTCGTCCCTGACCATCGGCGACCGTGCCACCATTTCCAACATGGCGCCGGAATACGGCGCCACGGCGGCGATGTTCTCCATCGACAACCAGACGCTTGATTACCTGCGCCTCACCGGCCGCAGCGATGACCAGGTCCAGCTGGTGGAAACCTATGCGAAGGAAGCCGGTCTCTGGTCCGATACCCTCGCGAAGGTTGAATACGAGCGCGTGCTGAAGTTCGATCTTTCTTCCGTGGTGCGCAACATGGCCGGCCCCTCCAATCCGCACAAGCGCCTGCCGACGTCCGCGCTGCATGAACGCGGTATTGCCGTGGATCTCGACAAGGCCCGCGAGCAAGAGAAGCAGGGCCTGCTGCCTGATGGCGCCGTTATCATCGCCGCCATCACATCCTGTACGAATACCTCGAATCCGCGCAACGTGATTGCCGCCGGCTTGATGGCACGCAATGCCCGCAAGCTGGGGCTCGTGCGCAAGCCCTGGGTGAAGTCGTCGCTGGCCCCGGGCTCCAAGGTGGTCGAGCTGTACCTGAAAGAAGCCGGCCTTCTGGAGGATCTCGAAGCGCTGGGCTTCGGCATCGTGGCGTTTGCCTGCACCACCTGCAACGGCATGTCCGGTGCGCTGGACCCGAAGATCCAGCAGGAGATCATCGAGCGCGATCTGTACGCGACCGCCGTGCTCTCGGGTAACCGCAACTTCGACGGCCGCATCCACCCCTATGCCAAGCAGGCCTTCCTGGCGTCGCCGCCGCTGGTCGTGGCCTATGCCATCGCGGGTACCGTGCGTTTCGACATCGAGAAGGATGTGCTCGGCGTGGTCGACGGCAAGGAAATCCGTCTCAAGGATGTCTGGCCGAGCGACGAAGAGATCGATGCGCTGGTGGCGAAAAGCGTGAAGCCTTCGCAGTTCAACCAGATCTACATTCCCATGTTCGAGAAAAAGGACAGCGAACGCGCCGAGTCGCCGCTGTACGACTGGCGCCCGATGTCCACCTACATCCGTCGCCCCCCGTACTGGGAAGGCGCGCTGGCCGGCGAACGCACGCTCAAGGGCATGCGCCCGCTCGCGCTGCTGCCGGACAACATCACGACTGACCATCTCTCGCCGTCCAATGCGATCCTGCTGGATTCCGCTGCGGGCGAGTACCTGGCCAAAATGGGTCTGCCGGAAGAAGACTTCAACAGCTATGCCACGCACCGTGGTGACCACCTGACGGCGCAACGCGCCACCTTTGCCAATCCGCAGCTGATGAACGAAATGGTCCGCGCTGCAGATGGTTCCGTGAAGAAGGGCTCCCTGGCTCGCGTCGAACCCGAAGGGCAGGTGATGCGCATGTGGGAAGCGATCGAGACCTACATGAATCGTCGTCAGCCGCTGATCATTGTGGCCGGTGCCGACTACGGGCAGGGCTCGTCACGCGACTGGGCGGCCAAGGGTGTGCGTCTGGCCGGCGTGGAAGCGATCGTGGCGGAGGGTTTCGAACGTATCCACCGCACCAACCTGATCGGCATGGGCGTATTGCCGCTGGAGTTCAAGGCGGGCACCACTCGCCTGACCCTGGGTCTGGATGGCACCGAGACCTATGACGTCGTGGGCAAGCTTAAGCCGCGCACCACGTTGACACTGGTCATCCATCGCAAGAACGGAGAGTTGGTGGAAGTGCCGGTGACGTGCCGTCTGGACTCCGACGAGGAAGTGTCCGTCTATGAGGCCGGCGGCGTGCTGCAGCGCTTCGCCAAGGACTTCCTGGAAGGCGCCCGCGCGTAAATCAACGCTTTGAAGGCCGGGCGACATTGAGCGCCCGGGCCTTCCCAGTTGGCCGGGCATCAGCCCGGCACATCCATTCAGAGTGAGGGTGAGCCGATGAGCCACGTTCCCCAGGTCAAGATTCCTGCCACCTATATGCGTGGGGGGACCAGCAAGGGGGTGTTTTTCCGCCTGCAGGACCTGCCCGCCCGTTGTCAGCAGCCGGGCCCGGCGCGCGACAAGCTGTTCATGCGCGTGATTGGCAGCCCCGATCCCTATTCCGCGCACATTGACGGGATGGGCGGAGCGACCTCCAGCACCAGCAAGTGCGTGATCCTGTCGAAGAGCACGGTGCCGGACCATGATGTCGACTACCTCTACGGCCAGGTCTCCATCGACAAGGCCTTTGTGGACTGGAGCGGGAACTGCGGCAACCTGTCCACAGCAGCAGGGGCGTTTGCCCTTCACGCCGGCCTGGTCGATCCCTCCCGCATTCCCGAGAACGGGACCTGCGTGGTGCGTATCTGGCAGGCCAATATCAGGAAGACCATCATCGCCCATGTTCCCGTAACCAACGGCCAGGTGCAGGAAACTGGTGACTTCGAGCTGGACGGTGTGACCTTTCCTGCGGCAGAGATCGTGCTTGAGTTCGTTGATCCCTCGGAAGAGGGCGAGGGTGCCGGCGCCCTGTTTCCCACGGGCAACCTGGTCGACGACCTCGAGGTACCCGGAATCGGGACGCTGAAGGCAACCATGATCACGGCGGGTATCCCTACCGTGTTCGTGAATGCAGGCGAGATCGGCTACAAGGGCACCGAGCTCCGCGAAGCCATTAATACGGATCCGGCGGCCCTGTCCCGTCTTGAGGCGATCCGGGTGGCCGGCGCGCTGCGCATGGGTCTGATCAAGACTGCGGATGAGGCAGCGACTCGCCAGCACACCCCCAAGATCGCCTTCGTGGCACCGCCTGCTGATTATGTGGCGTCCAGCGGCAAAACGGTGATGGCGGGGGAAGTGGACCTCCTGGTTCGTGCCCTGTCCATGGGCAAATTGCACCACGCGATGATGGGTACCTGTGCTGTGGCTATCGGCACGGCGGCTGCCATTCCGGGCACTCTGGTCAATCAGGCGGCAGGGGGCGGCCAGCGGCAGGCCGTTCGATTCGGGCATCCCTCCGGGACCCTGAGGGTCGGCGCGGAGGCCCGGCAGGAGGGGGGAGAGTGGTCGGTCACCAAGGCCATCATGAGCCGAAGTGCCCGAATCCTGATGGAAGGCAATGTGCGGGTGCCTGGGGATGCTTTTTAAGGCCGGAAGCCCCGATTCAGG
>DASSUO010000051.1:0-3635 GCA_035706925.1 Moraxellaceae bacterium
TGACGTTGAACTCGGTCTGCTCTTCGGCAGCGGCGGCAGCGCCACCGGCACCCGGAGCGGCAGCCACGGCAACGGCGGCGGCGGACACGTTGAACTTCTCTTCGAAGGCCTTGATCAGGTCCACCAGTTCCAGCACGGACATTTCACCAACGGCATTCAGGATATCGTCTTTGGACAGAGCCATTTTGTATTACTCCAAATCTGTAGCAGATGTGATTCAGGCGGCCATCAGGCAGCCTGGGTTTCCTTCTGTTCCTTGAGCGCCGTGAAAAGACGGCCGAACTTGGAAACCGGGGCTTGCAGCACGGATGCCAGCATGGAAAGAGCCTGTTCGCGGTTGGGCAGGCTGGCCAGGACGTCGATTTGCGCCCCGGTGAACAGCTTGCCGTCATAGGCGGCGGTCTTGAGCTCGAACTGCTGGTTTTCCTTTGCGAACTCCTTGAACAGACGGGCGGCAGCGCCCATGTCGTTCTCGGAGAGCGAAAGGCCGATGATGGTCGGACCGACGAGGGAATCGCTCAGGATGGCGAAACCCGTGCCTTCGAAGGCACGGCGAGCCAGCGTGTTACGGACAACACGCAGGTACACGCTATTCTCGCGAGCCTTGGTGCGGAGCTTGGTCATCTGCTCCACGGTCAGGCCACGATAGTCGGCAACCACAGCAGAAAAAGCACCGGACGCAGCCTGGTTGACCGCGGCGACGATCTCTTTCTTGTCCTCTAGTCTCAGAGTCACTGTGAACCTCCTCGATTGATACGACCGGCCAGGTGGCCGGTCACCAGTTTGTGCACCTTGCGGTACACCGCGGGGGCGTCAGTGAACCTGAACCACACCGCGTCTGCGCAGGCTGGTGGATTAAGCAGCATCCGTCGTGATGACCGTCGCCGCGCCTGTGGTCTTTGACGCTCACCCCCGGCAAGCCGGGGGTGACTCAAAGTCCTGTGTGCCCCGGCGCGCGGCCGGGGCGAATCTTGTAGCCTGATCAGCCGGCGAAGGAGCCGAGGTCGATCGTCAGGCCCGGGCCCATCGTGGTCGACAGGGTGATCTTCTGCAGATACACGCCCTTGGACGTAGCGGGCTTGGCCTTCTTCAGGTCAGCGACCAGGGCTTCCACGTTCTGCTTGACCGCATCGGCGGTGAAGCCGACCTGGCCGATGCCGGCGTGGATGATACCGGCCTTGTCCACGCGGTAGCGGACCTGGCCGGCCTTGGCGTTCTTCACGGCCGTTGCGACGTCGGCGGTCACGGTGCCAACCTTCGGGTTCGGCATCAGGCCGCGGGGGCCGAGCCCGGTACCGAGCTTGCCGACGACACGCATGGCGTCGGGGGTGGCGATCACGACGTCGAAGTTCAGGTTGCCGCCCTGGATGCTTTCGGCCAGGTCATCGAAACCGACGATGTCGGCACCGGCGGCCTTGGCAGCCTCGGCATTGGCGCCCTGGGCGAACACGGCGACGCGGACGGTCTTGCCGGTGCCGGCGGGCAGCGTGGTGGCGCCACGGACGACCTGGTCGGACTTCTTCGGGTCCACGCCGAGGTTGATGGCGACGTCGAGCGATTCCTTGAACTTGGCCGGGGGCAGCGAGTTCAGCAGGGCCACGGCCTCATCGATGGAGTACAGCTTGCCCGGAACGAGCTTCTCGGCAATTGCCTTCTGGCGCTTGGTCAGCTTGGCCATGATCACTTCACCCCTTCGACGTCGAGGCCCATGGAGCGGGCAGAACCAGCGATGGTACGGACGGCGGCGTCCATGTCAGCGGCAGTCAGGTCCGGCTTCTTGAGGGTGGCGATTTCCTCGAGCTGCGCACGGGTCACCTTGCCCACCTTCTGGGTGTTGGGACGGGGCGAGCCGCTCTTGAGGCCAGCGGCCTTCTTGAGCAGGTAGGTCGCCGGCGGGGTCTTCATGGTGAAGGTGAAGGAACGGTCGGAATAGACCGTGATCACGACGGGAATCGGCTGGCCGACTTCCATCTTCTGCGTGGCGGCGTTGAAGGCCTTGCAGAATTCCATGATGTTGACACCCTTCTGACCCAGGGCCGGGCCGATGGGGGGAGAGGGGTTTGCCTTGCCTGCAGGAACCTGCAGCTTGATGTAGGCATCGATCTTCTTAGCCATTTTTTACTCCGTGGGTGCAAGCGCCGTGAGGCTCCCCGATCAATCCGGCCTGGGCCGGGTTTTGTGGCGGCCGGGGCCACCACTGATTCGTCATCGCCGGAAGACGGCGATCAGGTCTTCTCGACCTGGTTGAACTCGAGCTCCACCGGAGTGGAGCGACCGAAAATCATCACCGCGACGCGCAGGCGACTCTTCTCGTAGTTGACCTCTTCGACGACGCCGTTGAAGTCCGCGAACGGACCGTCGGCGACGCGCACCACCTCGCCCGGCTCGAACAGCGTCTTGGGACGCGGCGACTCGGCGTTGGTGGAAATACGATTCAGGATGGCATCCGCTTCCTTGTCGGAGATGGGGGCCGGCTTGTCAGCCTTGCCACCGATGAAGCCCATCACCTTGGGGCACTCCTTGACGAGGTGCCAGGTGGCGTCATTCATCTCCATGTTGACGAGGACATAACCCGGGAAGAACTTGCGCTCGCTCTTGCGCTTCACGCCGTTCTTCATTTCCACCACTTCCTCGGTGGGAACCAGGATCTCGCCGAACATGTCTTCCATGCCCGTGCGCTTGACGCGATCCAGCAGCGAACGCATCACATGCTTTTCATACCCGGAGTAGGCATGCACGACGTACCAGCGCTTACTCATACCGTTCTCTTCATCCAATCACGGAGGAAACGAGCCACCCGAAGAGGGAGTCGATCCCCCACAGCAGCAGCGACGACACGACCACGACACCGCCGACAATCAGGGTGGTCTGCCAGGTTTCCTGCTTGCTGGGCCAGACGATCTTGCGGGCCTCGACACGCGCTTCCTTCAGCATCTCGATGAAGGCGCGCCCCTGCGTCGTCACCAGAGCAATCCCGAACGCCACCAGGGCCAGGACCACTACCCCGCCAATGCGGACAACAGGGGAAACAGAGGTCAGGTAATGATTACCGAGGGTGGCCGCCACGAGGAGCAGCAGGACGACAATCCATTTCACCAGATTCAGGCCGGAGGAGCCGCCCGAAGCTTCAACTTGCGTCGCCATAAACCAAGACCACATAAAGACGAAGGCGCTGTAGCAGCGCCGTCGTGGATTTGGCAGGCCAGGAGGGACTCGAACCCCCAACACCCGGTTTTGGAGACCGGTGCTCTACCAATTGAACTACTGGCCTGTAACTCTTTTCGACAACAAGGCCCGGACGGGTCCGGGCCTTGGTCTTGACCGCTACAAGGCGGCCGCCGCGATCTTATTCGAAGATCTTGGCGACGACGCCGGCGCCGACGGTGCGGCCGCCTTCGCGGATGGCGAAGCGCAGGCCGTCTTCCATGGCGATCGGGGCAATCAGGGTGACGACCATCTTGATGTTGTCACCCGGCATCACCATCTCGACGCCTTCCGGCAGCTCGATGGCACCGGTCACGTCGGTCGTACGGAAGTAGAACTGCGGACGGTAGCCCTTGAAGAACGGGGTGTGACGACCGCCTTCTTCCTTGGACAGCACGTACACTTCGGCTTCGAACTTGGTGTGCGGCTTG
>DASSUO010000052.1:0-6546 GCA_035706925.1 Moraxellaceae bacterium
CCCGCCCTGCACACGCCGCTGATGGCCGTGACCAATGCCCTGTCGGGCATCATCGTGGTCGGCGCCATGCTGCAGGCCGTGCGATTCAACGGGGACATCACCGCGACCACGGTGCTTGGTGCCCTCGCCGTTTTCCTTGCATGCATCAACATCTTCGGTGGATTCGCGGTCACCGAACGCATGTTGGACATGTTCAAGAAAAAGAAGAAGTAAGGAGCCGACAGAATGGAAAACCTCGCGCAATACGCGGATTGGGCCTATCTGATTGGCGCCGTCCTCTTCATCCTCGCGCTGCGTGGCCTGTCCTCGCCCGCGTCCGCCATCATGGGTAACCGTTATGGCATGTTCGGCATGGGCCTGGCCGTGGTGTCGACCTTTGTCGTGGTCGCCTCGCTCAAGGGGGGCTTTGTTGCCGTTTCCCCGGCCTACGCGCTGATTCTCGGTGCCATGGTGGCGGGTGCCGCCATCGGCATGTATCGCGCCAGGACGGTGCCGATGACGCAGATGCCGGAGACTGTCGCCCTCATGCACTCGCTGGTGGGTCTGGCCGCTGTCCTGATCGCCATCGCTGCCGTGAAGAATCCGTCAGCTCACCATGATGCCGTACACCGCTTCGAGCTGTTCGTGGGTTGCTTCGTGGGGGCGGTGACCTTTACCGCGTCCGTGTTCGCCTACGGCAAGCTGGCAGCCAAGAAGTGGGCCAAGTCGCTGAAGGGCGGCTGGGTCAAGCCCCTGCAGGCCCTGCTGGCGGCGGGCATGATCGGCTTCGGCGTGGCCTATTTCGCCACCGAGCAGCTGAGCTACTTCTACGTCATGACGGCGTTCGCCCTGGTGTTCGGTCTGTTCTGGATCGGCCCCATCGGTGGTGGCGACATGCCGGTGGTGGTATCCCTGCTCAACTCCTTCTCGGGTTGGGCCGCTGCTGGTATCGGCTTTACGCTGAACAACTCCATGCTGATCATCGCGGGCTCCCTGGTGGGCTCCTCCGGTGCGATCCTTTCCTACGTCATGTGCCGCGCGATGAATCGTTCGTTGCTGAACGTGCTCTTCGGTGGCTTCGGTGCGGCCGCCGCCGGTGGCGCTGATGATGGCGAAAAGAAGGAAAAGAACTACAAGTCCGGCTCTGCCGATGACGCTGCCTTCATGATGGGCAACGCCGACTCCGTGGTGATCGTGCCTGGCTACGGTCTGGCCCAGGCGCGTGCCCAGAACGCCGTGAAGGAACTGGCCGATGCGCTGAAGGAAAAGGGTGTGAAGGTGAACTACGCCATCCATCCGGTGGCGGGTCGCATGCCCGGCCACATGAACGTGCTGCTGGCCGAAGCCGACGTGCCCTATGAAGACGTGAAGGAAATGGACGAAATCAACTCCGATTTCGCCGGCACCGACGTAGTCCTCATCATTGGCGCGAACGACGTGGTCAATCCGGCCGCGAAGAACGATCCGAGCTCGCCCATCTACGGCATGCCGATCCTCGAAGCCCAGCGCGCCCGCACGGTCATGGTGATCAAGCGCTCCATGAACCCGGGGTATGCCGGTCTCGACAACGACATCTTCTACATGGACAAGACCATGATGATCTTCGGCGACGCCAAGAAGGTCGTGGAAGAAATGCTGAAGAGCCTCTCTGGTGGCGGTCACTGACCGCTGCTCGACGAGAGTTGATGAACAAGGCGCCTTCGGGCGCCGTGTTCATTTCTGGTCCCGGTCCGGGCCCGCAGCCAGGGCAACATGGCCAGGTCCGGCGCCGGAGTCGGGGGCGCAAAGAGAGTCCTCAATGAGGATGCGGGTAGGCGGGAGGAGAAAGAGCCATCCTTCCATGCAAGGAGCCACCTGATGCATTCCGGCGCGGATGAATCGGGACAAGGGCTTGGCATCGTCCGGCGGTCGGCACAGAATCGGGCCTTCCATGCCCCAACAAGGAGAGTCCCATGGCCTTCACGATTTTTGATGCCACCGTCCCCGTTTTCCAGCAGACGCTAAACAGCCTGCTCAATATCCTCGATCGCGCCGAGGCCCATGCGAAGGAGAAGTGCCAGGACCCTGCGGAGCTGTTGAACGCCAATCTGGCGCCCGACATGTTCAACTGCATTCGCCAGGTGCAGATTGCCACGGATCACGCCAAGGGTTGTATCGCCCGCCTGGCGGGCGTGGATATCCCCAAGTACGAGGACAACGAGAAGACCTTTGACGAGCTGCGCGCACGCATCCGCAAGACGCTGGATTTCATTGCCACCGTGAAGCCGGAGCAGGTAGTCGGCGCGGAATCTAAGGACATCAAGCTGGTCTTCCCCTGGGCTACCTACGATTTTACCGGCCAGCGTTATGTGACGTACTGGGCGCTCCCCAACTACTTTTTTCACGTGACAACGGCCTACGACATTCTCCGGCACAAGGGCGTTCCACTTGGCAAGGCTGATTTCCTCGGCGCGCATTAAGGTTGCGGACACGGGAGGTTGATTCAGGTCAGCCTCCCGAATGCCCGGTAGCGCACACTAGCGTCAGTCGAATTGAGGAGAGAGACATGAGCCAGGACATGAAAGCCAGGTTGCTGGCACTGCAGTCCGAGTTCGCGACGCGGGCCGAGGCCACGCAGAACGACCTGCAGCAGCCGGTGGATCGCGACTGGGACGAGGCCGCGCAGGAGCGACAGAACGACGAGGTGCTTGAAGGCTTGCGTGCCGAGGCCCGCTTCGAGCTGTCGCGAGTTAATGCGGCATTGGCGCGACTGGCTGCCGGACATTACGGTGAATGTACGCGTTGCGGGGGACGTATTGCCGCCGCACGACTGGAGGCGGTTCCCCAGGCCGAGCTGTGCAGCGCCTGCATGGAGCTGACCGGGCGTCTGTAACTTGCGTCAGTGTGAGTCAACAAAAAGGCCTGCATCTGCAGGCCTTTTTGTTGAAGACGACTGGCGCTGGTCTTACTTCACTTTCATGCCGGGCGCGGCACCCGCATCCGGAGACAGCAGGAAGATGTCCTGACCGCCCGGGCCGGCTGCCAGCACCATGCCTTCGGACATGCCGAACTTCATCTTCCGCGGCGCGAGGTTGGCAACCATTACGGTCAGTCGACCCACGAGCTTTTCCGGCTCGGGATAGGCGCTCTTGATACCGGCAAAGACATTCCGGGTGTTTGCCTCACCCACATCGAGCGTGAGCTGGATCAGCTTGTCGGCACCGTTCACGTGCTGTGCGCTGACGATGCGCGCCACCCGGAGGTCAATCTTCATGAAGTCGTCGATGGCGATTTCCGGCACCGGTTCGGGTTGGGCAGTGGCCGGGGTTGCCGCCTGGCTGGTCGCGGTAGCGGTTGGCGCTGCCGCAACCAGATTCTCCCTGGAGGCCTCCACCATGGCCTCTACCTTTTCCTTCTCGATGCGGGTCATCAGTGGCGCAAAGGGCTTGATGGTGTGGCCGAGCAGAAGCGTTTCACGCGCATCCCAGTCGAGACTGCCGGTATTGAGGAATTCACGACTGGCTTCGGCCATTCCGGGCAGGATCGGCGCCAGGTACGTCATGAGCTGGCGGAAGAGGTTGAGACCCACCGAGCACACTTCATGTACTTCGGCTTCGCGACCCGGCTCTTTCGCCAGGGCCCAGGGCTTCTTGTCGTCGATGTACTGGTTGGCACGGTCTGCCAGCGTCATGATTTCACGGACGGCACGGCCGAAATCGCGGTTTTCGTAGTGCAGGGCGATGCTGTGCCCTGCGTGAACGAAGTCGTTCAGCAATGCCGGCTCGGCGCAATGGTTGCTGAGCTGGCCGTCGAAGCGCTTGGTGATGAAGCCGGCGCAACGACTGGCGATATTCACTACCTTGCCCACGAGGTCGGAGTTCACGCGGAACTGGAAGTCCTCAAGGTTGAGATCAATATCTTCGACCGAGCCCGAGAGCTTCGCCGCGAAGTAATAGCGCAGGTACTCGGGGTGGAGATTCTCGAGATAGGTGCGGGCCTTGATGAAGGTGCCGCGCGACTTTGACATCTTCTGGCCGTTCACGGTCAGGAAGCCGTGCGCGAAGATGGCGCTCGGCTTGCGGTAGCCGGCTCCTTCGAGCATGGCCGGCCAGAACAGCGCATGGAAATACACGATGTCCTTGCCGATGAAGTGGTACAGCTCGGTGCCGGCCTGCGGCGCCCAGAAGTCGTCGAAGTTCAGGCCCGGCTTCCGGCTGCAGAGGTTGCGGAAGCTCGCCATGTAGCCGATGGGCGCGTCCAGCCACACATAAAAGTACTTGCCGGGTGCATCGGGAATCTCGAAGCCGAAATAGGGGGCATCGCGCGAGATGTCCCAGTCGTTCAGGCCGGCCTGAAACCATTCATCCAGCTTGTTGGCGACTTCTGGCTGCAGACGTCCGGAACGGTTGCGGTCCTGGAGAAAGGCCTGGAAGTCCGGCAGCTTGAAGAAGTAATGCACGGATTCCTTCATGACCGGCGTCGCGCCGGAAATGGTGGAATACGGGTTCTTGAGTTCGGTCGGTGCGTAGGTGGCGCCGCAGACCTCGCAGGAGTCGCCGTACTGGTCCTTGGCACCGCACTTGGGGCATTCGCCCTTGATGAAGCGGTCGGCGAGGAACATCTGCTTTTCGGGATCGAACAGCTGGCGGATCGGACGGGTGGCGATGTGGCCGCCTTCCCGGTTGGCCAGGTAGATTTGTGCCGAGAGCTCGCGGTTCTCGTCCGAGTGCGTGGAGTGGTAGTTGTCGAAACGGATCAGGAAGTCGGCGAAGTCCCGCTCGTGATCCGCCTTGACCGTGGCGATCTGGGCCTCGGGCGTTACGCCGTTCTGCTCGGCCTTGAGCATGATGGCCGTGCCGTGTGCGTCATCGGCGCAGACATAGTGCACCTCGTGGCCGCGCGACCGCTGGAAGCGCACCCAGATGTCGGTCTGGATGTATTCCACCAGATGACCGAGGTGAATGGGGCCGTTGGCATAAGGCAGGGCGCTGGTAACGAGAATGCGGCGACGTTCGCTCATGATGTCACGGAGATGGTGGCAGAAAGGGCAATATCATACCGGAAAAGACGGTGCGTCCGGACGATAAAACGCGGCACCGGCCGATGGTGACGGGACATCGGGGCAGGGCAGGAAGGGTGCCTGCAGCCGGGTGGCGGTCTCGTCGCACAACGAGGGCAGAAGCGGCTCCCTTCGCGAGGCAAACCCGGCTACGATACGGGCCCGCTGCCCGCTACTGCCCAGGCCCTGCCGTGACTGATACCGCTGTCGTCAAATCCGCCCTCTCTGCCGTCATTGATCCACTGATGGGCAAGTCCCTCGGTGACCTGGGCTGGCTGGATCGCGTCCTTGTGGATGGCGATACCGTGCTGGTCGACCTGGCGCCGGCCTACGCGGGCGCGTCGGAGGAGCTCCGTCCCTTGCTGCTGGCCGCGTTGGCCAGCCTGGGGCTCGTGCAACTGGGGTTGCGTGAAGCGCCCGCCATTCCGCGTGCCCGGCCCCAGGGGGGGCTGCCGGGGCTGGAGCGCGTCAAGAACGTGATCGTGGTGGCCTCTGGCAAGGGTGGGGTGGGCAAGTCCACTACTGCAGTGAATCTTGCCCTTGCGCTCGCGGCGGAAGGGGCCCGGGTGGGACTGCTCGACGCCGACATTTACGGACCCAGTCAGCCGATGATGCTGGGCATTCCCGCCGGTACCAAGCCGGGGGTAAAGGACGACGCCTGGTTCCTTCCCATCAAGGTGCATGGCATCGAGATGATGTCGATCGGACTGCTGCTCGACAGCGACAACACCCCGGTGGTCTGGCGCGGCCCGAAAGCGACGGGCGCATTGCTCCAGTTGCTGCAGCAAACGCTCTGGAACGATCTGGACTTTCTTATTGTCGACATGCCGCCCGGTACCGGCGACATTCAGCTCACACTGGCCCAGAAAGTGCCGGTGGCAGGCGCCGTCATCGTGACCACGCCCCAGGATATTGCGTTGCTGGATGCCAAAAAGGGCATCGAAATGTTTCGCAAGGTGGAGATCCCGGTACTCGGAGTCGTGGAGAACATGGCGCTTCATGTGTGCGGCAAGTGCGGACATATCGAGCACATCTTCGGCGCGGGTGGCGGCGAGCGCATTGCGCGGGACTACCAGACCGAATTGCTGGGGGCGCTGCCACTCGACATGCGAATCCGCGAGGAAGTGGACAGCGGCAACCCTACCGTCGTGGCAGAGCCCGATGGCGAGATCGCGGCACTGTATCGTCAGATTGCACGCCGCACCGGGGCCGCACTGGCGCGGGCGGCGCACGTCGATCCCAAGCGGATCAATATCGTTTTCGAGTGAATTTCTGAATCAGGGGGCAGCATGAGCATCAAGGCGGACAAGTGGATACGCCGTATGGCAGAACAGCACGGCATGATCGAGCCCTTCGAGCCGGGGCAGGTCCGCTCGGTTGGCGGTCACAAGATCATTTCCTACGGCGTGTCGAGCTATGGGTATGACGTTCGCTGCTCCAACGAATTCAAGGTCTTCACCAACGTGCACTCGGCCACGGTGGATCCGAAAAACTTCGACGAGAAGAGCTTCATCGACATCCATTCGGAC
>DASSUO010000053.1:0-2327 GCA_035706925.1 Moraxellaceae bacterium
GCACCCCTCCAGCATCCGGCCCTGCAGGTGCCGGATACTTTCATATAGTGATTAGGGGCTCCCGAAGTGGGTAGGGGCTCGGCACGAGGCATCCACGAACCAAAAGGCATTATCCCGGCGATCTTGATCACTGCTGGTTCCTGATCAACCCACCCATCCTGGACGTTGCGCGATCATGGCTACTCGCAACACGCTGGAAGAATACTGGCGACGTTACCTGGCCCCGCTGGCACTGGTGACCATCGCTTCGCTTTTGCGCATCTGGCCCCTGGCGGCACGGGGAACCGGGCTCGTGTGGGTGACGTATTACCCTGCCGTGATGATCGCCGCGCTCTACGGGCGTTTTTTTGCGGGCATCATTGCCACTGCCGCAGCCTGCCTGACGACGACCAACTTCTGGTGGCTACTGGTTCCCACGCCGTTCTTCACCCGTCCGGCCGACTGGCTGGGCATGGCGGTCTTCATTTTCAACGGCCTGATGGTGTCGAGCATTGCCGAGGCACTGCACCACGCGCATGACAAGGCCAGGCACATGCAGGCGCAGGCCGAAGCAGCCAACCAGGCCAAGAGCATCTTCCTGGCGACCATGAGTCATGAATTGCGTACACCGCTGAACGCCATTCTGGGCTATTCCAACCTGATGCGGCGTGACCCGGCAGTGACGGCCACGCAGCGCGAACGACTGGACATCATCCTGAAGAGCGGCGAGCACCTGCTGTCCCTCATCGATGACGTGCTGGACATGGTCAAGATCGAGGCCGGGCAGTCCACGCTGGAATTGCAGCCCGTTGACGTGCGGCTGCTGGCCCGTGAAATCACCGAGCTGCTGCGCCCCCGTGCAACGGAAAAAGGCCTGGCACTTCGCCTTGCGCTGGCACCGGACCTTCCCTCCGCCATCATGGCCGATGCCCGAAAGCTGCGACAGGTGCTGATGAATCTGGCAGGGAATGCCGTCAAGTACACGGACCACGGCAGCGTCACCCTGAGCATTTCCCTCGGGGCGGAGGGGATCGCCACACAACTGGCAATCGAGATCACCGACACCGGCATCGGGATCAGCCCGACGGACCAGGACCGGATTTTCCAGCCTTTTGTGCAACTCGCATCGGCGGCCGGCACCAGCCAGAAGGGAACCGGACTGGGCCTTGCCATAGTGCGCAAGCTGATTGACCTGATGGGCGGAAATATCGAGGTGCACAGTGACGTCGGAAAAGGCGCACAGTTTCGCGTCACGCTGCCGGTACAGCTCGCCGAGTCTGCGGACCCGTCCGCCACCATGCCGCCGGAAGACGTTCTCGGACTCGCGCCCGGACAATCCGCTTTCCGCATCCTGATTGTCGAAGACGAACCGGCGAACCAGAAACTGTTGCAGCAGTTGCTCGAGGATGCCGGCTTTGTGGTACAGCTGGCCGACAATGGTGCGGCGGGGATTACTGAATTCCAGCGCTTCCACCCCCACTTCATCTGGATGGACTGTCGCATGCCGGTCATGGACGGACTGGAGGCAACCCGACGCATTCGCGCGCTGCCGGGCGGCAACGACGTGACGATTGCGGCGCTCTCCGCCTCGGTGCTGAAAGAAGAACAGGAGAAGATCCTTGCCCAGGGCTTCGACGACGTGGTGCCCAAGCCGTACCGCCCGTCGCAGATTTTCGACTGTATGCAACGACACCTGGGCGTGCACTACCGGTATGTGCCGTCCGACGAGGCACCAGCGAAGATCCGCCTCATTCCGGAGGGACTGGCCCGACTTCCCGACACCCTGCGCCAGAGCCTCGCCGACAGTCTGGTGCTCGGCTATTCCGAGCGCATTGCCGAGCACTTGCTGCAAGTAGAACAGGAGGACGCCGAACTTGCCCGGTCCCTGAAACATCTGGTTGACCGCTTCGACTACCTGCCCATCCTCAGCGCGCTGGAAGCGGCATCGTCACAGCCCGGGCAACAAGGGACACGGCCATGACAGATACCGTTGTCCTTATCGACGACTCGCCCGCCATCCTCAAGCTGCTGCAGGACATTTTGCGCAGTGATGGCTATGAAATTCGCGCCTTTTCCAGTGGCGAGCTGGCCCTGCGCTCACTGACTGCCCGTGCCGCTGCACTGGTATTGCTCGACGTACGCATGCCAGGAATGGACGGCCTCGCGATCTGCCGATATATCAAGGCAGATGACCGGTTGAAGGAGACGCCGGTCATCTTCCTGAGTGCCACCGACGATCCACAAGAGAAAGTCATGGCCCTTCAGGCCGGCGGCGTCGACTTCATTTCGAAACCCTTCCATGAAGAAGAAGTGCGCGCGCGCGTACGCACCCATCTGGACCTGCACCG
>DASSUO010000054.1:0-4900 GCA_035706925.1 Moraxellaceae bacterium
GAGAGCGACGAGGAGGGGGGTGGTATAAAGACTGGGCTTGTTGGTCACGATACCCCAGGGCGTGCTGCGCGCATCCAGGCCGTCGAGGAGCTCTGCCATGCCGGGGAAAAGGCGGCTTTCGTCTGCGAGGTGGCGCAGATAAGACGCGAGAAACTCCTGGCGAAGGGCTTCAAGCTCGGGCGAGTCGATGGGATGAAGATCGCCGAAGCCCAGCGCAACCACGGCACGGGAGCCTTGCGACACCACCGAGCGGATGCGGTCCGCCGGCAAGGGGGCGCGATCATGGGCAAGCAATTGCCGGTTCAGGACGGCGACAAAATCGGGGGCGGTATCTATCAGGGTGCCGTCGAGGTCAAACAGGACAGCTTCATGACGCAGCATCAGCCGGCCTCCGCAGGATCGGGGCGCCGGGTGGCAATCATGTAGTTCACGTCAACGTTCGGATCCAGCCAGTAGCGGCGCGAGAACGGGTTGTAATGCAGTCCGGTCATGCCCTGCAGGTCCAGCTCCGTCGCCCGGACCCAGCTTGCCAGCTCGGAGGGACGGATGAATTTGCTGTATTCGTGCGTACCCTTGGGCAACAGCTTCAGCAGGTACTCTGCACCGAGAATGGCGAAGGCGTAGGATTTCGGGTTGCGGTTGATCGTGGAAAAGAACACCCAGCCGCCAGGCTTCACGAGGTCGTGACAGGCCTTTACCACGGCAGCCGGATCCGGGACATGTTCCAGCATCTCCAGACAGGTCACCACATCGAACGACGCAGGCCGCTCAAGCGCGAGGGCCTCGACTGGAATCCGGCGATAGTCCACTTTTTGACCACTTTCGAGCAGGTGCAGCCGGGCGACCGACAGGGGAGCCTCGCCCATGTCGATGCCGGTTACCGATGCGCCACGGCGCGCCATGCTCTCGGACAGGATGCCGCCACCGCAACCGACGTCGAGAACCAACTTGCCGCTGAGGCTGGCGCGTTCGTCGATCCAGTTCAGTCGCAGCGGATTGATGTCGTGCAGCGGCTTGAATTCGGAGTTCGGGTCCCACCAGCGGCTGGCCAGGGCCTCGAACTTGGCGATTTCGGAGGGGTCGACATTGACGCCAGGGGCGGGCGAGGGCTGGGTCATGGAGCGGTTCCTTGGCTGTCCCGGGAAAGGGTCGGGAGTATACCTGCCTGCCGCAGGAAATGGCCACGTGACAGGCCGGGACGGATGTTGTGCCGGGGTGCGCTAAATCACTGATTTATGGTAGGCTTTGGCGCTTTGGGGACCCCTCCGCGAGAAGGCGCAAGCCCGGCGCGGCAGCACTGAGGAAACGAGGAACCGGATGACCGAATTCGCAAAAGAAATCCTGCCGGTCAACATCGAAGACGAACTCCGCCAGTCCTACCTGGATTACGCCATGAGCGTGATCGTGGGGCGTGCCTTGCCGGACGTTCGCGACGGCCTTAAGCCGGTTCACCGGCGCGTGCTTTTCGCCATGCACGAGTTGGGCAATGACTGGAACAAGGCCTACAAGAAATCGGCCCGCGTGGTCGGTGACGTCATCGGTAAATATCACCCGCACGGCGACTCCGCCGTGTATGACACCATCGTGCGCATGGCCCAGCCCTTCTCGCTGCGCTACATGCTGGTCGATGGCCAGGGCAATTTCGGCTCCATCGACGGCGACAACGCGGCGGCCATGCGATACACCGAAGTGCGCATGACGAAACTGGCGCACGAGCTGCTAGCCGATCTCGACAAGGAAACCGTGGACTGGGTGCCGAACTACGACGGCACCGAGCAGATTCCCGCCGTGATGCCCACGAAGGTGCCCAACCTGCTGGTGAACGGCTCGGCCGGCATCGCGGTGGGCATGGCGACCAACATCCCGCCGCACAACCTCACGGAAGTGATCAACGGCTGCCTGGCCTATCTCGATGACGAGGCCATCACAATCGACGGCCTGATGGAACACATCAAGGGCCCTGATTTTCCGACTGCCGCCATCATCAATGGCCGCGCGGGCATCATCGAGGCCTACCGTACCGGGCGCGGCCGCATCTACATGCGCGCGCGCCACGAAATCGAAACCGACGCCAAGACCGGCCGCCAGGCCATCATCTTTACCGAGATTCCCTACCAGCTGAACAAGGCGCGTGTGATCGAAAAGATCGCCGAACTGGTCAAGGAGAAGAAGCTCGAAGGCATCTCCGAGTTGCGCGACGAGTCCGACAAGGACGGCATGCGCATCGTCATCGAGCTCAAGCGCGGTGAAGTGGCCGAGGTCGTGGTCAATAATCTCTTCGCGCAGACACAATTGCAGAGTGTGTTCGGCATCAACATGGTGGCCCTCGTCGACGGCCAGCCCAAACTGCTGAACCTCAAGGAGATGATCGAGGCCTTCGTGCGTCACCGCCGTGAAGTGGTGACGCGACGGACAGTGTTCGAACTGCGCAAGGCACGCGAACGGGGCCACATTCTCGAAGGTCTCGCCGTTGCGCTCGCCAACATCGATCCGGTGATCGACGCCATCAAGACGTCGCCGAGCCCGGCGGACGCCAAGGAACGACTGATGCTCGCGACATGGGAGCCGGGTTCGGTCGTGGCAATGCTGGAGCGCGCCGGGGATACGAACGCCTGTCGTCCGGAAGGACTGCCTGTGCAGTTTGGCCTGGTCGACGGCAAGTACCGCCTCAGTGCCGAGCAGGCCCAGGCCATCCTCGACCTTCGCCTGAATCGCCTTACCGGCCTCGAGCAAGACAAGCTGGTCGCCGAATACCAGGAAATCCTGGAGCGTATTCGTGAGCTCGGCCTGATTCTCGCCGATCCGGAGCGACTCCTGCAGGTGATCCGCGACGAACTCCACGCCGTTCGTGAACAGTTCGGCGATGCCCGCCGCACCGAGATCATCAGCTCGCGCCTCGATCTCACGCTGGAAGACCTCATCACCGAAGAGCAGGTTGTACTGACCATTTCGCATGCCGGCTATGCGAAGACGCAGCCACTGGCAGATTATCGCGCGCAGCGACGTGGCGGCCGGGGCAAGTCGGCAACGGCCATCAAGGACGAGGATTACATCGAACACCTGCTGGTCGCGAGCACGCATGACACCGTGCTGTGCTTCACCAGCGCCGGCAAGGTCTACTGGCTCAAGGTCTACGAACTTCCCTCCGGCGGTCGTGGCTCCAAGGGCAAGCCCATCGTCAACATCCTTCCGCTGGCGGAGGGCGAGCGCCTTACGGCCTTGCTGCCCATCGATCTCGAGGCGCTGGCGGCCCAGGCCCCTGACGAAGACGACGATCTGGAAGAGGGCAGCGCCGAGGCTGTTGTCGAATCCGTGCCCGAAGCGGAAGAGGGCGAAGGCGCTGACGACGACGCCGATGACACGCCCGACGAGCCCACCGGCGCCTATATCTTCATGGCCACCGCCAACGGCACCGTAAAGAAGACGCCGCTGGTGCAGTTCAGCCGTCCGCGCAGCAACGGCCTCATCGCCTTGCGCCTGGAAGAGGGCGATACGCTGATCGCGGCCGCTGTCACCAATGGCGCCTGCGAAATCATGCTGTTCTCCGACGGCGGCAAGGTCATCCGCTTCAAGGAAAAGCAGGTTCGCATCATGGGCCGTAGTGCACGTGGTGTTCGCGGCATGCGCCTGCCGGAGGGACAGTGCCTCATTTCGATGATCGTGCCCGAGTCAGGCACTCAGATTCTCACTGCCTCTGAAAACGGCTATGGCAAGCGTACACCGCTGCCGGAATTCCCGCGTCGTGGTCGTGGTGGCCAGGGCGTCATCGCCATCCAGATGTCCGAGCGTAACGGGGCTCTGGTTGCCGCCGTGCAGGTGGCTGAGGAAGACGAGCTGATGCTGATTTCCGACCAGGGCACACTAGTCCGTACGCGGGTTGCCGAGGTATCGGTGCGCTCCCGGAACACCCAGGGGGTTACGCTGATCAAGTTGGCGGAAGACGAACACCTCGTGGGGCTTGTGCGCCTGCAGGACGTCGGTGACAGCGATGAAGAGTGTGCTCTCGAAGGGGACGATACTACGGTTCCTGCCGCTGACGATGCCGGGAATGATGTCGATGCCGGGGCACTCCCTGATGCGGGAGACGATGTCTCCGCCGGGAACGAATGAATCTGAACGATGCGCTCGTCCATGACGAGAAGGAAACCGATATGACGCGTGCCTACAATTTTTGCGCCGGCCCCGCCGCGCTTCCGCAGGCGGTACTGAGCGAAGCCCAGAAGGATTTGCTCAACTACAAGGGCAAGGGCATGTCGGTAATGGAGATGAGCCACCGCTCTGCGGACTACATCGCCATTGCCGAGGAAGCCGAGCAGGATTTGCGTGACTTGTTGCAGATACCGGCAAATTACAAGGTGCTGTTCCTCCAGGGAGGTGCATCGCTGCAGTTCGCGCAGATTCCCATGAACCTGCTGCGCGGCCACAGCACCGCTGACTACGTGAATACCGGCATGTGGTCCTCCAAGGCCATTGCCGAAGCGAAGAAGTATTGTGACGTTAACGTCGTCGCCAGCGATGAGCACAACAAGTTTCGTGGCGTGCCCGCTTTCGACACCTGGAATTTGAATTCCAAGGCGGCCTATCTGCACTACACGCCTAACGAAACGATTCATGGCGTGCAGTTCAACTACGTGCCCGACGTCGATGTACCGCTGGTGGCCGACTTTTCCTCCAGCATCCTGTCCGAACCGCTTGATGTGTCAAAGTTCGGGCTGATCTATGCCGGCGCGCAGAAGAACATCGGACCGGCCGGCATCGTCGTGGTCATTGTGCGCGAAGACCTGATTGGCGAAGTACTGCCGGGCACGGCAACCCTGCTCGACTACAAGGTCGCAGCGGAAAACGGCTCCATGTACAACACGCCGCCGACATTCAGCTGGTACCTTGCCGGCCTGGTTTT
>DASSUO010000055.1:0-8385 GCA_035706925.1 Moraxellaceae bacterium
ATCGGGCTTCGCCGTTCAGCAGCGATGACCAGGACCGGGCCACGGACCATGCGTCGGCACCAAACGCATAAAGACGGTCATAGCCGGCAACAGGGCGTGGCTGGGCAGCATAAAGGGCCTGCTGCTCGGGACGGGGGGTATCCAGCATCCAGGGAAGATCGCAAAAGTGGAGTCCGTCGAGGTCATTCTGGCCGCTGGGGTCGGCTGTGGGATCCCAGGCGCTCGACAGGGAGTAAAGGGGCACATGGATGTGATAGTAGGTCAGTGCGGGCTGAACCTGTCTTGCCAGCGCCGGGCTGGCGAGAAACAGCGCGTCGGCGCGGTTGCTGATGTTTGTCGCCAGTCCTTTCACGGCCATGGCAATGCCACCCTTGCGAGCCGGATCCAGGATCACGACGGCGGGCGTGGCTTCAGTGCGCCCCGGGTGCCAGGCCGACTGGAAAAGCCGGAGCTGTCGCTGGCTGGACTCATCGCCGGCAGACAGCAAAAGAGGGCGGCGAATGCCCTGGTCATGCATCCAGGCCACCAGGCGCGCCACCTCGTCCTCGGGCGACAGAGCGAACTTGAGGAGATTGTCCGCATGACCGGGCGCATTATTCAGTGCCAGTACCGGGACCGGCGGCGGCCCCGCCTTGATGACGGCCTCTACGCGTTCGCGGTCGAGGGGGCCGATGATGAAGTCGGCTCCCGCGGTACGTGCCTTCTGGATGAGTCCGAGGGGGGAATCGGCGTCGCTATCGTAAAAATGCAGGACAGGGCTATCGGCCGCTGTCGTGCTGTCCTGATAATACGCCGCCATCAGTCCGTCCCGGATGGCATCGGCTGCCTTGCTCATGCGGCCGGTTTGCGGCAATAGCACGGCGATGTCCGCCGCCAGCGCGGCGGGGGGCGCGAGCAGCAGAAGCAGGACGGCGAACGAGCGCCCGATGCCTGAAGCCTGCATAGACAGTTTCCATCCAGTGGGGGAAATCATGACCGGCGTACTTTATGTGGTGGCCACGCCCATTGGCAATCTGGACGACTGGAGTCCCCGCGCGATTGCAACGTTGAAAAACGTCAGTGTGATCGCAGCGGAGGATACACGTCATTCCGGCCGTCTCCTGCAGCACTTCGGAATCGACACGCCACTGATGGCGGTACATGACCATAACGAGGGCGCGCGCAGCGCGGGGCTGGTCACACGTTTGCAGGCCGGCGAGGACATTGCCCTCATTTCAGATGCCGGTACACCACTCGTCAGCGATCCTGGTTACCGGCTGGTGGCCGCGGCGCAGGCGGGGGGCGTGCGCGTGGTTCCGGTGCCGGGGGCGTGCGCGGCGATCACCGCCCTCTCGGCGGCCGGCCTCCCGTCCGACCGGTTTGCGTTTGAAGGGTTCCTGCCTGCCAAGTCTGCAGCGCGACGCGCCCGATTGGGGAGTCTTGCGACGGCGGCGCACACGATGATTTTTTACGAGGCGCCCCATCGCATCCTCGAATGTCTGGACGACATGGTGGCCGAACTCGGTCCGGCGCGCCGCGCCGTACTCGCCCGGGAATTGACCAAGACATTCGAGACCATTCGCCAGGCCTCGCTGGGAGAACTTCAGGCATGGGTGGCTGGCGATGCCAACCAGCAGCGCGGCGAGATCGTGGTCATCCTGGAGGGGGCGCCCGAGGTAGCAGAGGGCGAGACCGACTGGCGCGAGGCGGATCGGATCCTCGGCATCCTGATGGCGGATCTCCCGCCACGAAAGGCGGCGGCACTGGCGGCAGAAATTACGGGATTCAAGAAGAATGTCCTGTACGAACGCGCACTGGCCGCCAAGGGCTGAGTACGGCGGGCCGGGTCGTCTTCCCCCCGTCGTCCCCCCACAAACTTTCCTTGCGCTGGGGGGCTCCGGTCCCTAACCTTCGCGCCGGAGTCGGCCGGACGGTCGCTGCCGTGCTTCTGCTTGCAGAGGGGCGGGGGAGGAAAGTCCGGGCTCCACAGGGCAGGGTGCCAGGTAACGCCTGGGCGGCGCGAGCCGACGGAAAGTGCAACAGAGAGTAGACCGCCGATGGCTTCTGTTTGCGTCGGTGCACCTGTTGCCCGCAAGGGCTGCAGCGTGTCTCCGCATCGCCGAGAGGCGGTGAGCGGACAGAAGATCAGGCAAGGGTGAAACGGTGCGGTAAGAGCGCACCGCGAGTCTGGTAACAGACCGGCACGGCAAACCCCACCCGGAGCAAGACCAAATAGGGTTCCATACGCGCGGCCCGCGCGGGAACCGGGTAGGTTGCTTGAGCCCACTGGCGACGGTGGGCCTAGAGGAATGACCGTCCTCGACAGAACCCGGCTTACAGGCCGACTCCCCCATCACACAGACACCCTCCCGGACCAGTCCGGGAGGGTGCTTCTGCCTTTTTACCGCTGTCCGACCAATTTTTCGGAGTTGTCAGACATTGCGCCGCTGTAATGAGCTGCAAATTAGGAAGTACTTACTGCTTACTGCCCGGGGTTTCCAATCGGATATCCCATATAACTAAATAATATTAATTTTTATGAACCTAACTTTCAGCCTTAAATAGGTGTCGTAACTATATGTTTTTAAATGCATTCGCATTTGCTGCTATTTTGAACAGTACTTTCCAGTCGCAAATATAACTTGTTGATTAATATCACCTTTCTTGTCGTCTTACGGGCTCTTATAACCTCTGTGGGCTTCCTTGACGCTCCGGAAGGCCGTTCTCTATAGTTCCTGCAGTGGGAAAAAGTGTCGTTTTGTGGCGATTTCTGGAAAAACTCCAGCAGGGTGGATGGTCGGATCGTGTTCAGGGGATATGACGAGCTCAATATGGACGCCAAGGGGCGCATCGGCCTGCCGACGCGCTACCATGAGCGTGTGCTCGCCTCCTGTCAGGGCACCTTTGTTGTCACCGTCGATCTCCGCGAACACTGCCTCGCCCTCTATCCGCTCCACGAGTGGGAAACGATCGAGTCCGGATTGAACAAGCTGCCGGTCTCCGACCCCCAGTCTGCCCGTATCAAGCGCCGTTTGCTTGGATATGCCACCGAGGTTGTCCTCGATGGGTCCGGGCGTCTCCTGGTCAGTCCTGAACTCCGCAAATTTGCAGGTCTCGAAAAGTCGGTGGTACTCGCCGGTCAGGGCAACAAGTGTGAAATCTGGGACAAGCAGGCATGGGATGCCCTCCAGGCCCAAACGGAAGAGATCGATATCTCCTCTCCTGCGCTCTCTGCCGCCCTCGACAACCTGGCCTTGTAATCATGAGTACCTTTACCCACCAGACCGTGCTCCTAGATGAGGCGGTCGTGTCGATATTGGGGGCGCCGGACGGCATCTACGTCGATGCGACCTTCGGCCGGGGAGGTCACACCCGCCATCTCCTGTCGCAACTTTCCGGTGGGGCGCGCGTCATCGGTTTCGACAAGGATCCGGACGCCATTGCTGCGGGGCGCATGCTGTCGGAGCAGGATCCCCGTTTCTCCATCGTCCATGCCTCGTTTGCCGACATCCGGTCGGTGCTGTCCGCCAGTGGATTGCAGGGGGGTGTCGACGGCGTGCTGGCTGATCTAGGGGTGTCTTCTCCCCAGCTCGATGACGCAGGGCGCGGCTTCAGCTTCCAGAATGACGGTCCGCTCGACATGCGCATGGACTCCACTCGCGGGCCGACGGCGGCCGAATGGATCGCGGGCGTGCCCGAGGAAGAGTTGGCGAGCGTGCTGTTTGAGTACGGCGAGGAGCGGCATTCGCGTCGCATCGCGCGGGCGATCGTTCGCGCGCGCGCAGAGAAGCCGATTACCCGCACGCGGGAACTCGCAGAGATCGTGGCGGCAGCGCATCCGGCCTGGGAGCGCCACAAGCATCCCGCCACGCGCGCCTTTCAGGCCATCCGCATTGCAATCAACAGCGAACTCTCCGATATCGAGCAGTTTCTTCGTGATGCGATGGCTGTGCTCAAGCCGGGCGGGCGGCTGGGCGTCATCAGCTTTCACTCGCTGGAAGACCGTCTGGTAAAGCAGTTCTTCCAGAAAGAGGCGCGCGGCGATGACTTTCCTCCCGGTCTGCCGGTGACGGTGGACATGTTGAAGCCGCGCCTGCGCATCATCGGCAAGGCCATCGAGCCCTCCGATGCCGAAGTGGCCGCCAATCCGCGTGCTCGCAGTGCCCGGCTGCGCGTGGCAGAAAAACTTGCGGAGGCGGCATGACGCTCGCATCGCCCCTTCGCGCCCGCCTGGAAACAACGTTGACGACGCTGCAGGGCCCCCTGTTGGCGGGCGTGCTGGTGTTTGTGCTGGTGTGTAGCGCCGTGGCGGTCGCATGGAGCGTGCACAAGTCGCGTCACTACCTCAATGAGCTGCAGACGCTTGAAGTCAATCGTGACCGACTGGAAACGGAGTGGGGGCAGCTGTTGCTCGAACAGCATACCTGGGGCGCCTATGCGCGTGTCGGCAAGATCGCGGCCGAACAACTCCAGATGCGCAATCCGGCGCCGACTGAAATCATCATGGTGCGGCAATGAACCGGACGGCCAGGCCAGATAACCGGCTCCCCTACGCCCGTCGCCATCTCTTTGTTGGCGGGCTGATGCTCGTGCTGTTCGGCAGCATGGCCGCGCGCGCCGCCTATCTGCACGTAATCGACCAGGAATTCCTGCGCAAGCAGGGTGACATGCGCATGCAGCATGTGGAGTCCATCACGGCACACCGGGGAATGTTGCGCGACCGGAATGGCCAGCCACTGGCCGTCAGTACACCGGTGGTATCCATCTGGATCAATCCCCGCGAGGCGATCGACGAGAAGCTTGATGTGCCGGCGCTCGCCAAGGCACTCGAGGTCGACACGACCTGGCTGAAGCAGCGTCTCGAGCGTAACAGCCAGCGCGAGTTCCTCTGGCTGAAACGGCACCTGTCGCCTCCTGCGGCGGAAGCGGTGTTGGCGCAGGAGTTCCCCGGCGTTGCCGGCAAGACGGAATATCGCCGCTTCTATCCGGAAGGCGAAGTCACGGCTCACGTGCTGGGCTTTACCAACCTCGACGACGAGGGCCAGGAGGGGCTGGAGCTCAAGCTGGACCAGGCACTGCGCGGTGTGCCCGGTGAGAAGAGGGTGCTGCGGGATCTCAAGGGGTCCATGGTCAAGGACGTCGCATTGCTTCGCCCGGCGCGCCCGGGGGCAGATATCGACCTGAGCTTTGACGTGCGCACACAGTATCTGGCCTACCGTGAGCTGGCGGATGCGATTGCACGCAACAATGCCAAGGCGGGTACGGCAGTCGCGCTCGACGTGGAGACCGGCGAGGTGCTGGCCATGGTCAACCAGCCCTCATACAACCCCAACAATCGGGAAAAGCTCCGGCCCGACCAGATGCGCAATCGTGCCGTGACTGACATGTTCGAGCCGGGCTCGACGATGAAGCCCTTTACCATTTCCGCGGCTCTCGAGAGCGGGAAATACACGCCACACAGCCTGTTCAATACCAATCCGGGCTCGCTCACGATCTACAACAAGACCATTCGCGACCACGAAAACTACGGCGTCATCGATCTCGGCACCATCATTACCAAGTCAAGCAATGTCGGCGCCTCCCAGATTGCGTTGTCGCTGCCCAAGGAAACGCTGCCGCTGTTCTTTTCCCGATTCGGATTCGGCAAGACCACCGGCTCGGGGTTTCCTGGTGAGAGTGCGGGCCGCCTGCAGCCGCCGGACCATTGGCGCCCGGTGGAAATCGCCACCATGTCCTATGGTTATGGCCTTACCGTTACCGCGCTGCAGCTGGCGCATGGATATGCCACGCTGGCGGCGGGCGGGATCGAGCGTCCGGTCAGCTTCCTCAAGGTGAATGGTCCGGTTGCCGGCAAGCGCGTGCTTGACGAGAAAGTCGCAGCCCAGCTGATCCCGATGATGGAGTCTGTGGTGACGGCGGATGGCACCGCGGTCAAGGCCGCCGTACCGGGTTACCGTGTTGCCGGCAAGACCGGAACGGCGCACAAGGCGCAGAACGGCAGCTACTCGTCCGATCAGTACATGTCGACATTCATCGGCATGGCACCCGCGAGCAAGCCGCGTGTCGTCCTTGCCGTGGTGGTCGACTCGCCCAGCAACGGTCAGTACTACGGTGGTCTGGTTTCAGCGCCGGTCTTTTCGCGCATCATGGCGGAGACCCTGCGCCTCATGAACGTGGAGCCTGACCGAAGTGCGGAGCATCTGGCGCAGCAGGGGCGTTTGCCACCGGCCGCGCATGTCGGGAGAACGGGCGCATGAAGTCTCTCCAGGCACTTTGGTCTGCTACTCCGGCCGCGCATGCGGCAATTCCGGTTTCGGCCATTGTCATCGACAGCCGGGCCGTACACAGCGGCGTGCTGTTTGTGGCTCTTCGCGGCATCACGCGCGATGCCCGCGACCTGATTCCGGATGCCATTCGCGCTGGCGCGGCTGCGGTATTTGCCGAACAGGGCGATGCCTGGCTCGACAGCACCGTCATTGACGGTGTTCCGGTCATTGTCGTCCCCCACCTTGCACAGGAGCTCGGCGGGATTGCCTCGCGCTTCTACGGTGAGCCGTCGCAACATCTGGATGTGCTGGCGGTGACCGGCACCAACGGCAAGACCAGCGTCGCCAACCTGGCGGCAGGGGCGCTGGTTCAGTTGGGGCGCCACGCTGGCGTGCTGGGCACGCTGGGCAACGGCCTATTCGGACATCTCGAGAAGTCCACGCACACAACGCTTGATGCGCTGCTGCTGCAGGACATGTTGGCCCGCTTTGTGGATCGCGGTGCGGACAGTGTGGCGCTCGAGGCCAGCTCGCACGGACTCGTTCAGGGGCGCCTCAACGGTACCGCCATCGATGTGGCGATCTTTACCAACCTCACGCGCGATCATCTGGATTACCACGGCAACATGGACAGCTATGCGGCGGCCAAATCGCTGCTGTTCCGCTGGCCCACGCTGAAGGCTGCTGTCATTAATGTGGATGATGCCGCAGGGGCCCGCTATGCGGCTGATATTGCGCCGGGCGTGCGCTTGCTCCGCTACAGCCAGCAGGCGGCTACCGATGCCGATATCCGTGCGCTGTCGGTCAAGCCCACTCTCGCCGGGCTTGCCATCCAGGTGGCCACGCCGGAAGGGGAGTGTGCGCTGGAGGTGCCGCTGCTCGGCCGATTCAATGTGAGCAATCTTCTTGCGGTACTCGGTGGATTGATGGCGCTTGGCCTGCCCCTGGCCGACGTTGCGGCGGCATTGCGGCAGGCGCGTCCGGTGCCGGGGCGCATGGAAGCTTTCCACGGAAAGCACCCCACTGTCGTGGTGGACTACGCGCACACACCGGACGCACTGGAAAAGGTGCTGTCCAGCTTGCGCGAACATGCTCAGGGACATCTGGTGTGCGTGTTTGGCTGTGGCGGCGATCGTGACGCCGGCAAGCGACCCGAGATGGGGGCGATTGCTTCGCGGCTCGCGGATCATGTCGTGGTGACCAGCGACAATCCGCGATCGGAGGATCCGGCCGTCATCATTGCCCAGATCATGGAGGGTGCGGGCAAGGGCGCCCACGTCGAGGCGGATCGTCGCGTGGCAATCCGCAAGGCGATCCTGGCCGCGGGGCAAAACGACATTGTGCTGGTGGCCGGAAAGGGGCACGAGGACTATCAGGAAATTGCCGGCGTTCGCCATCCGTTCAGTGATGTCCACGAAGTCCGCTCGGCCGTGGCGCAATGGAGGGCGGCATGAAACTTTCGCACATGGCACATCTGGTGCAGGGTCAACTCAGGGGTGAGGACTGCGAGATCGTCACCTTCTCGACCGATACCCGTACGTTGAAGGGAGGCGAGCTTTTCATTGCCCTTTCCGGAGCGAATTTCAACGGGAACCGGTTTGCGGCCGACGCCGCGGCTCGCGGTGCGAGCGCTGTGGTGGTCAGCGAGCAGCAGCCGGATCTTCATGTGCCGCAATTGCTGGTCGACGACACGCACGCGGCGCTGGGCCAAATCGCGCATGCCTGGCGACAGCAGTTTTCCCTTGTGTCGGTGGCCATCACCGGGAGTGCCGGGAAAACCACCACGAAGGAATTTACGGCAAGCATCTTTGCCGAGATGGGGCCGACGCTGGCGACGCTCGGCAACAAGAACAATGACATCGGCGTTCCGCTGACGCTGTTTCGTCTCAATGCATCCCACCGCTTCGGCGTGTTTGAACTCGGTGCCAACCATGTCGGTGAAATTGCCTATACCAGCGCCCTGGTCGAGCCGCAGGCGGCTGTTATCACCAATGTCGGGACGGCCCACCTGGAAGGCTTCGGCAGCCGCGAAGGAATTGCGCGGGCCAAGGGTGAAATCTACGGCGGCCTCGTAAAGGGTGGCGTGGCCTGTATCAATCTTGACGACGAGTTCGCTCCCTACTGGACCGAGCTCAACAAG
>DASSUO010000056.1:0-4203 GCA_035706925.1 Moraxellaceae bacterium
GGCGCGGCGGAAAGGCAGCCCAGCCCGACGCTTCGATGAGCGCGAGTTCTTTGGGGCCTACCGGCCGGTAGAGGGTGATGGTCTTCATGGTCTCAATCCTTCATACCCAACTGTGCTGCCAGCGCGGGTGCCAGTGGATAAGCCGTCTCGCGCGGCAGCCGCGCGGTGGCCGCTTGAATATCGCCGGCGGCGACCAGCGCGTGGATCGCATGAGCCTCGGCAGTGATGTCAGTGATGCGACAGGTCCATTCGTGCACATAGCGGTACGCGGCCTCACCGCTCAGGCCAACCTGCACCGAGCGATGCTCTAGCGGCTGTAGCGACAGGTCGCGCTCCGGATCCCACTGGATACGTACCGGCGTACGCGCCTTGAGCGCGATCCACTCCCCCGCACCCATGCCTTCGGGTGCATGACTCAGGCAGCTATGCGCAAGCGCCCATTCGAAACCTTCGCGCCGGATGTCGATGGCAAGGACCCGAGTCTGGCCCGCGTCCTTCAGTCCCCAGCCAGCTCGATACATCATCCAGAGGAAGGACGGCTTTATCCACGTCATACGGCTCATGCTGAACGGCGGCGAGACAAAGCGGCCCGTGAGCAGCGCGCTGTCCGCAATCGCATCGCGGTAAGCTTGGTAAACACGGATCGTGTCGGCATCGTACGTGGCCCGAATTTCGCGCGCAGGCCGACGCGCTTCCCGTAGGAGGTTTTGAGTTATTGGATTTTCTTCTTTCATAGCGACCACATAGTGGCCTATAGCCACTATGTGGTCAAGCTCGGCTCATTGATTTGACTTTAGGGCCGCATATTGCGAACTCTAACAGTATGCCTTAGAGCCCCAGCAAGTGCTGAATAATGAAGTAGTGATCCTCGAACATGCGCGCCGGGTCGAGATCGGCTAGAGGTAACCAGTAAGCATACCGAGCATCGTCGCCACCCTTCACCTTCGGCAGCTCCGCCGCCGGCTCGAGCTCGATCAGGAAGGCATGCGTAATGGTACGGCCGCGAGCAGAACGGTAAGGCTCGTCAAAGACTTGCTGTGCCCTGATAGAGCCCTTCAGCACCGGCGCCGGCACCTTGAGCCGCGTCTCTTCACGCAGCTCACGCAGACAGGCATCGACCAGACGCTCATGCTGGTCGACGAAGCCGCCCGGCAAGGCCAACAGGCCCTGGCCGGGTCGGGCCTTGCGCTCAACCAGGAGCACGTGGCCGCTCTGCACGACCACAGCATCCACCGTGACGAAGGTCGGCGCATAGGGCGCCTTCGCCCACCCTTTGCGGTATTCAGCGACAAAGGCGTGCTCGGCTCGCACCTCCGCGTAATCAGCACCAGCGCAGAAGTGGGCCAGCTCGTCGCGTACCGGCGCCGGCAACACCTGAGCTGCTTCCGATTTCAGCCAAGCATCACCGCCCCTCTCTCCGTCCACTCCGAAGAGCGCCTCCCGGAGAGGGGTAGAGCTCAGGCCGCCGATATTCTCGACCGCCACCGAGTCCCACTGCGGGAAGAGTTTCAAGTAGAACGAGCTGTGATCCTTGCTATGGCCGATGAGACCGATACGCGGTGGCCGGTGCGGCACCTCATGGTGTGCGGTCACCAAGCCCTGCACGGTGGACTGCACGTTGCGCACCCAGGCCTCATCGTTGTAAGGCACATCCATGAGCGGCGCGGTCAGTACCCGTCCGCCCATCGGCCCAAGCGCGGCGTGCACCATGGCTTCGCGCTCCGCATAGCTCCAGGGATTGCGCACCGAGCGCGGCTGCCAGGCCGAGCCGATCAGCACGATCAGTTTCTCGGCCCGCTCCAGGCCCTGCTGCAGGACTGCGAGATGGCCGAGATGCAGAGGTTGGAAACGTCCAATGAAGATGAGGAAATCGAACGGTCTAGTCGTCATGGCAGCAAGCTCCTTGCTGGGGTTGCGAACTGCGGTCTATCCGCAGCCCAGGAAATCATCATATCTAGCAGTTGAGGGCCCATGACCGCACGTACTGCTCTTGAGCCCAGGTCTCGATGGTGCCGGGGCGGGCGACTCGAACTAGGCGGATGGCTTCGTCGGGCGCATAGCCTTCTTGTGTAAGAAAACGTGCCACAACAAGGCCGGTGCGACCGAGGCCGCCGCGACAATGCACGGCCACATGCGCGCCAGAGGCTAGCACCGCTCGCAAGCGCTCTTTCAGGGCTGGCCACTGTGCCTCGAAATCCGCATCCGGCGTGCCCGAGTCGCGAATCTCGCGCCACTGCCACTCCAGGCCCGCAGCTGTCACGGCCGCGCCAAAGCCGGGCACGCCGAGCAGATCGAACTCATGCCTCTCGAGCAGCGTCAGGACCATAGCCACCCACTGCTCCTTCAGTGCCGATAAGTCCTGTCGCAGATCTCGCGCCCAGCACCCGCCGTAGAGCCCTTCACCCTGTTTGCCAGGGCACAGCGTCATGCCAAGCCGCCCGGCATAGCCCGGTATGGGTAGCCAATCGAGGCGCAGTGGATGGGTCAGGCTGGTCTTTAGCTGCCCTTGCTGCGACCGTGCTGCAAGCGCCACGCGTAGATGCTCCAAAGGTCGCACTGAAAGGCGTCCGGCGTCCGGTAAATGCCAGAACAACCAGCCTGACCCCATAGCGCATTCGCCAGGCAGCACCGCCTGCATAGCAGCGGTCGGATCGGCAAAAACTCGGCCCCCAATTTCGAGCCCGCCTTTCTGCACCACGGCCGCCACCCCAGGCAGTCCGCAGGACACGCTCATGCCCAACGGCAGTAGGCCAGTGGCAATCAGATCCAGTAGTTCAGTATCGGTGGCCATGATGGTTTGACCCTGCAAGGGCGGCAGCCTATTATTGGCTTAAAGCCACTATATGTCTTCACCCATGACGACGCAATACCGTACCGAAGCCGATTTCCTGAAGGCATACAACATTCACGACTACGACATTCCCCTCGTCTCTGTGGACATTGCCATCTTCACTCTGCATGACGACCAGTTGAAGGTGCTGCTGGTGAAGCGCCCCGATTATCCGCAGAAGGGTAAGTGGGCGTTGCCGGGAGGCTTCGTCGATGTGAAACGAGACAATGACCTGCGTGAGACGGCGCTGCGCAAGCTAAGCGAGAAGACCAGCGTGCATGCGCCCTATCTGGAACAGCTAGAGAGCGTCGGCAGCGCGACGCGTGATCCACGCGGCTGGTCGGTGACGGTGGTGTATTTCGCGCTCATCCCCTATCACGAACTTGCGCCCGCGAAGACGGTGTCCGAGGAGGTGGGCTGGGTGTCGGTGGAGCAGGCGCTGGAGCGCAAGCTGGCCTTCGACCACACCGATCTGCTACAGCGTTCGCTCAACCGCGTGCGCAGCAAAGTACTGTATACGCTGATGCCGGCTTACCTCATCGCTTCGCCATTCACACTGAGTACGCTGCAGCAGGCTTACGAGATCATTCTCGGTCGCCCTGTAGAAAAGAAGGCCTTCCGCCGCCGCCTGGAGAATGCCGAGGTGATTGAGCCCACGGGCGGCATGGAAAGCCAGAGCGCAGGGCGACCAGCGGCGCTTTATCGCCTGAAACCTGCCGTGAGCGGCTTCAATTTTTCTCGGCAATTGAACCCATAGGACGGGCTGAACCAATACAAAGACAAAAATGGATTAACACCATGACTTCCTCTTCAACGCTGGTTGAGACTAGCAAATTCCTGAGCTTTATCCTGCGACACCAGCCGGAGGCCATGGGCCTCACGTTGGACAGCGAGGGCTGGGTGGACGTGGACACCCTGCTCGTGGCTGCCAACCGTGCCGGCAACGCATTGACATGTGATCTCCTGGTCGAAGTCGTCGCGACCAGCGATAAGAAGCGATTCACCCTATCCGCCGACGGCCGCGCGATCCGCGCAGCACAGGGCCACTCCACCACCAGCGTCACTATGAAGCATGTGGAGAAGGTGCCGCCGGCTACGCTCTACCACGGTACCGCGACGCGCTTTCTCGACAGCATCCTGGAAAATGGCCTACTGCCGCAGGCGCGACATCATGTGCATCTCTCGCAGGACTCGGAGACAGCCGCCAAGGTCGGCGCCCGCCACGGGAAGCTAGTGATTCTTGAAGTTGCGGCAGGCACGATGCAGGCGCAGGGCCATCGATTCTTTCAGGCCGACAACGGGGTCTGGCTGGCTGCTGCAGTGCCGCCGGAATTCCTGCGACGCACGGCCATCTCCTGAGGCCGGGCGTGGGT
>DASSUO010000057.1:0-18716 GCA_035706925.1 Moraxellaceae bacterium
GGCACGCGGCCGTGACGAAGCACGCGCCGATAGGCCCCCAGCGGGCATCGGCAGGAATTACGCAAAGGCGTCGGGAGCGATCCCGACCGACAAGAGACGCCCCTGCGGGCAGCAACGAGGCAGTTATGAGCAACAAGCACATCGTCATCCTCGCCGGCGACGGCATCGGCCCGGAGATCATGGCTGAAGGCGAGAAGGTCCTCGCCACCGTCAACAGCAAGTTCAACCTCGGTCTCAGCTGGGAACACCAGCTCCTCGGTGGCTGTGCCATCGACGCCCACGGCGTGCCGCTGCCCGACGTCACCCTGGACGCCGCGCGCAAGGCCCAGGCCGTGCTGCTGGCCGCCGTCGGCGGCCCCAAGTGGGACGCCATCGAGCGCTCCATCCGCCCGGAACGCGGCCTGCTCAAGATCCGCAGCGAGCTGAACCTGTTCGCCAACCTGCGCCCGGCCATTCTCTACCCCCAGCTGGCCTCGGCCTCGTCGCTGAAGCCGGAAATCGTCGCTGGCCTCGACATCCTCATCGTGCGCGAGCTCACCGGCGGCATCTACTTCGGCCAGCCGCGCGGCGTGCGCACCCTTGAGAATGGCGAGCGCCAGGGCTACAACACCGATGTCTACAGCGAGAGCGAGATCCGCCGCATCGCCCACGTCGCCTTCCAGGCCGCCATGCAGCGCAACAAGAAGGTGTGCTCGGTGGACAAGGCCAACGTGCTGGAAGTCACCGAACTGTGGAAGGAAATCACCACTGAAGTGGCGAAGGAATACCCGGAAGTGCAGCTGTCGCATATGTACGTCGACAACGCAGCCATGCAGCTCGTGCGTAATCCCAAGCAGTTTGACGTGATCGTGACGGGCAACCTGTTCGGCGACATTCTCTCCGACGAAGCGGCCATGCTGACCGGCTCCATCGGCATGCTGCCTTCGGCGTCGCTGGACCAGAACAAGAAGGGCATGTACGAACCCTGTCACGGCTCTGCGCCCGACATCGCCGGCAAGGGCGTGGCGAATCCGCTCGCCACCATCCTCTCCGTGGCCATGATGCTGCGCTACACCTTCAATGAAGAAGCAGCGGCCCGCGCCATCGAAGTCGCTGTCGGCAAGGTGCTGGACCAGGAACTGCGCACGCCGGACATCTACACCGACGGCATGAAGAAGGTCGGTACCCGTGAAATGGGCGACGCCGTGGTGGCCGCCCTGTAAGTATGCCGCCGCCCACAGGGGCGCCGGGATACAACGAACTGAATTGAACGCGAGGTGAGTAACATGAAGGTAGGTCTGGTTGGCTGGCGCGGCATGGTGGGCTCCGTGCTCATGCAGCGCATGGTGGAAGAAAACGATTTCGCCCACATCGATCCGGTGTACTTCTCCACCAGCAACGCCGGTGGCAAGGCACCGAACTTCGGCGGCAAGGAAGCGCCGGCCCTGCAGGATGCCAACTCCATCGATGCGCTGAAGGCCATGGACGTGATCCTGACCTGCCAGGGCGGCGACTACACCAACGAGATCTTCCCGAAGCTGCGCGCCGCTGGCTGGAACGGCTACTGGATCGACGCGGCCTCGGCCCTGCGCATGGAAGACGACGCCGTCATCGTGCTGGATCCGGTCAACGACAACGTCATCCGCAAGGCGCTTGAAAAAGGCGTAAAGAACTACATCGGTGGAAACTGCACCAATTCCATCATGCTGATGGGCATGGGTGGCCTGTTCCGCGAGGGTCTGGTCGAGTGGGTCAGCTCCATGACCTACCAGGCGGCCTCCGGTGGCGGCGCCAATCACATGCGCGAATTGCTGAAGGGCATGGGCGTGATTCATTCCGCCGTGGCGGACGAACTGGCTACGCCGGCCTCTGCCATCCTGGAAATCGATCGCAAGGTCGCCAGGGCCATCCGCGAAGACGTGCCGACCGAATTTTTCGGCGCACCGCTGGCGGGCGGACTCATCCCCTGGATCGACAAGCAGCTCGACAACGGTCAGTCCAAGGAAGAATGGAAAGGCCAGGCCGAAGTGAACAAGATCCTCGGTACGAGCAGCACGGTCCCGGTCGACGGCCTGTGTGTGCGCATCGGTGCCATGCGCTGCCACAGCCTCGCACTCACCGTAAAGCTGAAGAAGGATCTGCCCCTGTCAGAAATTGAAGCCATCATCAAGTCGGGCAACGACTGGGTGAAGTTCGTCCCCAATGATCGCGAGATCAGTGTGAAGGAACTGACCCCGGCATCCATCACCGGTGGCCTCAAGATTGGTGTGGGTCGCGTGCGCAAGCTGAACATGGGTCCGGAGTATCTCTCGGCCTTCGTGATCGGCGACCAGCTCCTCTGGGGCGCCGCCGAGCCGCTGCGTCGCATGCTGCGCATCCTGCTCGGCCAGTAATCCGGCTCGAGTCGCCAGCCCGCCGGTTCCTTCGGGAGCCGGCGGGTTGTGTTTTTTCAGGGAGGTGAAATCTTCCCGATCTGTCCCTGCTGCAGGACAGTCCACCATTCTTGCCGGCCATGCCTCAGGGGCCGGTCATTCCCGCACGGTGGGTCGTTGCGGAACAGAGGAGTATCCATGATGGAGGGCATAAAACTGGCCATCGCCGGTGCGACGGGCGAACTGGGTCGTGCGCTGGTCTCGGCGCTTGAAGAGCGTTCGTTTCCGCTGGCGCAGGTGTTTGCCCTGGCGAGTGCGGAGTCGTCCGACGAGACCCTGATGTTCAATAACCGTCCGCTCCTGGTCGAAGATCTTGATTCCTTCGATTTCGCGACGGCCGACATCGTTGTGCTGTGTCTCCCGGCAACGGTGGCGGCCCGCATTGCGCCGCGGGCGCAGGCCGCCGGCTGCAGGGTCATCGATCATTCCGCCGCGTTCCGCATCGCGGATGAAGTACCTCTTCTGGTGGAGGGCGCGACCGTTCCCGATGCGCCGCTGGTGGCGTGCGCATCGCCCGAGGCGGCATTGCTCGTGCCAGTGCTGCGTGAAGTTGCCGATATCCGGTCGCTTCAGGTCACGGTGCTCGCACCCGTGTCGGCACAGGGCAGGGCGGGGGTTCGCGAACTGGCCGGTCAGACGGGAGAGCTGCTCAACGGTCGCGGAATCACCCCTGCGGTCTATCCTGCGCAGGTGGCGTTCAATACCTTGCCGGCGGTCGGAAGACGAGAGGAAGAGGATCTTGCCGACGAACTCGAGAGACTGCTGCCAGCTCCCTTTCCGGTCTGCCTGGCGCGTGTCACGGTACCGGTGTTCTATGGTTTGACCCTGGCCGTTACGGTGCATACCGGGGCCAATCCGGATCTGGCGCGTCTGCGTGCGCTTCTGGAACGGTCCGGTGTCCGCTTCGGAAATAGCGAAGACGATCAAGGGCTTGTGACGCCCGTAACAGAGGCATCCGGGCAAGATGGGCTATATGTGACAGATCTCGCTCCGCTCCCGGCACCCCTGGTGGGGCTACGGTTCTGGCTGGTGGGCGACAACCTGCGGCAGGGCGCCGTAAGACACAGTCTGGCTATCCTCGAAAAATGGATAAAAGACTTTAAATATTGATACTTACAAAAACCTTGTGATACAAATTCTAGGAAAGCCAGGTGGAGATGGGTCAAAAAATGATCTGTCAGCCTTTCCGGAGCCGCTTGGCCGGGGGTATCACGGGGCAAGAATAACCAATATAGGAATCCGAAGATGGTCCTGCGTAAGCTTGCGGTAGCGTTGCTGAGTGCCGGCGTCATGTTGCCGGGACTGAGTCATGCGCTGGCCGTAAAAGAATTACAGACCAAGTCTGCGCTGGGGGAACCCTTCCGTGCCGAAGTCGAGCTCACCGAGCTTGGCGACCTTAGCTCTGACGAGATCAAGGTTGCCCTGGCCAACCAGGAAGATTTCGAACGCATGGGGATTGATCGTGTCTATTTCCTGACCGATCTGCACTTCGACGTCGAAGTGAATCCGGGCGGCCGCTCTTTTATCCGCATTACCAGCAGCAAGCCCGTCGTCGAGCCCTATCTTGATTTCGTGGTGCGCATTGCCTGGCCGGGCAATGCCCGTCTCCAGGAAGTGACGGCACTGCTTGATCCGCCTGTGATACCTGAAGCCGCTGCGCCGGCTGTGCAGGCGCCCACAGCGGCTCCTGCCGCGCAGGCAGCGCCTGCCGTCGAACAACCGGTTGTTGCACCCGAAGCGGCGGCGCCTGCGCCCCAGCCGGAAGTCACTTCGCCCCCGGCAGCGGCACCGGCCGAAACGGCACCGGCACCTGCGCCGGTCGTCGCTGAAAAGCCCGCTCCTGCCCCCACCCCGGCACCGGCGGCCAAGCCCGCACCGGCGCCAGCCCCCGATACCTACAAGGTGAAAGCGGGCGACACCATGTCCCGCATCGCCGATCGCGTCCGCGCCAGTGGCGTTTCCACCAGCCAGGCCATGATCGCGTTGCAGCGTGCGAACCCCTCTGCATTCGCCAACGACAACATCAACCAGCTCAAGCGTGGCCAGGTCCTGCACGTTCCTTCCGAATCGCAGATGCGCGAAGTGAGCGCACAGGAAGCGGTGGCGTCGGTGCGTGAGCAGACCGCTGCCTGGCAGGCTACCGTCGCCAAGGCGCCGGCTGCCGCAGCCAAACCCGCGCTGGAAGCGGCCCAGGTCGATGCAACGGCCAAGGCCGCGGCGCCGGCCGCAGCGCCTGCAGCGGCTCCCAAGGCTGAAATGAAGCTGCTCGGCGCGCAGACCGGCAAAGCCGGTACCGCTGCTGCCGGCAAGGAGCAGGGCGCCGCCGTCAAGCCCGAAGATACCCGCAAGCTGGCTCAGTTGAAGTCGCTTGCCGAGTCTGCCAAGGCGGACAAGCAGAAGCTGTCCGGCAAGGTCGAGACGCTCGACGCCCAGGTCAAGGCCAACGACAAGAAGGTCGACGTGCAGAATGCACGCCTGGCCGAGCTGGAAGCGCAGCTGCGCGACCAGAAGGCCAAGGCCGAAGCCGCGAAATCGGCCAAGCCTGCCGCCGCTCCTGCTGTCGCCAAGCCGGCGGAGCCCGTAAAGCCTGCTGAGCCTGCCAAGCCGGCGGAAGCCGCAAAGCCCGCCGCCGCCGTTGCCACAATTCCCACGCCGGCTTCGGCCGGTCCTGCTGCACCTGCTGCGCCCGCTGGCGCTCCTGCAGCGGCAGCGCCGAAGCCCTTGCCCAAGCACGTGGTCATCAAGGAAGAGCCGGTTGAAGAACCCAGCTCGCTGCCGCTCATTGGTGGTGGCCTGGCGGCGCTCCTTGCCGTCCTGGGGGGTGGCTGGTTCTGGAGCAAGCGTCGTCGGAACGAGCAAGCCGAGGCCGAGGCCGAAGTCGCGGCACTGGAATCAACCGGTCATGACGAACACGAGGAGGCGTTTGCTCCCGCACCCGCTCACCATGACGAAGGTCTGGATGACTCCTGGCTGAACGAAGCGGCTCCCGCCGCAGCGGCACCGTCCGTTGCCGCAGATCGCGTGCTGGCTGATCCGCTCGAAGAAGCCGAGCAATACATTGCCTATGAGCGCTACCCGCAGGCCGTCAGCCTGTTGACACGCGCAATCGCAGCCAATCCGGATCGTGGCGACCTTCGCATGAAGCTGCTCGAAGTGTACGCCCACCAGAACAACTGGACCGGATTCAACGAACAGGAAGCCTGGTTCGAACAAGCCGGCGATCTGGATGCGCTCTCCCGTGCAGAAGAACTGAAGGGCGGGGGCGGTCACAAGGCGGCGCCGGCCGGCAACGAGATGCCCTCGCTCGAAGACCTGGAGATGGACTTCAACGCGGGTGTCGGCGCAAGTTCGCCGGCCCTCCAGGCCGTTCCTCACGATGACATGGGTCTGGATTTCGCGGCATTTGAAACCAAGCCTGCTGCCGCTGCGCCCAAGGAAGAAAGCCTGGACGACCTGAGCTTCGAACTGGAAGACAACTTCGGTGAGCCGGCTCCGGCCGGGCACGCTGCTGCCGACACGGGCCTGGATTTCGATCTGGAAGAGACCGCGCCTGCTGCGAAGTCTGGTGGAAGCCAATCCCTGGGTGAGCTGACCGATCTCGACGCGGAGCTGGAATTCGCACCCAAGAGCCAACCGGCGGCTGCTCCGGCTGCCGCGCACGACGAAGATCTGAGCTTCAGCCTCGATGACCTGGAGATGACCGCTGAGCCCGTCAAGGCACAGGAAGTCAGCCTGGATGAAGACTTTGATCTTGGTGCCGGCATTGAAGAGACGACTCCTGCTGCCGCGGACGAGCTCGACTTTACCGAGCTCGACACCGGTGAATTGCCGGAAACGCCGGCTGCGAACGAATTCAGCCTCGAGGACCTGAGCGGTGAATCCGATCTCGGTGACCTCGCTGCCGATTTCGACTCGACGCTTCAGCTGAAGGCCGAAGCGCCGGTCGCAGCGGCCGCACCGGTCGTCGCGGCTGCCGCCGCCGTCGCTGCACCTGCTGTCGCGGCTGCCGTTGCGGCTGCTCCGGCGGCCGCCGATCTCGGCATGGACGACGAGTTCGACTTCCTCGCCGACACCGATGAAAACGCGACCAAGCTGGACCTGGCCCGCGCTTACATCGACATGGGCGACATGGAAGGCGCTCGTGACATCCTGCAGGAAGTGCTGTCCGAAGGCAGCGCCACCCAGAAGGATGAGGCCAAGGGCCTGCTGGCACAGGTCGGATGATCCTGTCTCCCGCTTGACCTTCGCGAAGGGCAGCCCTAAAAAGCTGCCCTTCGCTTTTTCCGGGTTTCCGCTCCATGCGCTACGCCATCGGTATCGATTTCAACGGACGCAATTATCGCGGTTGGCAGACCCAGCAGCCGGGCGTGCGTAGCGTCCAGGAAACCGTGGAGCGGGCCGTCGCGCGGGTGGCCGATCATCCCGTGACGGTCATTGCCGCGGGGCGGACAGATGCCGGTGTACATGCGTCCGGCATGGTGGCTCATTTCGACAGTGACGCCGCACGTAATGAGCGCAGCTGGCTCCTCGGCGTGAACACGCACCTGCCAGAGGACATCGCACTCCGCTGGATCACCCCGGTGAGCGACGAATTCCACGCGCGCTTCCGCGCCGTGGCCCGTCGGTACCGCTATGTGATCTACAACCACCCGCTGCGTTCCAGCCTGCTGGCCGGCATGGTCACCTGGCACTACCACCCGCTCGACGTGGCGCGCATGCAGGCGGCCACCGTGCATCTGGTCGGCAAGCATGACTTCAGCTCTTACCGGGCCATCGGTTGCCAGGCTCGCCATCCGAATCGCGATGTGCACTTCCTCACCCTGACCCAAAAGGGCCCGCTCATCGTCCTCGACATCCAGGCCGACGGCTTCCTGCATCACATGGTCCGCAACATCACCGGCGTACTCATGACCATTGGCCAGGGCAAGGCCGAACCGGAGTGGGCGAGGGAAGTGCTGGAGGCCCGTGATCGCACCCTGGGGGGCGTCACGGCCCCTCCCGACGGGCTCTATTTCGTCGATGCGTTCTACCCGGAGGAGCATGTCCTTCCCAAAGATCCGGTTGGTCCGGCCTTTCTCAGTGGAATTGTCTAGGCCCTGTGACTGCCCGCCATGACTTCCTGCTGGTAGAATTGCCCCTCTTTCCGGACTGAATCCGCGCTTTTGCCCACACGAATTCGCGTCAAGATCTGCGGGATCACCCGCGCCGAAGATGCCCAGGCTGCTATTGCGGCAGGGGCGGACGCGCTCGGCTTCGTCCTGTACCCCCCGAGTCCCCGTTATATCGTCCCTCAGGCGGCCGCCCGGCTGATGAAAGGGCTGCCGCCTTTCGTGACCCCGGTGGCGCTGTTCGTGGACCCGACGGTGGAAGAGGTGAGGGCGCTGATCGCTCTCGCCCCGCAGGCGTTGCTGCAGTTTCATGGCAATGAGTCCGACGCGTTCTGCGCACAGTTCGGGCGGCCCTGGGTCAAGGCGCTGGCGGTAAAGCCCGGGCAGGACGTCGTGGCCGCCATCGCGGCGCATCCCGGTGCCGCCGGCATCCTGCTCGATGCCTGGCACCCCGATCTCAAGGGCGGCACGGGTGAGGTATTCGACTGGGACCGCTTCCCGCGACATGCCGGCCAGCCGCTGATTCTCGCCGGCGGGCTTACCCCCGCCAACGTCGCCGAGGCCGTGCGCGTGACGCGCCCCTATGCGGTCGATGTCAGCGGCGGCGTGGAGGCACGCGCACCGGACGGCAACGTACTCAAAGGCATCAAGGATGCCGATCTCATACAGGCCTTCATCGCGGCGGCCACTGCAGGAGTAGTGCAATGAACCAGCCCATAGATTTCTCCCGGTTCCCGGATGCCCGCGGCCATTTCGGCATTCACGGCGGCCGGTTTGTGTCCGAGACACTGATGAGCGCACTCGTCGATCTCGAGCGTCTCTATTCGCGTCTCAAGGACGATCCGGCTTTCCTGGCCGAGTTTGACCGCGACCTCTCGTTCTACGTCGGTCGTCCCTCGCCGCTGTATCACGCAGAACGCTGGAGCCGCGAGCTCGGCGGCGCGCAGATCTATCTCAAGCGCGAAGACCTGAATCACACCGGCGCGCACAAGGTGAACAACACCATCGGCCAGGCGCTGCTGGCCAAGCATTCCGGCAAGACGCGCGTGATCGCCGAAACTGGTGCCGGCCAGCACGGTGTCGCCACTGCCACCATCGCCGCACGGCTCGGACTCGAGTGCGTGGTGTTCATGGGGGAAGAGGACGTCAAGCGACAGTCCATGAACGTCTATCGCATGAAGCTGCTGGGCGCGACGGTCGTGCCCGTGACCTCCGGCAGCAAGACGCTGAAGGACGCCATGAACGAGGCCATGCGCGACTGGGTCACCAACGTCGATAACACCTTCTACATCATCGGCACCGTTGCCGGCCCGCATCCCTATCCCATGCTGGTGCGTGATTTCCAGTGCATCATTGGCCGCGAAGCCCGCGAACAGTGCCTGAAGCAGGCCGGTCGCCTTCCGGATGCCCTGGTGGCTTGCGTAGGCGGCGGGTCGAATGCCATCGGCCTGTTCCATCCCTTCCTGAACGACAATGGAGTCGCGATGTACGGGGTGGAAGCTGCCGGCCACGGCCTGGATTCCGGCGCGCATGCCGCGCCGCTCAATGCCGGCCGCCCGGGTGTGTTGCACGGTAACCGCACCTACCTGATGGAAGATGACAATGGCCAGATCATCGAGACGCACTCCGTCTCGGCCGGCCTCGACTACCCGGGCGTCGGGCCCGAGCACAGCTGGCTCAAGGACATTGGTCGCGTCAATTACGTCGGTATCACCGATGACGAAGCGCTGGCCGGTTTCCGCGAACTGACACGAAAGGAAGGCATCATTCCGGCGCTGGAGTCCAGCCACGCCATTGCCTATGTGAAGAAACTCGCCCCCACCATGGCCGAAGACCAGATCATCATCTGCAATCTCTCCGGTCGCGGTGACAAGGACCTGCTGACCGTAGCCAAGATCGACGGCATCACGGTCTGATCCCAAGGAATACACGCGACATGTCACGCATTGCCGAATGCTTTGCCCATCTTCGGGCCACTGGCCGCAAGGCCCTCATTCCCTACATCACCGCCGGTGATCCGGTGCCTTTCGTGACCGTGGATGCCATGCATGCCCTGGTCAAGGGCGGCGCCGACATCATCGAGCTCGGGGTTCCGTTTTCCGATCCCATGGCCGATGGTCCCACCATCACCAAGGCGCACGAGCGCGCGCTTCGTCACCACACCAGCCTGCTCGACGTGCTGGCCATGGTGCGCGAATTCCGCACGAAAGATGCCCGCACGCCCGTCGTGCTGATGGGATATCTCAATCCGGTCGAAGTGATGGGCTATGCCCGCTTTGCCGAGCTGGCGGCCGATGCCGGCGTTGATGGGGTCCTCACGGTCGACCTGCCGCCGGAAGAGGCGGAGCCGCTCACGGCCGAGCTGCGCCAGCGCGGCCTCGATCCCATTTACCTGCTGGCACCGACCACCACGCCAGAGCGGATCCGCCTGATTACGGCCGCCGCCAGTGGCTATGTCTATTATGTTTCCCTGAAGGGCGTGACGGGCGCTGCCACCCTCGACGTGGCCGCCGTGGCTGAGCGGCTGGCGACCATCCGCGCCATGAGCAATTTGCCCATCGGAGTGGGTTTTGGTATCAAGGATGCAGCTTCCGCCGCCGCCGTGGCCACGCATGCCGACGGGGTGGTGGTGGGATCGGTCCTGGTCGAGGCCATCGGGCGGCTGGAGGGAGACACCTCCGCCATTCCCGGGGCGCTGACCGCGATCCTGCTCGACATGCGTAACGCCATGGACAATCGCTGACCCGCTCAGCCGAACCGCAGCCAGCCGGCCGGGCGATCCCCGGCCACGAGTGCAAGGGTAGAAAAATGAGCTCCAGCTGGATCGAGAAGATTCTTCCCAATGTCGGCAAGAATGCTGACGAACGCCGAACCTCGGTTCCCGAGGGCCTCTGGCGCAAATGCCCCAAATGCGACGCGGTGCTCTACGAGCCCGAGCTTGATCGCAACCAGAATGTCTGCCCCAAGTGCGATCACCATCTGCGCATCAATGCGCGTGAGCGCATCGACATGTTCCTGGACAAGGACGGACGGGAGGAAATCGGCGCCGACATGGAGCCGGAGGACCGCCTCAAGTTCAAGGACAGCAAGAAGTACAAGGACCGCATCACTGCCGCGCAGAAGGACACCGGCGAAAAGGATGCCCTCGTGGTCGTCAAGGGTCATCTCAACGATCTCCCGCTGGTGGTGGCGGCGTTCGAGTTCAGCTACATGGGTGGCTCGATGGGTTCCGTGGTCGGCAGCAAGTTCGTGCAGGCCTGCAATGTCTGCCTGGAGCACCGCATCCCCCTGGTATGCTTTGCCGCGTCCGGCGGTGCCCGCATGCAGGAGGCGCTGTTCTCGCTGATGCAGATGGCCCGCACCTCGGCTGCGCTCGAAAAAATGAAGCAGGCCGGCATCCCCTATATTTCGGTGATGACCGATCCGGTGTACGGCGGAGTGTCCGCATCGCTCGCCATGCTGGGCGACATCAATGCGGCCGAGCCCAACGCACTCATCGGTTTTGCCGGCCCGCGCGTGATCGAACAGACCGTGCGCCAGAAGCTGCCGGAAGGATTCCAGCGCTCCGAGTTCCTCCTCGATCACGGGGCGGTCGACATCATCATCCATCGGCAGGAAATGCGCGACACGCTGTTCCGCCTCCTGGCCAAGCTGACGCATTTTCCGCTCTGATCGCTGCTCACTTGCGCGTGAAAAATCGGCCATCGTGGCCGATTTTTCATTGGCGTGAGGGCGTGGCCCTTTTCGCTCTTCCTGATACCGGCAGACTGGCATGACTTCGCAGCGCACCCTCACTGACTGGCTCGGCTGGCTCGAGCAGCAGCATCCCAAGGCTATCGACCTTGGTCTGGATCGCGTGGGCGAGGTGGCCGACCGTCTGGGTGTCCGCGCGCCGGGATGCCCGGTCATTACCGTGGGCGGAACCAATGGCAAGGGCTCGACCGTCGCGACGCTCGTCAGCATCTACCGCGCGGCAGGCCTGCGCGTGGGCAGCTATACGTCGCCGCATCTCCTGCGCTTCAACGAGCGGATCTGCATCAACGGCGCGCCGGTTGACGATGCGGCGCTGGTCGCTGCCTTCGAGAATGTTGATCGCGCGCGCGGTGCGGTATCGCTGACCTATTTCGAGTTCACCACGCTCGCCGCCTTCCTGATTTTCAAGCAGGCAGGGCTCGACGTTGCCGTGCTGGAAGTCGGACTGGGCGGACGTCTTGATGCCGTCAACCTTGTGGACGCAGACGTTGCCGTGGTGACCAGTGTCGGAATCGACCATGTCGAATTTCTGGGCGATACGCGTGAGGTGATCGCCACGGAAAAGGCCGGCATTTTCCGGGCCGGCCGGCCCGCCATCTGCGGCGATACGGATCCGCCGTCCACGCTGCTGGCGGCCGCGACATCGCTGCGTGTGCCGTTGTCGCGGCGTGGCATTGATTACGACTACCTGGTGTCGGGGGACAGCTGGTCCTGGCGCGGTCCGGGCCACTTGCTGGAGGGATTGCCCAAGCCGGCACTCGCGCTGGAGAACGCCGCGACCGCGCTGGCCGCTCTGTACGCCGCACCGGTCGCCGTGACTGAATCGGCGGTGCGCGAGGGATTGCGCCAAGCGCACCTGGTGGGGCGTCTGCAGGCGGTGGCGTCGTCGCCCCTGGTCTTGCTGGATGTCGCCCACAATCCGCACGGGGCATTTTTCCTGATGCGGCAGTTGCCGCCGGCGGCATCCACGCAGCGGACCCTGGCGGTATTCGCCATGCTGGCCGATAAAGACGCAGGAGGAGTGGTCGATGCCTGCCTGGGGCGTATCGACGCCTGGTATGTGGCTGGCCTGAATGTTCCGAGGGGGCAGGGGGCTGAGGCCCTCGCGAACGTGCTGCACGAGCGCGGCTGTTTCGTCGCCGGAACCTTCGGCAGCGTGTCGGCGGCGCTGTCCGCGGCTCGTCAGCAGGCCCTGCCAACCGATAGAATCCTTGTTTTTGGCTCCTTCTACACCGTGGCGGCCGCGCAACAGGCGCTGATGTCGCACGAGGCTGACTGATCGATGATGGAAAAGGCTATCAAGCAACGACTGCTCGGCGGTCTCGTGCTGGTCGCGGGTGCGGCGCTGTTCCTGCCGGTGCTGCTCGACGGCTCCGGCGCGGCGCTCACCATTCCCCCCATGCCCAAGGCGCCCGACGTGGGCGGCGTGGAGGCGATGGCTCCCCGTCTCGACCAGAAGGTGGCCGAAGCGGACAAGGCGATCGATGCGGCGCATGCCGGTCGCGACGAGGCCGGGACGCCGCCGGGGACAGATGCTCCCGCCGTGCCGGCGGGTGATGTGGCCCCGGACGCTGCAGCGATGGCCGCGGGCGAGGGTGGCCGCGCGCCGGGATCCACCTCCCGGTCGGACGGGGTCGCCACGAAGTCGGCTGAGCTGAGCCGGCCGGCAGTGGCGGCTGCTGCCGCAGGCGCCGTTGCGGCGGCCGTGGCGGCAAAGTCGGCAATGACACATTCCGCCGCTCAGGCCACGGCATCCCCGTCAGGGGCGTCGCTCCCCGCGACGGCAACCCCGGCCACATCCAGCAAGGTGGCGGCCGATGCTGCCGCCCAGGCCAGGTCGCTCGCGGCGGAGAAAGCCGCCGCTGAAAAGGCAGCGGCCGAGAGAGCGGCTGCAGAAAAGGCAGCCGCGGCCCGCGTAGTGGCAGACAAGCACGCCGCCGAAGAAAAGGCGGCAGCCGTGAAACATGCGGCCGCAGAAAAGGCGGCCGCAGAAAAGCAGGCAGCGGCCCAGAAACTCGCAACGCAGAAGGCGTCCGACAAGGCCTCCGCTAGTGCGCCCGAGGCGTGGATCGTACAAGTGGCCAGTCTCTCCAGTCGCGACAAGGCGGAAGCGCTGGTGCAGCGACTGCGTCACAAGGGCTATCCCGCCGTACTCCACCCGCAGGGCGGCATGTTCAAGGTGCAGGTCGGACCGGAGTTGAACCGGGCCGTCGCCGACTCCATCAAGTCCCGCATGGCGGCGGATCCGGAGCTGAAGCTGAGCGGTTGGGTGCAGGCCTACAAGCCCTGATCGGGGCCGATGGCTATTTGCAGCGCGCAATCCTACAATTCGCGCCGGGCGGCAGGAGGCAACGACTGCCGCCTGTCGTTTGTGAATGACTGAGGCTGTGGCAATGCCACACGGGGAGTGACGGGACATGCATCCCGCCGACGGAGTAATTCTCGCCATCATCGCGATCTCCACCGTGTTCGGGCTGTTTCGCGGCTTCGTGCGCGAAGCGTTTTCGCTGGCGGGCTGGGTCGCCGCCTATGTCGTGGCGCGACTTTTCCATCCGGCCATGGAGTCCATGCTGGTGGGTGTCATTTCCACCCCGTCGCTGCGTCTCGCGACGGCCTGGGGCGGCCTCTTCGTCGCCACGCTGCTGCTGGTGGCGCTGGCGGGCTACATGATTCGAAGCCTCATGGAGGAGGCCGGCATCGGTGCGGTCGACCGGGTGCTGGGCGGCGTTTTCGGCCTCGTGCGCGGCGGCATCCTTGTGCTGGCGCTGTTGGTCCTGCTGGCACCGGCGGTACACAACGACGCCTGGTGGCATGAAGCGCGGTTACCCGCCGTCTTCATGCGCTTTGAGCCGGCCGGGCGCGAGTGGGAGCAGAAAGTGGTCAAGGCGGCGCGGAGCGTCGCCAACGAGGCACCGGCCGCCCCGGATACGGGCGACGAAGCCGGCGCGCAACGGTAAAACCAGAGGTCTTCTATGTGCGGTATTGTGGCGATTGCAGGCAAGTCCCCGGTCAACCAGTCGCTCTATGATGCGCTCACGGTGCTGCAGCACCGCGGCCAGGATGCCGCCGGCATCGTGACCTGCCACAACGGCCGCCTGTTCCTGCGCAAGGAAAACGGCATGGTGCGTGACGTGTTCCACACGCGCCACATGATGCGCCTGATGGGTAACTTCGGTATCGGTCATGTGCGTTATCCCACCGCCGGTTCGTCCAGCTCTGCCGAAGCCCAGCCGTTCTATGTGAATTCGCCCTACGGCATCACGCTGGCCCACAACGGCAACCTGACCAATGCGCACGAAATCGCGCGCGACCTGTTCCGTACCGATCTGCGCCACATCAACACCGATTCCGATTCCGAAGTCCTGCTCAATGTGTTCGCCCACGAGCTGCAGGCCCAGAACAAGTTCAATCCTTCTGAAGACGATGTCTTTGCCGCCGTTGCCGGCGTACACCGCCGCTGCCGTGGTGCCTATGCCGTGGTCGCCATGATTACCGGCTACGGCATCGTGGGTTTCCGCGATCCGCACGGCATTCGTCCCATCGTCTTCGGCGAGCGCGATACTGACACCGGCAAGGAATTCATCGTGGCCTCCGAGTCCGTGGCGGTGACGTCGCTGGGCTTCCGCGTGGTGCGCGACCTGGCGCCCGGTGAAGCAATCTTCATCAACGCCGAAGGCCAGGTGTTCACCCGCCAGTGCGCGGAAAAGCCCGTGTTTTCGCCCTGCATCTTCGAGTACGTGTACTTTGCCCGTCCCGACTCGATCATGGACAACATCTCGGTCTACAAGGCGCGCTTGCGCATGGGCGAAAAGCTCGCCACCAAGATCAAGCGCGACTGGGGCGACCATGACATCGATGTCGTCATTCCCATTCCCGACACCAGTCGTACCTCCGCGCTGGAGCTGGCCAACCAGCTCAACGTGAAGTATCGCGAAGGCTTCATGAAGAACCGCTACATCGGCCGTACCTTCATCATGCCGGGACAGGGGCAGCGCAAGAAGTCCGTGCGCCAGAAGCTCAACCCCATCGAGCTGGAGTTCCAGGGCAAGAACGTGCTGCTGGTGGACGACTCCATCGTGCGCGGTACCACCTGCAAGGAAATCATCCAGATGGCGCGCGATGCCGGCGCCAACAAGGTCTATTTCGCCTCGGCCGCGCCGGCGGTGAAGTATCCCAATGTCTATGGCATCGACATGCCCGCCAAGAGCGAACTGATCGCCCACGGTCGCACCGATGATGAAGTCTGCCAACTGATTGGCGCCGATCGCCTGATCTACCAGGATCTCGACGACCTCATCTCTGCCGCGCGCGAAGGCAATCCGCATATCGAGCGCTTCGACTGCTCTGTGTTCAACGGCGACTACGTCACCGGTGACATTGACGACGCCTACCTCGAGGCCCTGCAAACGGCTCGCAGCGACGCCGCCAAGAAGCGCAAGAACGGCGAAGACTCCCCCCAGGCCACTATCGTCGATCTCTCCAACGGTTCCTGATTCCCTCCCTCGGGCCGGCAGCGTACGTCCGGCCCAGCCGGACAGTCCCATTGGGTCGGCCTTTAGGGTCGACCTATTGGGCCGATCCATTGGATCGGATCTTTGGGATCAGCCCATCAGATCGGCATATTCCATCGCCCGCAGGAGCGGCTATAGCCGCGACCAATCCAGCGATCATTTCCGCGATCACGGCCCGATCGGCCGCGCTTACGCAGATCGCGGCCGATGCCGCTCCTACAAACGCCGGTGCGGTGGTGCATAATGGCGGCTTCCGCTTTTGTGCAATGGAGCCGGCAATGTCTCTCGACCACGACGATCTTTCCTCCCTTGGCTTCGACAGCCTGGCTGTCCACGCCGGTCAGGTACGTACGGCGGAAGGAGAGCACAGCGAGCCGATGTTCCTGACGTCCTCCTTCGTCTTCGGCAGTGCCGCGGAAGCCGCCGCGCGCTTCGGTGGCCAGGAGCCGGGCAATATCTACTCCCGTTTCACCAATCCCACGGTCCGCACCTTCGAGCAGCGCCTGGCTGCGCTGGAAGGCGGAGAGCGTTGCGTCGCCACCAGCTCCGGCATGGCCGCCATCCTGGCGACCTGCCTCGGGCTCCTGCAGGCGGGCGACCACATCGTGTCGTCGCGCAGCGTGTTCGGCACCACCAATGTGCTCTTCGACAAGTACATGAAGAAGTTCGGTGTGACGACCAGCTTTGTGTCGCTGACCGACCTCGGTGAGTGGGAGCGGGCAATCACGTCCGACACCAAGCTGTTCTTCCTCGAAACGCCCAGCAACCCCCTGTGCGAGATCGCCGACATCAGCGCGCTGGCTGAGCTGGCCCATCGCTACGGCATCCTGCTGGCGGTCGACAACTGCTTCTGCACCCCTGCACTGCAGCAGCCCCTCAAGCTGGGCGCCGACATCGTCATCCACTCCGCCACCAAGTACATCGACGGCCAGGGCCGCGTACTTGGCGGCGCGGTCGTGGGGCCGGCCAAGCTGATGGACGAAGTGTTCGGCGTCGTCCGCACCTGCGGCCCGACGCTCAGCGCCTTCAACGCGTGGGTATTCCTGAAGGGGCTGGAAACGCTCCGCCTGCGCATGGAGGCCCACTCGGCCAGTGCCCTGCAACTGGCCGAGTGGCTGGCCGCGCAGCCCGCAGTGGCGCGCGTTCACTACGCCGGTCTGTCCTCGCACCCGCAGCATGCCCTGGCAGCGAAGCAGCAGCGGGCGTTCGGGGGTGTGCTGTCATTTGAGCTCAAGGGTGGGCGAGACGCCGCGTGGCGCTTCATCGATGCCACGAAGCTGATGTCGATCACTGCCAATCTCGGCGATGCCAAGTCCACCATCACCCATCCGGCGTCGACGACTCACGGCCGCCTGAGTCCCGAGGCCAAGGCCGCCGCCGGTATCAGCGAAGGCCTCATCCGCATCGCCGTCGGCCTCGAAGACGTCAACGACCTCCAGGCCGACTGCGCCCGGGGCCTCGCCGCCATCACTGCCTGATCCTGCTCCCGCTGGTGCTCCTGAATCCGCTGCTGTTGCCGCCGATCCTGATCCTGCAGGAGCCCGACCTCCACCGTCACGGCTGAAGGGGCAGCAGGTGCCGCTTCAACCGCGATTCGCAACAGGAGCGATCCGCCGCCCCGGTCCCACGCTGACGCTTCGGTCGAGAAAAAAATCGTCGCAGCTGAAGTCGCTCCTGCGTATGAGGGGGGAACTTGGTGCTATGTTCGTAGGAGGCCGCCGGGCGTTGCCGGCATTCCGACCGAACCAAGATTCCACGCCATGTCCTCACCCGTGACTCCCGTCCTTGCCGCGCTGGGCACCATCATCCTTGGCAAATCTGACCAACTGAAACTTGCGCTCGCCTGCCTGCTCGCCCGCGGCCATCTCCTCATCGAGGATCTTCCCGGCATGGGCAAGACGACGCTGGCCGAAGCGCTGGCGCGGGTACTGGGCCTGTCGTACCAGCGCATCCAGTTCACCTCTGACATGCTGCCCGCCGACATCATCGGCGTGTCGGTATTCAATCCGCAGTCGCAGCAGTTCGATTTTCGCCCGGGTCCCGTGTTCACCCAGGTCCTGCTGGCGGACGAGATCAACCGCACCACAGCCAAAACGCAGAGCGCGCTGCTCGAGGCCATGGAAGAACACCAGGTGTCGGCCGATGGCGTCACGCGCAAGCTGCCCGATCCCTTCTTCGTCATTGCCACCCAGAATCCGTCCTCGCAGATGGGCACCTTTCCCTTGCCGGAATCCCAGCTCGACCGCTTCCTCATGCGCATCCAGCTCGGTTATCCCGATCCGAGGGCGGAGCGTGCATTGCTCACGGGTGGCGATCGCCGCACTCTCCTGGCCAGCCTGAAGCCGCTGGCCGGTGCCGCCGACCTGAAGGCCTGGCAGCAGGCCATCACGAAAGTGCACGTTAGTGACGCGGTGCTGGACTACCTGCAGCGTCTGGTCGGCCACACGCGCACGGCACCGGGATTCCAGCACGGCCTCTCGCCGCGCGGAGCGCTGGCCCTGATGCGGGCGGCGCAGTCGTGGGCCTTCGTTTCGGGGCGTGATCATGTGCAGCCCGAGGATGTGCAGGCGGTACTGCCGTCCGTGGCCGAACACCGCCTGCGTGGCGGCATGGAGGATCACGGCCGTACCCACAGCCTGACCACGCAGCTTCTCAAGGCAGTCGACGTGATCGGCTAAGCCATGGCGGCGTTCTCCGGACTTCGCACGTACTACCAAAAGCGCTGGCAGTCCTGGCTGAACCGGCGCATCCCGCGCCGTACCGAGGTGGTGCTGGACCAGCGCCGCATTTTCATCTTTCTCACCAGGCAGGGCGGACTGGCGGGGGTACTGGTCAGCGCGCTCTTCGTCGGTGGGCTCAACTACGCCAACAACCTGCTGCTGGCCACCAGCTTCTTCCTCTCCAGTCTTTTCGTCATCACCATCCATCATACC
>DASSUO010000058.1:0-3470 GCA_035706925.1 Moraxellaceae bacterium
AACTCGCCCTGTCCGGCGAGCTGCGCCCGGTCAACGGCGTGCTGTCTGCCAGCCTGGCGGCCACCGCGACAGGGCGCGCACTCTTTGTGCCGGCGGCCAATGCCGCCGAAGCGGCGCGGCCGTCCGCCGCCACCATCCACGCGGGCGACCATCTACTGGCTGTCTTTTCCCATCTGACCGGCCAACGTGTCCTGCCTCGCGCCCAACCCGCTGTCGTTGACCACGCCCCCGTTGCGGGCGGGCCCGACCTCACCGACGTCCGCGGCCAGCACCAGGCCCGCCGCGCACTGGAAATCGCGGCAGCGGGCGGCCATTCACTGCTCATGCTGGGCCCCCCGGGCACGGGCAAGACGCTGCTCGCGTCGCGACTGCCCGGCCTGCTGCCACCACTCGACGACCAGGCAGCGCTCGAAGTGGCGGCAGTGCGTTCATTGCTGGGACTGCGCGACGAGCCGGGCCGGCAACCCCCGTTTCGCGCGCCGCATCACACTGCCTCGGCGGTGGCGCTGGTTGGCGGGGGCAGTCCGCCACGGCCCGGCGAGATCACCCTCGCGCACCACGGCGTGCTGTTCCTCGATGAATTACCGGAATTTGACCGGCGCGTACTCGAGGTGCTGCGCGAACCCATCGAGTCGGGACACGTGCAGATTGCGCGGGCAACCCGACAAATCCGCTATCCCGCCCAGTTCCAGCTCGTGGCCGCCATGAACCCCTGCCCCTGTGGCTACCTCGGTGATGGCACCGCACGCTGTCATTGCTCGCTGGAGCAGGTTGCCCGTTACCGCGGCCGGCTGTCGGGCCCGCTTCTCGATCGCATCGATCTGCATGTCGAGGTTCCGATCCTGCCTGCCGATGTGCTGCAGCGCGGCACACCCGGCGAATCGACAGCCGTGGTCCGTGCGCGCGTACTCGCCGCCCGACAAAGGCAACTGGAACGACAAGGAACTCTGAATCACGCGTTGGGACCCGGGCAGGTTGGTGATGTCGTGCCCCTCGGGCATCAGGATCTCGCACTCCTGGAACACGCCATGAGGCGGCTTCGTCTCTCGGCGCGCGCCTACCATCGCATCCTGCGGATGGCGCGCACGATCGCCGATCTCGACAACAGTGAAGTCGTCGGGACGACGCACTTGCAGGAAGCGCTGGCCTATCGCGTACTCGACCGGATGCCCTCCTCAACCCCTGCCTGACAGACGCAGACACCGGCAAACCCTTCGATGCAGTTGCGCCAGATCATGATTACGGCACATCGCCGCGTGTTTGCGGATGAGCTTGACTCACGTCAACCGTGTTTTTTCAGCGAATTCCTCATGATGACGCCACAGCGAGCAACGACTCCACGCTCCGAATGCATCATTGCTACCCGAGGAAACCACCATGCAACTCACCACCAAGGCCCTTCTGCTGTCCCTCGCCTGTGCCGCAACGGCGCCGGCATTCGCCTACGATGCCGGCAACGTCATCGTGCGTGCGGGCCTCGCCGATGTCATGCCCGACGTGAAGACGGATCCCGCGCTGAAAGGAATCGACGTTGACAACAATGTTCAGCTCGGAGTGACGGCCACCTATATGGTGAACCCGAAATTCGGCGTGGAACTGCTCGCCGCGACGCCGTTCAAGCACGACATCACTGCCAATGGAACGAAGATCGGCAGCACGCAACAGCTCCCGCCGACCCTCTCGGCGCAGTTCTATCCGATCGACAACGCGACGATCCAACCCTATGTCGGCATAGGCATCAACTACACGCTGTTCTTCAATGAAAAGCTGAATGCGACCGGGAAGGCTGCTACCGGAGCGAACAGCATCAAGCTGAGCGACTCCGTCGGCGCGGCCATCGAGGCTGGCGTCGACATCAAGATCAACGACAAACTGATCGTGAATGCATCGGTGTGGAAGGCGGACATCAATACCGATGTGTCGCTGGACGGAACCAAAACCGGCAAGATCCAGATTGATCCTCTGGTGGCCATGGTCGGCGTCGGCTACCGGTTCTGATCCGGCGCATAACGGGGCGACTGGCTGACGCTGGCCGCCCCGCTAGCTTCGTTAGATCGTTAGATCAGCGCAGTGAATTGCGCTCACCATCAACCGGACACTGCCCTATTCCGCGGACGCGGCCCATGATCCGCAACCCGCACCCCGATAATCCGCGTCCTGTTCTGCATTCTGCGTTTTTCGTTTTTCGTTTTTCGTTAATTTTTCATGGTAGCAGGATCAATCAATCTCCCGCTCTGACAGCACCCGCACCAGCGACGGCAATTCGTCAAAGTGGCGAATCTCGCCATCGGGTCGCGGCAGGTCTGGCCAGGGGGCGCCCCCGAAATTCACCCACACCGTTTTCATGCCCACGCGCGCCGCCGCGTCGACATCCTGCACGGGATGATCGCCGATATGGATCACCTCTCCCGGTTCGACGGCGGCCGCCGCGATGGCCGCCTCATAAATTCGGGGATCAGGCTTGGCCGCCCCGACACTGATCGCCGAGAAATGGCGCGAAAAGAGATGTGACAGCCCGATGCGCTGGATGTCGGCATTGCCGTTGCTGAGCGCGTAGATGTCATAGTCTTCACGCAAGGCTCGCAGCGCCTCGATGGCGCCCGGAAAGAACTCCACAACATTTCGTTCGCGAAAATACTCCTCGAACGCCTGCTGCGCCGCTGCCTCCGCGGCCGCTGCCTCATACCCCGCGCCCTTGAATGCCCGACGCAACACCTCCAGACGCAACTCGGTCAGGTTATGGGCAATATCGAGCCGTTCGCGCAATACTGCCTCGCGCAATGTCACGAAATGGTCGAAATCAAAGGCCTGCGAAAATTCCGGATGGTGGCTCCGTATCCAGGCCCGCATCACCTTCTCGGCACGCGTGACGATGGACTCGACATCCCACAGGGTATTGTCGAGATCAAAGGTCAGCAGTTTTATCGGCATCACTGGCTCCCGGAGCCGTCAGGAAAATTAAAATGCGCCGCTCACCTGCAACAGGCGCTGCGCATCGAAAAAAGGCCGGCGTTGCATCGCGTGACCGCACGGCGCACGCACCGTTAGCCGTTAGCCGTTAGCCGTTAGCCGTTAGCCGTTAGCCGTTAGCCGTTAGCCGTTAGCCGTCAATGATGCCCGACCAATGCCGGTCAATTCGACTTTCGGGACCGTGGATGCGCCTTGTCGTACACCTCGGCCAGATGCTGATAATCAAGGTGGGTGTAGATCTGCGTGGTACTGATGTCGGCGTGACCGAGCAATTCCTGCACCGCACGCAAATCGTGGGATGACTCCAGCAGGTGCGATGCAAACGAATGCCGCAGCATGTGCGGGTGTACATGTTGCGGCAGACCGGCGCGCTTCGCCTGAAAGGCCAGTCGCTGCTGGATGGCCCGCTCCGTAAAGCGCTGGCCCTTGGGCCCCAGGAAAAGCCAGGGCTCGCCCTTGTCCCACTGCTGCCGCAGCTCCAGCCACGCCGCCATCGCAAT
>DASSUO010000059.1:0-2680 GCA_035706925.1 Moraxellaceae bacterium
TTGCGCACGGTTCCGGGAGAGAGCCCCAGGCAGGCGGCGATTTCCTTGTTCTGCTTTCCCTCGCGCAGTTCACGCAACACGCTCCGTTCACGTTCCGTCAGCTCCAGGGGGAGCTGCGCCAGCGGACGGTAAGGAATCTGGCCATCCGTCGCCACGAGCCGGATGGCCTCTACCAGGTCTTCCACCGGCACATCCTTGAGCAGGCAGCCGCGTGCGCCGAGCGACATGCCGGCCATGAGGGCGGCCGGATCATCGAACGTCGTGAGCAACAGGGCGGGCCGCTCCAGCCCCTGCGTCTTCAATGCGCCCAGGATGTGCAGTGCGCCGCCCTGCGGCATGCGGACATCGAGCAGCAGCACGTCGACGGCGAGCCCGCTCGCCAGTGCCTCCACGGCGGCCGGACCGTTCGCCACCTGCGCCACCACACGCAGGTCGTCATAACCCTCCAGCAGGGCGCACAGACCTTCGCGAACCAGTGCCTGGTCCTCGGCAATCAGCAGGCGAATCATGCCAGGGACTCCCGCGGCAGATGGGCAAAGAGAACGAAGCCCGTGCTGCCGCGCTCAGTCCACACCCTGCCAGAAAGGCTCTCGACCCGCTCGCGCAATCCTTGCAGGCCATGACCGCCCTCGGCCGCCGCGACGAGGCTGGCGTGCCCGTTGTCTTCCACGGTCAGCAGCAGGCCATCCGTCTGGTGCTCCAGCGCTACGCGCAGGCGCGAGGCGCGACCGTGCTTGAGTGCATTCGTCATGGCTTCCTGTATGCAGCGCAACAGGCACTCCGCCTCCGCGATGTTGACCTCTCCGCTCTCGAGACCGAAGTCGAGCTCGACCTGCAGGCCGGGCAGGTGCGCTGCAAGCGCCTCCACAGCAGCTTCGAGATCGAGGGTGGGCTCGCGCAGGTCGCGCACGGTGTTGCGCAAGTCGGAAAACAGCAGGCCTGTGAGCGATCGGGCCTGCGCGAGATGGTCGCGGAGTTCGTCCGGGCCGTGGCTGCGCTCCAGCAATTGCAGACGGAGGTTGAGCGCGACGAGATGGTGCCCCATGTCGTCATGGAGGTCGCGGGCGAGCCGGGCGCGCTCGGTTTCGGCAACGGCCTGCTGCAGCAATTGCCGTGTGCCGGCAAGGCGCGCCGCATGCAGTTCGGTTTCGGCGCGAAAGTGCCGCTCACGCAAAACCGCGTTGGTGAGCCAGAGCAGGACAAGTCCCTGCAGGGCGAAATAGCCGGCGGCGAAGACGCCGAAAATGCCGCCTGACAGCAGGCCGATGAGCAGGGCCTCCGTCACGAGGATGGCGAGTGCGGTACGAAAGCGGAATCGCGCCAACAGCGGAACATAATTGAGCAGGAAGAAACTGTGGAAAAAATATTCCAGCTCGGTGAGCGCATGCCAGTGCGGAATCGCGAGGGCGCAGGCGGATCCGGCCATGAGGCCGGCCCACAGTCGCCAGTCCCGGTCATCCCGGCGCCAGCGGGCAGGCGGCAGCAGGAATCCGACCAGGAGATAGAGCCCCAGGGCCAGACAGATGACCCCGCTGGCGAGGCACAGCGCAAAGACGATGACCACATTGCTGGTGGGGGACTGCCAGGCGTGCCAGAGCAGGACGCCACTGCCGAACAACCAGGCGAGGTAGCCGAGCAGGCCCAGCTGGACGGGGCCGAGAAGCTCCCTCCGCATCTGGTGAGGCAGGGTGCGAAGGTAGGCCAGCAGGGCCTGCAGGCGCGACGACATAGGGCGGGCCGGACGGATTCAGGGGGGCAAGGAGCCTTGCATGAGCCGGTACGGACCGGCAAGCGGTGCCCGCCCGGGGGCGCAATGTGACGCCCGGTCGCCATTTTGGCCGGAAAGTGCGGGACAGGCGGGCTACCGATTGACGCCGGGCCCCGGCAAGAGAATGATTGAGCCCGTGCCGGATTCCCCGGTGGAGGCCCCTCGGCAAGATGACCGGCGGCCCGCTCGGTGGGGGAAGGCACGGTCGGGCGCACAGGCGCCCTCCAGTCAACTGGTTTCAAGGCAGGCAGAACGAAATGGCTACGGGTACCGTCAAGTGGTTCAACGACACTAAGGGATATGGCTTCATCAAGCAGGACGATGGGGGTGAGGATCTTTTTGCCCACTTCTCCGAAATCAAGGCGGATGGATTCCGCTCGTTGGCCGAAGGCCAAAAAGTCAGCTTCGACGTGACCACGGGCCAGAAAGGCAAGCAGGCGTCGAACATCAAGCCCATCTGAGCTCGCGCGCAAGCACGATCACAGTGGCAAGAAAAAGCCCGGCAATGCCGGGCTTTTTCTTGGGCGGCGGCAAGGTCCGTTACGCCTGTCAGCCCACGGCTTTGCGGACCCACTGCTGGAACTGCAGCGGTGGCAAGGCGCCGGACACGCGGGCGACTTCGCGACCGCCACGAAAGACGATCAGCGTCGGAATGCTGCGGATACCGAAGCGCTGTGCCATTGCGGGAGCTGCCTCGGTATCGACCTTGGCGAACCGGATGCCGGGCTCCAGCTGTGCGGCGGTTTGCTGGAATACCAAAACAAACTAACAACAAAAACCGCACCAGGGCGCCCAGAAGTCAACGACCATGGGGAGGTCCGCGCCGAGGTGGGCATCGAAGTTTGACTCGTCGAGAACAACGGGCGCGCCTGTGAACAGCTCTGCATGACAACTCCCGCAGCGTCCTCCCTG
>DASSUO010000060.1:0-26255 GCA_035706925.1 Moraxellaceae bacterium
GCAGGAGGAGATGATTACCTCCCCAAGCCCTTTGCACCCGAAGAGATGGTGGTGCGTCTGGAGGCATTGCTGCGCCGACGTCGCACGCCACAGAATCCTTCTGTACTCCGTTGCGCCGACCTTGAAATGGACTTGCTGCAGCAGGTGGTCTGCCGAAATGGCCAGATGGTGAACCTGTCTCCCACCGAGTTCAGCCTGCTGGAGTTCCTGTTGCGCAATTCCAACCAGGTGGTGTCGCGGACCATGCTGTTCGAAGCGGTGTGGGGCTATTACTTCGATCCGGGCACCAAGCTCATTGACGTACACATTGCCCGGCTTCGAAAGAAAATTGACACGGCAGACGTGCCGCCGCTGGTACATACCGTCAGGGGAGTGGGCTATGTCCTCGGTCGCAGTGGTTAATACCTGGCGAACCACGGTCTTCCGCCTGACGGTTGCCTATGGCGCCGTGTTCGCGGTGGGCGTGGGCGTCATGCTGGCGGTCATCTACTGGAAGACAGCGAGTTACATGTCGCAGCAGATGGACCATATCGTCACCGTGGAGATGGCAACGTATGCGTCGGCGGAACCGGAGGATCTGCCCGGGCTGCTCCGTGAGGACTTGCACCGGGACACGCGGCACGTCAATTTTTTCGGGCTCTTCAACCGGGAGGGGCGGCTAATTGCCGGCAATCTCCTGCGGCGTCCCGCCGGTCTCCGTGTCGACGGGCGGCCGAGGGACTTGCCGGTAACCCCAGCCGATGTGGGTGAGGGGCACGCGGAACAGGTCAGGATGGCGGCCATGGTGCTTCCTGACGGGATGACACTGGTGGTGGGGCGGGACGAGGTCCAGATCGCCGAGATCCGGCACATCATCCTGGTGGTGACCATGGCGGCCGTGGCCGTGATCCTGCTCGTCACGTTTGCGGGAATGGCGCTCAGCATCAAGCCGGTGAGACGCCTTCGCGAGATTCAGCAAACCAGCGAACTGATCATGCACGGCGACATCCACCGGCGGCTTCCCCTTGCCGGTACGCATGACGAGCTCGACATGCTCGCCCATATCGTGAACCGCATGCTCGATGCGCTTGAGCGCCTGATGCGTGATCTCAAGTCGACCACCGACAGCATCGCGCACGACCTCAAGACGCCACTCACCCGTCTGCGGACATTGCTGCACCGGACGCAGTCGCAGGTGCAGTCGGAAGGCGGATCGGTCGATGTGGCCCTTGTGGCGCAGGCCATTGCGGAAACGGACGCCCTGCTGGCCCGCTTCCGGGCCCTGATGCGAATCGCCGAAATTTCGAGCCTGATGCGGCGGGAAGCCTTCCGGCCGGTCGTGCTGTCCATGCTGGTCCGTCAGGTGCATGACTTGTACGCGCCGCTGGCCGAGGAAAGAAACATCCAGTTCACAATGGATGTCGACGATGACCACTGTGCCGTGACCGGTGACGGTGGGTTGCTGTTCGAGGCCCTGTCCAACCTGGTGGACAATGCCATCAAATTTACCCCCGACGGGGGGCGGGTCAGTCTCGCACTCCGGGGTTGCCGGGAAATGCCGGGGCCGATGATCGTGATCGCCGACAGCGGCTGTGGCATTCCGGCGGCCGACCTGCCTCTGGTCACGCAGCCCTTCCACCGCGCCCGCAACCACGCCGGACCGGGAACCGGGCTCGGGCTCAGCATTGTCGATGCCATCCTTCGCCTGCACGATTTCCAGCTCCTGCTGGAGTCCGACGGGCAGGGCACGCGCGTATTCCTGAAAATGTGGGGCGAGACCTTCCCGCCGGGCCCCGCGGTCTGAGTCCCATTGCGGCCTCGGCAACATTGCGTCGGTGAGCATCCGCCGTCCGGCAACATTACTCCGTTGTAACTCGTATGAAATCTGTCCGTCAGTATCATCCGCGCTATTGCCGCCGCCGTGCGGTGCCGGTCTGTCGAGGCAATCGCCTGACTGGCAAGTCAAGTCCGTGAGTCCGGGGAGTGCGCGGAAATGCTGTGGTTTGTCAGGGTCGCGCTGAAGCGGCCATATACGTTCGTGGTGCTGGCGCTGCTGATCCTGATCATCGGGCCCCTGGTGGCCATGCGTACGCCCACCGACATCTTTCCGGACATCCGGATTCCGGTGATCAGCGTGGTGTGGACCTATCGCGGGTTGTCCCCCGACGACATGTCCGGGCGCGTGATCTACTACTACGAGCGCCAGCTGAGCTCCACGGTCAACGATATCGAGCACATCGAGAGCCAGTCGTTGCAGGGCATCGGCATCGTCAAGATCTTCTTCCAGCCCAATGTGGACATCCGGACGGCAACGGCCCAGGTGACGTCACTCTCCCAGACCGTCCTCAAGCAGATGCCGCCGGGCATTACCCCGCCGCTCATCCTCAACTACAACGCGTCGACCGTTCCCATCCTCCAGTTGGCGTTGTCCAGCCATGAGCTTGGTGAGCAGAAGATCTTCGACCTGGGGCAAAACTTCATCCGGCCGGCGCTGGCGACCGTACGTGGTTCGGCGATTCCCTCACCCTATGGCGGCAAGGTTCGCCAGATCCAGATCGACCTTGATCCGCACGCCATGCAGTCGAAGGGATTGTCGGCGGAAGATGTCGGGCTGGCGTTGGCAGCGCAGAACCAGATCACCCCGGCCGGCACCACCAAGATCGGCAAGTTCGAATACAACATCAAGCTCAACAACAGCCCGTTGACCATCGACGAACTCAATGACCTGCCGGTGAAGACGGTCAACGGCGCTACGGTCTTCATGCGCGACGTGGCGCATGTTCGCGATGGCAGTCCGCCGCAGACCAATGTGGTGCGAGTGAATGGCGCGCGTGCGGTGCTGATGACGATCCTCAAGAGCGGTTCGGCATCCACGCTGGCGATTATCGATGGTGTGAAGCAGATCCTTCCGAAGCTCAAGGAGTCCCTGCCGTCGTCACTCTCGCTGACGTCGCTGGGGGATCAGTCCCTGTTTGTGACGGCGGCCATCAGCGGCGTGATCCGTGAAGGGGTGATTGCGGCGGCGCTCACGAGCCTGATGATCCTGTTGTTCCTGGGCAGCTGGCGCAGCACGGTCATCATCGCGACCTCGATTCCGCTGGCGGTCCTGGCCTCTGTGATCGGACTGTCCGCCATTGGCCAGACGCTGAACATCATGACGCTCGGCGGGCTGGCGCTCGCCGTGGGCATTCTGGTCGATGACGCGACCGTTACCATCGAGAACATCAACTGGCACCTGGAGCACGGCAAGGACATTGAAACGGCGATCATGCACGGTGCGCAGCAAATTGTCGGGCCGGCCTTCGTTTCGCTGCTTTGCATCTGCATCGTGTTCCTGCCCATGTTCTATCTGGACGGCATTGCCGGCTATCTGTTCGTGCCCATGGCGGAGTCGGTGATTTTCGCCATGATCGCGTCCTTCCTGCTGTCACGCACCCTGGTGCCGACCATGGCGAAGTACCTGCTCAGGAACCACGGCGCTGGCAGTCATGTGCCGGGAAAGCATGTCAGCGACGAAGTATCAGAGCAGACAGAGGCATCAGCTGTGATGGAAGATGATGCAAGTGCGGCGGCGCCCGGCCTTCTGAAGCGGTTCCAGGCTGGATTCGAGCGGCGCTTCGAGGCCGTTCGCGACTACCATCGCTCGTTGCTTCTGCTCGCGCTGGAGCGCCCGCAACGCTTCATCGTCGGCTTCATGGCCGCGATCCTGGTGTCCTTCCTCCTGATTCCCTTCCTCGGCCGGAACTTTTTCCCGTCGGTCGATTCCGGAGCCATCAATCTTCATGTGCGTGCGCAGGTCGGCACCCGCATCGAGGAGACGGCCGCGCTGTTCGATCACGTCGAGGCGGCCATTCGCAACACGCTGCCGCCGGGTGAAACGGTCTCCATGGTCGACAATATCGGCATGCCCGTCAGCGGCATCAATCGCGCCTACAGCAATACCGGCAGTATCGGCCCGCAAGACGGCGATATCCTCATCACGCTCCGTGAAGGTCACGGTCCCACCGCCGGCTATGTGAAGCAGTTGCGCGAGCGGTTGCCCGTCGAATTTCCGGGCGTGACATTCTCCTTCCTGCCCGCCGACATCATCAGCCAGATCCTGAACTTCGGCTCGCCTGCACCCATCGACGTGCAGGTGAGCGGTCCCGATGTCGCGGGCAACCGGCACTATGCGGACGAACTGTTGCGCGAGTTGCGCCGGATTTCCGGGATTGCCGACGTGCGTCTCCAGCAGTCCGCAAGCTACCCGGAATACCGACTGGATATCGACCGTGTGCGTGCCGCCGATGTGGGAATCACGGAGCGTGACGTCACGACGAGCCTGGGCGTGATGCTGGCGGGCAGCTTCCAGACTGCGCCTGCGTTCTGGCTGAATCCGCGCAATGGCGTGTCCTATCCCATCGTCGCACAGATGCCCCAGTACCATACGACGACGCTTGGCAGCATGGGCAGCCTGCCCATCACCAGCGGCCGACCGGATGACATGCAGGTACTCGGGGGCCTGGGCCATTTCACTCGGCAGGCTTCCAATGCCGTGGTGTCGCACTACGCCATCGCGCCGGCGCTCGATATCTACGCGACTACGCAGGACCGCGATCTCGGTGCGGTGGCGGCTGACATCAACCGGGTGCTTGCAGCGACCGCGCATGATCTGCCAAAGGGGGCCAGCGTCAACCTTCGCGGCCAGGTGACGACCATGAATGGCGCCATCTCCGGACTCCTCTTCGGCTTGATCGGGGCCATCGTGCTGATCTACTTCCTCATCGTCATCAACTTTCAGTCGTGGAGTGACCCCTTCATCATCATCACGGCATTGCCGGCGGCGCTGGCCGGAATCGTGTGGATGCTTTTTGCGAGCGGCACCACGCTTTCCGTGCCGGCACTCACCGGCGCCATCATGTGCATGGGCGTGGCAACCGCCAACAGCATTCTCGTCGTCAGTTTTGCCCGCGAGCGCCTGCAGCATACGCCCGATGCAATGGCGGCAGCGCTGGAGGCAGCGCATGTACGCTTCCGTCCCGTCCTGATGACGGCGCTGGCGATGATCATCGGCATGGCACCGATGGCGCTGGGTCTCGGCGAGGGCGGCGAGCAGAATGCGCCGCTGGGGCGTGCCGTCATCGGCGGACTGGTATTCGCAACGATTGCAACCCTGTTTTTCGTGCCGGTGGTGTTCAGTCTCGTGCACCGGCAAAAGCAGGTATTTGATTCGGAAATGATTGTGGGAGAGGCCTGATGAGCACCGAGAAAATTCATACCTTGCGCCGACTGGATGCGGCAGATTTGCGCCGCCTCCGGATTGCGGGCATGGTGGCGCTGCTCACGGCGACTGGCGTTGCGGTCGCGGGAATCGTCATTCGCAAGTCGGGCGAGCATGACGTGAAAGCCTGGACACTGGCCCAGGCCGCTCCGGCCGTGACGACGGTGCAGCCGCAAACCGCTGATGCCGACGACGTGCTGGCGTTGCCAGGGCGCCTCGAGGCCTTCAACGAAGCCCCGCTGTTTGCCCGGGTGAGCGGTTATGTCAAACGCTGGAATTATGATATCGGTTCGCATGTGAAGGCGGGGGCCGTGCTGGCCGAAATCGATGCTCCGGATCTCGATCAGCAGCTGGCGCAGGCCCGTGCCGATCTCGCATCGGCCACCAGTCATTATCAGCTCGCCGATGTCACGGCGCGCCGGTGGGATAATCTGCGCAAGCAGGATGCCGTTTCACAGCAGGACATGGATGAAAAGGCCGGCAGCTTTGCCGCGCAAAAGTCGGCGGTCGATGCGGCTCGCGCCAATGTGGACCGTCTGCAGGCTCTGGCCTCGTTCAAGAAGATTGTCGCGCCCTTCGACGGGGTGGTGACCGCTCGACGCACCGATGTCGGATCGCTCGTCAATGCGGGCGGCGTTGGTGGTCCGGAGCTGTTTCGTGTGGCAGACCTGCACCGGCTTCGCGTGTATGTGGAAGTGCCCCAGAATTATCTGCCGGCGCTCCAGTCGGGTGCGCGGGCGGACCTGTCTGTACCGGAGCGGCCCGGTACGGCGTTCCCCGCCACGATGGTGGCGAATTCGCAGGCGGTCAGTCGCGGCACCGGAACCCTGCTGGTGGAGCTCCAGGTCGACAATACCGACGGCCGTCTGGTCGCTGGCGAATATGCGGAAGTGCATTTGCGCGTCAGGGGCGCGGCAGTCCATGCGCTGCGCATTCCCGCCAGCGCGCTGATTTTCCGCGACAAGGGCCTGCAGGTTGCCACGCTTGGAAATGATGGTCGTGTCGCCATGAAGCCGGTGACCCTTGCGCACGATTCCGGGACATATGTCGATGTGTCGTCCGGGTTGTCGCCGCAGGATCGCGTCATCGATTCGCCGCCGGATTCACTGGCGCAGGGGGATCAGGTGCGGGCGACGGCACCGGTGCAGGGGGCTGGCCATGGCCAGGGTTGATCGGGTCGCGCTGGCAGGCGCGCTGTCCCTGCTGCTGGGGGCCTGCTCCTTCGCGCCAACGTACACGTTGCAGCCGGTACGGACGGCTTCCGACTTCCAGGGGGCGGGTCCGTGGCGACAGGCTGCGCCGGCGGACGTGCTGCCTCGCGGGGCCTGGTGGGAAGTGTTTGGTAACCCGGAGCTCAATGAACTCGAACAGCGAGTCGGCAAATCGAATGCGTCGCTGGCGGCGGCGCTGGCGCATTTTGACCAGCAACAGGCCTTGCTGAGCCAGACTCGCGCGGGCCTGTTTCCCGAGATTGACGCGTCAGGATCGGCGACGCGCAACAAGCAGTCCAGGCATCGCCCCCTGCGGGGCTCCAGTCAGCCCGATCACTATGATGCCAACACGCTTGGTTTGGGGATGGCCTATGAGCTGGACCTGTGGGGGCGCGTCCGCAATCTGGTGAAGGCCGGCGAGGCCGAGACCGCAGCAGCGGCGGCGGATCTTGAAAGTGTGCGACTGGGCCTCACGGCGGCACTGGCGTCAGATTATTTTCATTTGCGGCAGATCGATGCCGAGTCGCAGTTGCTCAGCGACACGGTCGAGGCCTATGGCAAGGCACTGCAGCTCACGAAGGTTCGCCAGGAAGGCGGGATCGCCTCCGGACTGGATGTCGATCGCGCGGAGACACAGCTCGATGTGGTGCAGGCGCAGCTTGAGGACCTGGTTGCGCGGCGTGCCTTGTATGAACATTCCATTGCCGTGTTGACGGGCGAATCCCCGTCGTCGTTTCACCTTTCGCCCGTCGTGATGAATCTCACGCCCCCGAAAATTCCGGTGGGTTTGCCGTCTGACTTGCTGCAGCGGCGTCCTGACGTTGCGGCGGCCGAGCGGCGTGCCGCCGAGGCCAATGCGTTGATCGGCGTTGCTCGCGCAGCGTATTTTCCACAGATCAGCCTGACTGGAATCATCGGGCTCCAGAACGCATCGGAAGCGAACCTGCTCACCGAGCCGAACACGTTCTGGACATTGGGACCCTCGTTTTCCCTCCCGATTTTTGACGCGGGCAAGGTCAGCGCACGGGTTCGCCAGTCGCACGCGCTGTTTGACGAGCGCAGTGCCCAGTACCGTGCCGCGGTGCTGAATGCGTTCCGGGAAGTCGAGGACAACCTGACGTTGCTGACGCAGTACGAGAAGGAGTCGGTTCGTGAACAGGCGGCAGTCGATGCGGCGGGTCGCGCGGCGGACATTGCCATGGCGCGATATCGCGAAGGCGTGGTCAGCTATCTGGAGGTTGTGACGGCACAGGCGGCACAGCTGCAGGTGGAGCGGGACAATCTGGCCCTGGCCAGCCGACGTCTCGATGCCAGCATCGGGCTGGTGCGTGCACTCGGCGGTGGCTGGCAGTCTGACGACGTCCGTACCGCTAGTCGGTAACCTTATTTCGTAAGGGAATAAAATTAGGGTTATATATTATTAGATAATTTATAGCCGACAGGCAGAATGCTCCCGGAAAGTCCATTGCTCCCCGGGAGAGCTGCCTTGCGTTTCGACCCTGTTGTGTCCAGCCTGATCATCATTGCTGCCTTGCCGACTGCCGTCCGGGCCACAGACGACGCAGCCTACGCTGATCTCGAACGTCGCCTGAACCAACTCGAGCAGCAGGTGGCGGCACGTGATAACACCCTCGTCATTTCCGGCTCGCCGCCACCATCCCTGACCTTTCATGCGCTGGTCCAGCTGGACGGGCGTTTTGGTCTCGACAGCAGTCCCGCGAGTGGAAGCTCCAATACGTTCGCCTTGCGCCGTGTCGAACCGTCTGTTCAGGGAGCCCTGACCCCCTTCTTCAGCTTTGTCCTGATGCCCGAGTTCGGCGGTACGGCCACCTCCAGCGTCACTGCCGATGTTTACGGCGAATTTCTGCTGGCGCCGAACGGTCCGCGACTGAGAGTGGGCAAGTTCAAGGAACCGTTTTCGATGGAGAATCTTCAGAGTGCGGCCAATATCGCCTTTGTGGAGCGCGGGTTTCCCACGGCACTGTCGCCCAATCGTGATCAGGGCGTAATGGTGCAGGGCCAGGTGTCCCGACTCACCTGGCAGGCGGGTCTATTCAATGGCGCCCCCGACGGTGCGGATGCACCACCGACGGATGGTGATGCCTACAAGGAGCTGGCCCTTCGGGTGCTGGGGGTGGTCTGGGGGCAGCCCGGAGCCAAGGGGGATGGCAGCCTGAGCGTGGGTCTTGCGGCCACGAATGGCCGCAAGTTGGGTGCCGGCGGGACCTTGCCACAGTACCGTTCGCCCGGGCAGGACGTGGTCTTTCAATATATCCCTACGGTGATGGCCGACGGCGACCACCTGCGCTACTCCCCTCAGTTTGCATTTTATCGCGGCCCCTTCAGCATGCTCGGCGAGTTCGCCGAATCGCGGCAGGAAGTGCGGCGCACGGGAGTCCCGTCGGCCACCGCCGTTTCCAACCGGGCGGCAGAGCTGACGCTGGGCTATGTCATTACCGGCGAACGTGTCGGCTACAGCGGCGTACAGCCGCGAACGCCCTATTCGCCTGGCGCTGGGTGGGGCGGTGTCGAGGTGGTGGCGCGCGCCGGTGAGCTGATTATTGACGACAAGGCGTTCAGTCAGCACCTGGCGGATCCGGCACAAAGTGTCCGTGCCGCCCATTCAACCGGGGTCGGGCTCAACTGGTACCTGACGAGCACGTTGCGCCTGATGCTGGATTACGAGCTGACGCGTTTTGAAGGGGGCGCAGCCAGTGGCAATCGCCCGGACGAACATGCCGTGCTGCTGCGTTCCCAGGTTGCCTTCTAGCAGCGGCGCCGCGCCCGCGCCTGGCAGTCACCAGACGTCTGGTACCGGCTGGGCAGGGAGGGTGGATTCTTAAGTTGTTGATTTCTAGGGCGCTTGTCCGGCGTTCGTTGTGGCGCTTTCGGCCCCCGTGCTAACATTCCCGCCCGTCCTTTGGACCGGCCCTCCTGGCCTTCCTGGCCGCCGCTCCGCGCCTCCTTTCAAGCAGTCTGGGTTCTTCATGACTAAGTACATCTTCGTTACCGGCGGTGTTGTTTCTTCTTTGGGAAAAGGGATCTCCGCCGCCTCGCTGGCCGCCCTGCTGGAAGCTCGCGGGCTCAAGGTCACGATGATCAAGATGGATCCGTACATCAACGTTGATCCGGGCACCATGAGCCCGTATCAGCACGGTGAAGTGTTCGTGACCGGCGACGGCGCCGAGACCGATCTCGACCTTGGCTACTACGAGCGCTTCCTGCGTCATGGCCGCATGACCAAGGCCAACAACTTCACCTCCGGCCGCATTTACCTGGATGTCATCAACAAGGAGCGTCGCGGGGACTACCTCGGCGCCACGGTGCAGGTCATTCCGCACATCACCGATGCCATCAAGCAGCGCGTGCGCGAGGGTGCCCGCGGCTACGACGTCGCCATCGTCGAGATCGGCGGCACCGCCGGTGACATCGAGTCCCAGCCGTTCATGGAGGCGGTTCGCCAGATGCGTGTGGAGCAGGGCTACCAGGGCTCGCTGCTCATGCACCTGACCCTTGTGCCGTACATCGCGTCGGCGGGCGAGACCAAGACCAAGCCAACGCAGCATTCCGTCAAGGAACTTCGCTCCATCGGCCTGCAGCCGGACATCCTGATCTGCCGCTCCGATCACCAGATCGACGAAGACTCGCGCCGCAAAATCTCGCTGTTCACCAATGTCGATGAAAAAGCCGTAATCCTGGCCATCGACGCACCGACCATTTACATGATCCCGCTCAAGTTCAACGAGCAGGGGCTGGATGATCTCGTGATCGAGCGGCTCGGCCTGGGCCAGTTGCCGCCGGCGAACCTGTCCGACTGGCAGGGCGTGGTGGATGCGCTCATGCATCCGGAAAAGGAAATCAGCATCGCGATGGTGGGCAAGTACATCGAGCTCATCGACGCCTACAAGTCGCTGAACGAGGCCCTGCTGCATGCCGGCGTGCAGAACCGCACCAAGGTCCGCATCAATTACATTGACGCTGAATCCATCGAGGCGGACGGAACCGGTGTGCTGGAAAAGGTCGACGCCATTCTCGTGCCGGGCGGCTTTGGCGACCGTGGCACCGAGGGCAAGATCACTGCGGTGAAGTACGCTCGTGAGCACAAGATTCCCTACCTCGGCATCTGCCTTGGCATGCAGGTGGCTGTGATCGAATACGCGCGCAATGTTGCCGGCCTCACCGGGGCCCACTCCACCGAGCTGCGCAAGAATCCCGCGCACCCTGTGATCGGCCTCATCACCGAGTGGCGCACCGAATCCGGCGAAGTCGAGCGCCGCACGGAAACGTCCGACCTCGGCGGCACCATGCGCCTCGGCGCCCAGGAATGCCGACTGGAACAGGGAACGAAGTCGCGCGAGCTCTATGGCCAGGACGTGATCGTCGAGCGCCACCGCCACCGCTATGAAGTGAACAACAACTACCTGCCGCAGCTGGAGAAGGCCGGACTCACGATTTCCGGACGCAGCATCGACAACAACCTGGTGGAAATGGTCGAGATTGCCGATCACCCCTGGTTCGTCGCCTGCCAGTTCCACCCCGAATTCACGAGTTCGCCGCGCGACGGTCATCCGCTGTTCTCGGGCTTCGTGAAAGCGGCGCTGAAGCACGCCGGCAAGGCCTGATCCTCAGGGCCCGCAATACGCAGGAGCGGCGTCGGCCGCACTGGCAACAGGCCGCGCATTCGGCCGTACGAGCGGCTTCAGCCGCGAAAGCTGAACCGGTTTCAGCGAAGGATGGAACCGGCCGCCATCGTCAAGGTGGGGCGGGAGTCCTCCGCGAACATGTTAGGTAGTTGGGCGGGTCGCGGCTGAAGCCGCTCCTACGGGGTAGGTAAAAGGTAAGGGTATGACGCAGACGACGCAGACGATCATCCGCCTCGGTGACATCGAGATCGGCAACGAGAAGCCCTTTGTCCTCTTCGGGGGCATGAACGTGCTCGAGTCGCGCGACCTGGCGATGAAGGTCTGCGAGGAGTACGTGCGGGTCACGCAGAAGCTGGGCATCCCCTACGTGTTCAAGGCATCGTTCGACAAGGCCAATCGCTCGTCCATGCATTCGTATCGTGGTCCGGGACTGGAAGAGGGCCTGCGGATATTCGAAGAGGTCAAGAAGACCTTCGGCGTACCCGTCATCACCGACGTGCATGAGCCCTGGCAAGCGGCACCTGTGGCTGAAGTGGCCGACATCATCCAGTTGCCCGCCTTCCTGTCGCGTCAGACCGACCTCGTGGTCGCCATGGCCCGCACCAACGCCATCATCAACATCAAGAAGGCCCAGTTCCTCGCACCGCGCGAAATGAAGCACATCGCGCACAAGTGCGAAGAGGCGGGTAACGACAAGGTCATCCTCTGCGAGCGCGGCTCCAGCTTCGGCTACAACAACCTGGTCGTCGACATGCTGGGCTTCGGCATCATGAAGGAGATGGGATATCCCGTGTTCTTCGATGTGACGCATTCGCTGCAGATGCCGGGCGGGCTGCCCAATGCGGCTGGCGGTCGTCGCGCGCAGGTTACCGAGCTGGCGCTGGCCGGCATGTCGCAAAAGCTGGCCGGCCTGTTCCTCGAAGCGCATCCCGTGCCGGAAGAGGCCAAGTGCGACGGTCCCTGTGCGCTGCGCCTGTCGCAGCTCGAGCCGTTCCTGGCCCAGGTCAAGGCCATGGACGAACTGGTGAAGGGTTTCCCTGCGCTGGATACGCACTGATCCACGCACAATGTTCGGTCGGAGGCACTGCCCCGATCCTGAAGACAAGACTGGTTTTATTGGAGGAGCTTCAAGATGTCCCAGATCGCTGATATTCGCGCCCGCGAAATCCTGGATTCCCGCGGCAATCCCACCATCGAGGCCGACGTGATCCTCGAGTCCGGCGTGATCGGTCGCGCAACCGCGCCCTCCGGCGCGTCCACGGGTTCGCGCGAAGCGCTGGAACTGCGTGACGGTGACAAGAGCCGCTACCTGGGCAAGGGCGTGCAGAACGCCGTGCGCAATGTGAATGCCGACATCCGCGAGCTGCTGGTCGGCCGCAGCGTATTCGACCAGGCCGCCCTCGACAAAGCCATGATCGATCTCGACGGAACCGAGAACAAGGCCAAGCTGGGCGCCAATGCCATCCTCGCCGTGTCCCTGGCCTGCGCCAAGGCGGCCGCCCAGGAAAAGAAGATCCCGCTGTACCAGTACATTGCCGAACTGCGCGGCCAGACGACCTACAGCATGCCCGTGCCGATGATGAACATCATCAATGGTGGCGAGCACGCCGACAACACGGTCGACATCCAGGAATTCATGATCGAGCCGGTGGGCTTCACCAGCTTTGCCGATGCCCTGCGTTGCGGCGCCGAAATTTTCCACGCGCTGAAGGGCGTGCTGAAGGCTCGCGGCCTGAACACCGCCGTGGGTGACGAAGGCGGCTTCGCGCCCAACCTTGCCACCAACGAAGATGCGCTGAAGGCCATCATGGAAGCCATCGCGAAGGCGGGCTACAAGCCCGGCGAAAACGTCATGCTGGCGCTCGACTGCGCCTCGTCCGAGTTCTACAAGGACGGCAAGTACCACCTCGAAGGCGAAGGCAAGTCCTTCACCTCGGCCGAGTTCGTCGACTATCTGGCGGGCCTCGTGGCGAAGTACCCGATCATCTCCATTGAAGACGGTCTCGACGAGTCCGACTGGGACGGCTGGAAACTGCTGACCGAGAAGCTGGGCGACAAGTGCCAGCTGGTCGGTGACGACCTCTTCGTGACCAACCCCTCGATCCTGAAAAAGGGCATCGACCAGGGCGTCGGCAATGCCATCCTGATCAAGTACAACCAGATCGGTTCGCTGACCGAAACGCTGGATGCCATCTACATGGCCAAGGCCGCCGGTTACGCCACCGTGATTTCGCACCGCTCCGGCGAAACGGAAGACGCAACCATTGCCGACCTCGCTGTCGCCACGGCCGCGGGCCAGATCAAGACCGGCTCGCTCTGCCGCTCCGATCGCGTGTCCAAGTACAACCAGCTGCTGCGCATCGAGCAAGAGCTCGACCAGCTCGCTCCGTACCGCGGCAAGGCTGAATTCCGCGGCCTGAAGTAAGGAGCGGGCGCGCGTATGTACCGGACCGCCTTCGGCAAGCTGCTCATCGTGGTCGCCCTCGGGGCGTTCCTCGCGCTGCAGTACACGCTGTGGTTCGGTGAAGGGGGTGTGCGTGACGTGCACGCCCTCAAGCGCGCCATTGCCGAACAAAAGCAGGAAAACGAGCGTCTGGCCGAGCGCAATCGTGTGCTCGAAGCCGAAGTGAAGGACCTCAAGAACGGCGTCGAGGCGATCGAGGAACATGGTCGCCAGGACCTCGGAATGATCAAGCAGAACGAGACGTTCTATCTCGTCACCGGCAATCCCGATGCGCCGCACGCGGCCCCCGTGTCGTCACCGGCCAAGCCTGCACAGGCAGGGCACTGATGCGCGTCTGGTGTGTGGTGCCTGCTGCCGGCAAGGGGCTGCGTGTCGGGGGCTCCCTGCCCAAGCAATACCTGCCGCTGGCCGGGCGAACCGTCATCCAGTGCACCCTGGATCGTCTCTCGCAATTGCCGGTGGAAGCCATTGTCGTTCCGGTGGCACCCGGTGACGAGCGCGCGGCGACCCTGGCCTATCGTGATCCCGCATTGCTGCGCTTCGTCACCGGTGGTGCCGAGCGCGCCGACTCGGTGCTGGCCGGACTGCTTGCCATCGCCGACCAGGCGGATGATGGCGACTGGGTGCTGGTGCATGACGTCGCGCGTCCCTGTGTGCGCCTCGATGATATCGAGCATCTGCTCCGGCAGATCGAGTCGCATCCGTCGGGTGGCCTGCTCGGCAATCGTGTTCGCGACACCATGAAACGGGCCCGCGGAGACGAAGTGGCTGAGACGGTTCCGCGTGATCACCTGTGGCATGCGCTGACGCCGCAAGTATTCCGCTACGGCTTGCTGCGATCGGCGCTGCGGGCGGCACAAATCGCGGGCGTAACCGTGACTGACGAAGCGCAGGCGATTGAGCATCTCGGCGAGCATCCCCTCCTGGTGGAGGGCGCCCGCGACAACATCAAGATCACCTGGCCGGAAGACCTGCAGATGGCGGACGCCTTCCTGCGCCTGCAAGAGGAGGCGGGCGCATGAGCACGCTGTTTCCCCGTATGGGTCATGGCATCGATGTCCACCGGTTCGGTCCTGGCGATCATGTCACGTTGGGCGGCGTCGTCATTCCGCATGACCAGGGCCTTGTGGCGCACTCCGACGGCGATGTCGCTCTGCATGCGCTGTGCGATGCCATTCTCGGTGCACTTGCGCTGGGGGATATCGGTCAGCATTTTCCCGATACTGACGCCAGCTTCAGCGGCGCCGACAGCCGCGGCTTGCTGCGCCATGTGGTGGGCCTCATGCAGGCTCGCGGTTTTCGCGTGGGTAATGCCGACATCACCGTACTGGCAGAGCGCCCGAAGCTGATGCCGCACATTCCGCTCATGCGGGAGCGTATCGCGGCCGATCTCGGTACCGGCGCGGACGATGTGAGCGTAAAGGCGACCACGACCGAAAAGCTCGGATTCGTGGGGCGCCGCGAGGGTATCGAAGCGCATGCCGTAGTGGTCCTGATTCCGCTCTGAATTCCGGCCCCGGCGACGTTGTCGCCGTCTTTTCCGTCACCACTCCAGCGCATCGGCTCGCCTGGGCCGATCGCCCGCGTGACACGTCTTTCCTGCGGAAATTTCCGCTCCCGGATGTGATTGTTATGGAACGTTCTCCCTTCGACTGGTCGCCCTTTCTGCTGCCGGCACAGCCCTTTGCGCACGGTCAGCCGGTGGCAACTGCCACCCTGCGCGCCGCCCCCGAGGATTTTCGCGTCGAAGAGCTGCAGGGTTTTGCGCCGAGCGGCGAGGGCGAGCATCTTTTCCTGCGCATCCGCAAACGCAACCAGAACACGGCCTGGGTAGCCGGCCTGTTGGCCAGGGCGGCGGGCGTGCGCGAGGACGCCGTCAGCTATGCGGGTCTGAAAGATCGCCGTGCGGTCACGACACAATGGTTCAGCATCCACATTCCCGGGCGGCAGGCGCCTGATCTTTCCTCCGTGTGGAATGACGATATCGAGCTGCTCGAGCAGACCTGGAATGCGCGCAAGCTGCGGCGTGGCGCACACAACGGCAACCGCTTCAGCATCACGCTGAGGGACGTCGAGGGGGATCGCGCGGCCATCGAGACACGTCTGTCGGTCATCGCGCGTGAAGGGGTGCCCAATTACATCGGTCCGCAGCGTTTTGGCCACGACAATGCCAACCTGCTTGCCGGGGAGTTGCTCTTGCGTGGACCGGCGCGGCGTCGCCTCAATCATCGCGAAGGCCTGGCCGTTTCGGCGGTGCGGTCGGCCCTGTTCAATCGCGTACTTGGATTGCGCACGGGGGAGGGGAGCTGGAACCGTTGCCTTGAAGGGGACGTGCTGATGCTGGACGGCCGTGGGAGCTTTTTCCGCCCCGATGCGGCGGATGCAGCACTGCCCGCACGGCTGGATGCGCAGGAAGTGCATCCTACGGGCCCCCTCTTCGGCAAGGGCGAGCCCGCCGTGTCGGGCAGCGTACTGGCTCGTGAGGCGGAGGTGGCTGCCGCCGCGGACGGTCTGGCGGAGGCGCTGGGGGGCTGCGGTCTGGAGGCCCAGCGCCGTGCCTTGCGCCTGCGCGTGGAGGCCCTCACCTGGCGCTGGGACGGGGACGCGCTGGTGCTGGAGTTCGGTCTGGCTAATGGCGCCTTCGCCACGAGCGTGTTGCGTGAGCTCGCCGCGCTGCGCGGCGGGGATGATGCGGCGCCGGTCGAGTGAGGGTGGCCCCGCCCGACGGCCAGGCGGGCGGGAGACCGTCGCCGCTACATGCCGTCGGGCGCGGTCAGGTCCGTCAGGTCACGGGATGATTGGACGCCGTGCGGGGCGTACCAGATAATCCCCCGCTGGCCACTGTCCCTGATCCGGTCTTTTTCGCGCCTTGCAACGGTGATTCATGCGATTTCTTGTTTCCAATGACGATGGCGTACTCGCCCCCGGCCTGGCGGCGCTGGCCGATGCCCTTTCCGCACTGGGTGAAGTGACGGTGGTGGCGCCGGAGAGTGAGCGCAGCGGATTCTCCAATGCGTTGTCGCTGGACCGGCCCTTGCGGCCCGTGCGCCAGCCCAACGGCTTCTGGGCAGTGAATGGCACGCCGGCCGATTGCGTTCATCTCGCTCTCAACGGCTTGCTCGATTTCGAGCCCGATCTCGTGGTGTCCGGTATCAATTCCGGCGCCAATCTCGGTGATGACACGCTGTATTCGGGAACCGTCGCCGCGGCGATGGAAGCCCGCTTTCTCGGCAAGACCGCGATTGCGGTGTCGCTGGCGGGACCCAGTGCGCGCAATTGTGGCGTCGAAGGCTATGCCGGCGCGGCCGCCATGGTGGTCCGCCTCATCGAGAACTGGGAATCGCTGCAGCTGCCGCCGCGCACACTGCTCAACGTGAATGTGCCGGAAGGCCCCGTCGATGCCCTCAAGGGCTTCCGCGTCACGCGCCTTGGCCACCGGGGGCGCGCGCAGGACGTAATGACCCTCGAAGATCCGCGCGGACGCGAGGTCTACTGGATCGGTCTCGCGGGTGAGCCTGCCGACGCCGGGGAAGGGACCGACTTCCATGCCGTGCACGAGGGCTATGTCAGCGTGACCCCGGTGCAGACGGACCTCACCCGTCACGAGGCGCTCCCTGATGTGGAACGTTGGCTCAAGGATATTTGACCCCGCCAAGGCGGGCCTGTTGTGTGAAGTGAAATTGCGATGACCCCGATCGATCTCATCGGCACCGGCATGACCTCTCCACGCGCCCGCGAGCGCATGGTGAACCGCCTGCTGGAGCAGGGCATTACCGATCTCTCCGTGATCGACGTGATGCGCCGTACGCCGCGCCACATTTTCCTCGATGAGGCCCTGGCCCATCGTGCGTACGAAGACACTTCGCTCCCCATCGGCCACGGGCAGACGTTGTCGCAGCCTTATATCGTGGCAAGGATGACCGAGCTCCTGCTGGCGGGCGGTCCGCTCGACAAGGTGCTGGAAATCGGCACGGGCTCGGGCTACCAGACGGCCGTGCTGGCGCAGCTGGTGGGGCAGGTGTGTTCCGTCGAGCGCATCCGGGCATTGCAGGAAAAGGCACGGACGCGCCTGGCCCTGCTGAAGTTGCACAATGTGCGGCTCCGTCACACCGACGGTGGACTGGGCTGGCCGGAAGAGGCGGGGACATTTGACGGGATTATCGCGACAGCGGCGCCGATGGGTGTTCCCAAGGCCCTCATTGCCCAGTTGGCGGACGGCGGGCGGCTCGTCATTCCGGTGGGCGGTGGCGACGTCCAGGATCTCCTGCTCGTGACGCGTCGCGGTGACACGCACGAAACGAAGGTGCTCGAACAGGTCCGATTTGTCCCCATGCTGGGGGGCGTCCTCTGAGCCGGTTCAATCGGGTGGCCACGGCGCAACGGCTGCTGGCGGCACTGCTCCTGCCGCTGACCCTGGCGCTGTTCCTGTCGGCGTGCGCCGCCTCCCACCCACCTGTAGTAGTTGAGCGCTCACTTACCGGGCCAGACCCGGATTGGCACGTCGTCGCATCGGGGGATACCCTGTATTCGATTGCCATGCGCTATGAAAAGGACTACCAGGAACTGGCTGTCCTCAATCATCTCGATGCCCGCTACACGATCCACCCCGGACAGCGGCTTCGCCTGAACGGCAAGGTGCCGCCTTCCGCGCCGGCTCATGTGTCTGCGCCACCGGCCTCCCACCGGTCGGCGGCAGCGCCGGTCACGGGGGCCCGCCCGCCTTCCGTCACCCGGCACCCTGCTGCCCCGACGACTGACTCTCCCCCGGAAGTCAGGGACTCCTCACCGGCCAGCGCGCCCCCCGCGTGGATCTGGCCTGCCAAAGGGGCGGTAATCGGGCGATTTGGCGCGCCCGGCGTCACGGGCAAGGGGCTGGACATTGCCGGAAAGCGGGGGGATTCTGTGATGGCTGTCTCATCTGGCGTAGTCGTTTATGCAGGCTCCGGCCTCGTCGGCTATGGCAGATTGCTCATCATTCGGCACGACGATAACTACATCAGTGCGTACGCCCATAACGACCGGTTCCTGGTCAAGGAGGGCGACCGCGTGAGGCCTGGTCAGGTAATCGCCGAGATGGGCGCAAGCGGCACGGATCGCGACATGCTGCATTTCGAGATTCGTGAGCGCGGCAAACCGGTGGACCCGCTGCGTCTCTTGCCGGCGCGCGAATAAAGCGTCTCCTTCGGGAGAGGTTGGTCCCACTGACCGGGCATGAAGCACGACGAGGGATTGATCATGGCTAGCCAAAAGGATGCCGGCGCAGTTGCCACTGCCAGGCTGAACGCTTCTCCCCGTATCACCCGCTCCCCCCGGAGCGGAGGCCTTCCACAGGCCACGCTCGATGCAACACAGCTGTATCTGAATGAAATCGGTTTTTCTCCGCTGCTGTCGGCGGAAGAAGAAGTATTCTTCGCGCGCCAGGCGCGTCAGGGCATCGAGAGTTCGCGCAAGCGCATGATCGAGAGCAATCTGCGCCTTGTCGTGAAGATTGCCAGGCGTTACGTGAATCGTGGTCTGACGCTGCTCGACCTCATCGAGGAGGGCAACCTCGGCCTGATCCACGCGGTGGAAAAATTCGATCCGGAACGCGGATTCCGTTTTTCCACCTATGCTACGTGGTGGATACGCCAGACCATGGAGCGCGCCTTGATGAACCAGACGCGTACGGTGCGGCTACCCATTCATGTGGTGAAAGAACTGAACATCTATCTGCGCGCGGCCCGCGAATTGAGCCACAAGCTCGATCACGAACCGAGCGCGGAAGAAATTGCCCGGCTGCTCGATCGCCCTGTCGAGGACGTGCAGCGCATGCTGGGACTCAATGAGCGTGTCAGCTCCATCGACGCGCCCATTGCCGGCGACTCCGAGAAAACGCTGGCGGAAACGCTGGCAGATGCCAGCATTCCGGATCCTGCGTCGCAGGTGCAGGATGACGACATGCGCGTCAATCTGGATCACTGGCTGGAGTCGCTTCCGGAGAAACAGCGCGAAGTGCTGGCGCGACGCTTCGGTCTGCGCGGCCACGAGGTCGCCACGCTCGAAGAGGTCGGCGAGGAGATCGGGCTCACACGTGAGCGCGTGCGCCAGATCCAGGTCGACGGCCTGCGCCGGTTGCGCGAGATGATGGAAGGGCAGGGCCTTTCCAGCGATGCCATCTTCAATTGAGGCCGGGCCCGTGTTGCGGCGCGGGTGCCTCAGGCGAGGCAGAGTGCCACCTGGCGTAGAGCCCGTCAGGAGGGCGCCGAGTGTGTGATGTGTTGCGTGTGTGTGGAGGAAAAGGCCCGGACGGAGTCCGGGCCTTTTCTTTTGGGGCTTGCCCGGGGCTTTCCGGGCGGCGAGAATCCGCGCCCGTGCCCACGTAGCTCAGCTGGATAGAGCAGCCCCCTCCTAAGGGGCAGGTCGGACGTTCGAATCGTCTCGTGGGCGCCATTACCTATTGCGTGGTCCGCATGACCGTTCCCCGTTTCGACCCCCTCAACGATCTCGAAGTCGCGCTGGCGGCTGCCAAGGCCGGCACCGGTACTGTCGATGCGCTGATCGACCGCCTGCAGTCCTCTCAGATATTCCTGCTCCTCGATCGTGATCCCGGCCCCGAAAGGGCGCGTGACGACAGCGCGCTGCCGCTGACGCTCAACAATGCGCAGGGTCAGCCGGTGCTGGCGATGTTCTCCGCGCCCGAACGGTCCATATCCATGACAGTGGCGTATCCGCAATTCGCTTTCGGCATCTGGGTGGAATTCCGCTGGCTGTTGCGCCTGGTCAGCCCCGGCGTTGGCCTTGTGCTGAATCCGGGCGCCGTGGCGGGTTTTGAAATGCCGGCCGAGGGCGTGCTGAGCCTGCAGACCGAACTCGGCATCAACAGTTAAGCGTCCCGCCGGCTGCATGCACGGCATCGCCCGCGGGCCGGTATACTTCCCGCCTGATTTCTCCATCCGGACCCCGTCATGATCCTTCCCGGCAGTCTCAATACCCTGCAGTTGCGCCGTTTTGCCGGCCCAGGCGCCTTTCTCGGAGAAGCGGACGATAGTCATGGTCCCGAGATCCTGCTGCCAGGCAGCCAGGTGCCGAAGGACGCAGAGGTGGGGGATGTTCTGGAAGTCTTTGTCTATCTCGACAGCGAGGACCGTCCTGTTGCCACGACGAAGCGGCCGCGCGCCATGGTGGGAGAAGTCGCCACCCTGCGCATCGTCGATGCAAACGACGCGGGTCTCTTCCTCGACTGGGGCCTGCCCAAGGACCTGTTGCTGCCCCACAACGAGATCCCGCGTGCCCAGAAGCTGACGCTGGAACCGGGGCGCTTCGCCACCGTCATGGTCTTTCAGGATGACACCGGCCGCGTGGCGGCGTCGGCACGACTCGAAGACTTCATTGCGAAAGAGGCAGATGGCTTCACGGAAGGCGATCCGGTGCGCATTCTGGTGTTCAGTCGTACCGATCTCGGCTGGCGCGTGATCGTCAATGACCGGTACTGGGGCCTCGTACACAACAACGAGGTGTTCGGAACACTGAAGTCTGGTGAGCGCCGTGAAGGGTGGGTCAAGGCATTGCGTGGCGACGGCCGTCTCAATATTGCGCTGGTGCCCCCGGGTCGTGCGAAGGTTGATCCGGTCGCGCAAAAGATCCTTGATCGTCTGGCGCAGGAAGGAGGCTTCATGTCCGTGGGCGACAAGACTCCGCCAGAGGCCATCTACGCCGTTTTCGGCGTCAGTAAGAAGGTGTTCAAGCAGGCCATTGGCAGCCTGTTCAAGGAACGTCGCATCGTCATTGAGCCGGCGGGCATTCGCCTGGTGAAGTAAGTCGGCGCAATGACGGATTGCCGCAACGGGATCGGGCGTTTTTGAGTGTGGGTGGTGAGGAGTCGAGCATGTCGTTGAAAGACCAGCTACTGAAGGCCGGCCTGGCAGATGCCAAAAAGGCGCGCCGCGCCGAACATGAGAAGCGGCAGATGGCCAGGGATCCCAATGCGGAGACGGCCGACAAGCTCGCGGCCAAGGCGTTGGCTGACAAGGCCGAGCGCGATCGTGAGCTGAATCGGCAGCAGCAGGCGGACAAGGAAAAGCGGGCCGTTGCGGCGCAGATCCGTCAGCTGATCGAGCGGCATCGCATTGCGCGTACGGGCGGTGATGTTTCCTACCAGTTCACCGATGAGAGAAAGATCAAGAAGCTGTACGTGACGACGGCGCAGCAGGCGCAATTGGCCAACGGCCAGGTTGCCGTCGTGCGTCTTGGCGACGGCTACGAACTCGTCCCCACGGTGGTGGCTGAAAAGATTCGTCAGCGCGACGAGGCAGTGGTTGTGCTGCTGAATCTGCGCAAGCCTGTGGAAGCAGGGGAGGAAGACGATCCTTATGCCGCTTACCAGATTCCGGACGACCTGATGTGGTGAAAAGTGCACTTTCCGGATGAAAAAGCGCGGCCCCTGCTGCGCTTTTTTTTGTCGGGGCGTTTGGCGAGCGCTGTCAGCGGCGGCGGAACTGCAGGATGCGGAAATCTGCCTGCACATGCAGGGAGCCCAGTTGCTCGACCTGGGCGCGCTTCTCGCGCGAAGCGCGCCAATAATGCGGTGTCATCTTCAGCAGCTGGTTTACAGCGGTATTGTCCGCCAGTTCCATCGTGAATTGCGCACGCGCTTCACTGTGAAAGGTGAAGTGCGTCTGCAGTTCTTCCTGCCATTTTTCTGCCTGATGCGGACGGACCGTGTCGTAGAGCGCTTCGCGCAATTCCCACAAGTGCCGTTCACCGGGCGCCGCAATCAGCAGGGCGCCCCCGGGAGAAAGTACACGGGCAGATTCGACGGTGTTGAGCGGGCTGAAGATGGCGACCATGGCATCGGCGCTGCCGTCGGGCAGAGGGATGTCGTTGCTGCTGGCGACGAGCCAGGTAACGCCGGGGTCGCGTTTCGCCGCGCGCCTCATCGCGGCCTTGCTGATGTCGAAGGCCGTGGTCTGCCGCGCGGCACCTGCCATCGCGACGCTGTACCAGCCTTCACCGCAGCCACTGTCGACCAGATGTGCGGGCTTAAGTGGCACAAGCAGGCCGACCAGCGTGTCACGAAAGCGGCGGTAATGGCCCGCTTCCAGAAAGTCGCGCCGTGCCGCCACCATGGCGGCATCATCACCAGGGTCCAGGCTGTTCTTGTTCTGCACCGGCAGCAGGTTGAAATACCCTTCGCGCGCCCGGTCAAAGCTGTGCCCGCGTGCGCAACGCGCCGCCTGCATCTCCAGAACGAGCGGCTCCCGACACAGCGGGCAGCAAAGCGGCGTCGTCATGCACAACCATCCAGCAATTTCGTGGGAGCGGCTTCGGCTAAAAACAAAATCCAGGACAAACGCCGCGAGCTGAAGCCAGGAACACACACTGCAGGAGCGGCTTCAGCCGCAAAGACGTTCGACGTTAGCATCGGCATCGGCATCGGCGTTTTCGCCGGGTTTATTCGCGGTTTCGGGTCAGGCCAGGAGTTTTTCCAGCAGGCGCTGGTAAACGTCGGTCAAGGTGTCGAGGTCGGCGATGCTGACTTCTTCGTTGACCTTGTGGATTGTCGCGTTGAGGGGCCCTAATTCCACGACCTGTGCGCCGGTGGGCGCGATGAAGCGGCCATCAGAGGTGCCGCCTGATGTCGAGAGCTCGGTGTCGATGCCGCAGATCTCGCGGATGGCACCGGTGGCGGCCTCCACCAGCGCGCCCTTTTCCGTGAGGAAGGGGTGGCCGGAAAGACTCCAGGCCAGGTCATATGTGAGACCGTGTTTGTCGAGAGTGGCATGCGTACGTTCGCGCAGCTGCTGCTCCGTCACTTCGGTCGAGAAGCGGAAATTGAATACGACCTTGCACTCGCCCGGAATCACGTTGTTCGCGCCGGTACCGGCAGCAATGTTGCTGATCTGGAAGCTGGTGGCCGGGAAAAAGGCGTTACCGTTGTCCCAGACTTCGGCACAGAGTTCGGCAAGGGCCGGGGCGGCGCGGTGGATGGGATTGTCGGCGCGCTGCGGATAGGCAACGTGCCCCTGCACGCCCTTGACGGTGAGAATGCCGTTGAGGGAGCCGCGACGACCGTTCTTGATCATGTCGCCAAGCCGGCTTACGGAGGAGGGTTCACCCACGACGGCCCAGGTGATTTTTTCCTGACGTGCTTCCAGCGTTTGCACGACCTTGACGGTCCCGTCCACGGCCACGCCTTCTTCGTCGCTGGTGATCAGGAAGGCGATGGAGCCGCGATGCGTCGGGTGTTTCGCCACGAAACGCTCGCAGGCCACCACCATCGCGGCCAGTGATCCCTTCATGTCGGCGGCACCGCGGCCGATCAGCATGCCGTCGCGGACTTCGGGGGCAAAGGGCGGTACCGACCACTTCTCCAGCGGCCCCGTAGGTACCACGTCGGTATGGCCGGCAAAGGCCAGTACGGGGCCGTCACTGCCGCGCCGGGCCCAGAAGTTGTCCACGTCGCCAAAGCGCAGGCGCTCGACCCGGAATCCGATGGCCTCCAGACGCTGGATCATCATCGTCTGGCAATTGGCGTCAAAGGGGGTGACGGACGGCTCCTTCATCAGGTCGATGGTCAGGGCCACGGTGGGGGAGAGGACGGGACTGGACACGGTCTTGGGCTACCACAGGCTGGGAAGGCGGCTAGTGTAACGGCTGTGGCGGCCCTAGGCAGCCCGGTGGCCGTCACGCCATAATCCGCGGCGCCGCGGGCAGCACCCGCCCCCAAGGAATCATGCAGGGACCCCCATGAAGAAGCTCCTCACCCTGGCCACGCTGGCCGCCGCCCTGGGCCTCGCGGCCTGCAGCAAGAACGAAAACAAGGATGCCGTGGCCGCTGACGGCTCGCTCATCGTCCGGATCGGCCATGCCGGCCCGCTGACCGGCCCGCAGGCTCATCTCGGCAAGGACAACGAGAATGGCGTGCGCCTCGCCGTCGACGAGCTCAATGCCGGCGGTTATACGATCGCTGGCAAGAAGGTGAAGTTCGAGCTGATGTCCGAAGACGACCAGGCAGACCCCCGTGTCGCTACCACCGTGGCCAAGAAATTTGTGGATGACGGCGTCAACGTGGTCATTGGTCACATGAATTCCGGCACCACCATTCCCGCCTCGCGCATCTACAACGATGCGGGCCTGGTTGAAGTCTCGCCCTCGGCGACCAATCCCAAGTACACGCAGCAGGGCTACAAGGGCGCCTTCCGCGTCATGGCCAACGACGTGCAGCAGGGCAAGGCGCTGGGCGAATTTGCCGTCAAGGACATGGCGGCGAAGAAGATCGCGATCATCGATGACCGCACCGCCTATGGCCAGGGCCTGGCGGACGAGTTCGAGAAGGCGGTGAAGGCCAATGGCGGCAATGTCATCGTGCACGAGTTCACCAATGACAAGGCGTCCGATTTCACTGCCATCCTCACCAAGATCAAGGGCGTGTCGCCTGATCTGGTGTTCTATGGCGGCATGGACGGCCAGGGCGCGCCGATGGCCAAGCAGATGAAGACGCTGGGTCTGACCGCAAAGTTGCTCGGTGGTGACGGCATCCATACAGCGGAATTCATGAAGCTGGCGGGCGATGCCGCGGAGGGCGTCACGGCCTCCCTGCCGGGTGTGCCGCTGGAGTCGATGCCGCATGGCCCGGAGTTCAAGCAGAAGTTCGAGGCCAAGTACGGGGTGATCCAGCTGTATGCGCCGTACTGCTATGACGCCGTGATGCTGATTGCCGAGGCAATGAAGCGGGCAGGCTCCATCGAGCCGGCCAAGTACCTGCCGGAAATGGGCAAGACCGATCATGACGGCGTCACGGCCCGCATCGCCTTTGACGAAAAGGGGGATCTCAAGGGCGGCGCCATCACGGTGTACCGTGTCGAGGGCGGTGAGTGGAAGGCTCTCAAGACGCTGGGCGGTACGCCCGTCGTGGCGCCCGTGCCGGCCGGCCCGGCACCCGCTGGCGCCCGGTAAGCGTCAGGCGCTCCCTTGGGATCGCCTGAAAGCCGGCCTTGGACATAAATACAAGGTGCTGTAAGTCCGGAAGGCCCGTTACTGCGGGCCTTCTGCTTTTCGGGCCGGCGTCGCCGATGGGGAGGGAGGTTGTTCAGGCGGATGTGCGGGACGCTCGTGCATGATGAGTGGTGACATGGCGGCGCGGTCCCCGCGGTTGTATCGCTAAGCAGTCGACCGCGCACCCGGACTCCGTCGCGACCGGCGCCCGTTGAGTCGGGCATGATTCCTGCGTAACCTTCGCCGGTTCGTCAATGCCCCCCGATTTACCAGCAGGGCCGCTTCTTGGATATCCTGGTTCAGCAACTCGTCAACGGCCTCATCCTGGGCAGCATTTATGCCCTGATTGCCCTGGGCTACACCATGGTCTACGGCATCCTGGGGCTCATCAATTTCGCGCATGGCGAGATCGTCATGATCGGCGCCATGATCACCATCACCTGCCTCAATCTTCTGGTCGGGGCCGGCGTCGAGCTGCCCGGGCTGGCCATGGTGGCGCTCAGCCTGTTGATGGCGGTGCCGCTGTGTGCGCTGCTCGGCTTCACGGTGGAGCGGGTCGCCTACCGCCCCCTGCGCAATGCCCCCAAACTGGCGCCGCTGATCACGGCCATCGGTGTATCCATCGTGCTGCAGAATCTGGCCATGATCATCTGGGGGCGCGAATACGTGCCCTTCCCGTCGGTGCTGCCACAGGTTCCGCACCAGTTCCTGGGCGCGTCCATCAC
>DASSUO010000061.1:0-9132 GCA_035706925.1 Moraxellaceae bacterium
TTTTCAGACATGGCCTTGTGCCACTCCAGTGCTACCGCCTCAAAGGTCGCTTCATTGGCTTGGCGCTGCTGTATCTCCTCCTCCCGTTTTTGCTGCTTAGGATCGAGGCCCTCAGCCAGGAGCGCCTTTGCTGCCTCACGAGCCTGGCGGGCCTTCTTGAGGGTGACCGCCGGATAGTCGCCAACGACAAGAGTGTCTTCCTTGCCGTTTGGCTTGATGTATTTCATGCGCCAGGACTTCGAGCCGGTGGGCTTGAGCAGCAGGTACAGGCCGCCACCGTCAAAGAGCTTGTTGTTCTTGCCGCCAGGGTTATAGCGGGCAGCTTCACACTTGGAGTCGCTCAGGGGGATAACGGTGCGCGCCATGATTTTTAGGGGTACTGATTGGGGTACGGACTGCATCGAACCGCGATGTGCCCCAAAACGTACCCCTAAAGGCCCGAGGTGTATAGAGCCGTTCGTGGTTATGATTGGGCAGTGCAGAAATAAAAAACCCCGCATTTGCGGGGTTTTTTGAGGTGTTCTTAGTCATGCGTGAGCATGTTAAAGCGTCTCGATGGTGCGCCAGGAGGGACTCGAACCCACACCCTTGCGGACTGGAACCTAAATCCAGCGCGTCTACCAGTTTCGCCACTGGCGCACGAGGCGGCGACTATACCAAAGCCGGGCCCTCAGGTGCAGCGTCCTCGTCAAGGCGGGTAGGAGAGGTGGGTCGCTCTCAGGAAGTCCTTTTCGTAATAGGCACAGGCCAGCGCGTACAAGTCCCCGTTCAATTTGTCCCGTAGCTGCGCCAGCGATAGCTCGCTTCGGTCGAGCCGGGTGACGCCGAATTCGGCAAGATCGGGCAAACGGCGGGCGCCTGCGCGCAGCAGGGCGGCAAGGTGACTCCAGTGCCCGGCCCCTTCGCTGTGCGGGATGGCGTGTTCGGTCAGTCGGGCCCGCAGTAGCGCCGGGTCGTCTATACGAAAGCTGATTGACAGCACCTGCTCCTGCAGGGCGTCCAGGCGTTGCCAGATGAGGCGCTTTTCCGTATCGGAATAGCGGTTCCAGTCAATGATCTCGTGCAAATAGCGGCGGCAGCCCCGGCACACGACGTCGCCAAACGTGGTGGAGCAGATACCGACACAGGGAGTGGGAACCTTTTCGAAGAACATCGCAGACCTGCCAGCAGAGGCGAGGTATCTTAGCGCAGGCCGGACCTTGCCGGCAGCGTTTGACGGTGACCGGCGATTCTGCGAAAAAGCGCCCCGGCCCTCCCTGATGCCCCTCCGTGGAATTCCCTCATGCAGAACCTTTACCCCCTGATCAAGCACATTCATGTCGGCGCCGTACTTGCAAGCGGCGGATTCTTCCTGCTCCGTGGTCTCTGGATGATGCAGGAGTCCAGCCTGCTGACCAGCAAGTTCGCCAAGGTGGTGCCGCACATCATCGATACAGTTCTCCTGCTGGCGGCCATCGCCCTGCTCGTGCATCTGGGGGCATTGCCCACCTGGGTCCAGGTCAAGGTCGCGGCCCTTTTCCTCTACATCTTCCTCGGGATGGTGGCGTTCCGGCCGGGGAAGGCCTATGGCGTGCGGGTCACGTCGTTTTTCCTGGCGCTCGGTGTCTTTGCCTTCATCATGAGCGTGGCCATTACCAAGAGCCCCTGGGGGTTCCTGGGCCGGTTCTTCTGACCGGGGCGGAAGCAGGCAGCCCTGGCCGGATTTTTGTTGCCGGCGCGTAAGCCGGCGCTTCCCGCCCGCCGCATCCTTTGTTACAAAGCGCCACCGGGCAGATGCGCCCCCTTTTTCCAGGCGCACACCTTCCGCAAGGCGGGTGGCGCCTTTTTGTCTGACGAGGAGATTCACCATGCGTAGCTTGATCATTCCGGCCCTGGTCGGCGCCGTTTCCCTGGCCGGCTGTACCACCAACCCGTATTCCGGTGACAGCCAGGCCAGCAAGACCGCCATCGGTGCCGGTATCGGCGCGGTGGCGGGGGCGGCCATCGGCTACTCCAAGGGCGGCAAAAACCGCAATGAAAACATGCTGAAGGGTGCTGCCCTGGGTGGCGTGGCCGGCGGCGGTATCGGGGCCTACATGGATTACCAGGACAAGAAGCTGCGTGAGCGCCTGGCTGGCGTGGGTGTGGGCGTCCACAAGGATCCGCAGACGGGCGTCATCACTCTCGTGATGCCGGGCAACATCACCTTCCCGACGGCGCAGAGCAGCATTCGTTCGGACTTCTATCCCGTACTCGATGCGGTGGCCGATGTGCTGAAGGAATACAACAAGACCACGATCGCGGTCTCCGGTCACTCGGACAACGTGGGTCGCGACGACTACAACCTGCAGCTGTCGCAGGAGCGCGCCAATTCCGTCGCCCAGTACCTCGTGAGCCGTGGCGTGGCCGGCGGCCGCATCTCCGCGACTGGCTTTGGCAAGACTCAGCCCATCGCCGACAACTCGACGGAAGCCGGTCGTTCGCAGAACCGTCGCGTTGAAATCCGCATCAATCCGCCGGCATCGATGTAATTCTGGCGGCACTGAAAAAGCGGACTTCGGTCCGCTTTTTCATTTCAGGCGCCTTCATCGGCGAGCTAGCAAGGCGCTGAGTAGCATCGGAAGCAGATGCAGGGTCTGTCCGCCAGGATCGCGCCGTGGATTCAGCTCTACGATCTCCAGGCCACGCAGGCGGTATTTGTGGCGTTGCCGGGCCAGCAGGGCGGCGAGCTTGCGGGGAGACAGCCCCCCCGGCGCCGGTACGCTGACACCAGGTGCCAGCAGGGGATTCAGGACGTCCAGATCCAGGGTGACCCCAAACCCTCCCGGGGCGACAGAGACGCGCTCCCAGGCGTCCTGCAGGACGGAGGGCAGGCCGCGCCGTTCGATGTCGGCGATGGTGTGGAATTGCACCCCCAGACGCGCCAGGCGCAGCGGCTCTTCCGACTCATAGCTCCGCACGCCGATCACGGCGCAATAGCGCGGATCGATAACAGGGGGGCTCCCCCCGATCCGGGCCAGTGGCGCATCGCCTTCCCCCAGCAGTACCGCCAGTGGCATGCCATGCAATCGCTTGGAGGCCGAGCTTTCGGGGGTGTGGGCGTCCAGGTGGGCATCGATCCACAGCAGGCCGAGCGGTCGCTGGCGGGCGGCGGCAATGCCGCTCCAGGTGCCGATGGCGCAGGAGTGATCGCCCCCGATCACCACGGGGAGCACCCCGCCGCGGCGCAGGCGCAGGGTGCGGTGCATCAGTCGACGATTGTTGCGCAGGAGTTCGCGGCGCGCGTGGGGGCGGTACATCGGCTGGGGGAGGGCGGAGTGCTCGTGGACAACGCCAGCCCAGAAGACGGACAGCCGCCGGTGCTGCCGCGCCAGGCGACAGCGCCAGGCGCGGAAGCCGCGAGCGTGGAAGACCTCAGGGGCGTGCCGGCAGCCGGGGTGGGCCCCTCCGGCCGAGAAAGCCGCGCCCAGCAGGGCGATGCGCATACGTAATCCTCCCCTCTGCAGACTAGTCCACGAGAGAGGAGGCGTGCAGCATCAGGGCGCCGTCCGCTTGAGGTGTTCCGACTTCCGCAGCACCCGGTAGATGGGGGCCAATTCTTCAAGACTCGAAATGTTCACCCCCAGATCGCGGAGCAGTCCGTCCGACAGGCTGTAGATGAAGCCATGGACTGACAGCGGCTGGCCACGTTTCCAGGCATTCTGCACGATTGTCGTATGGCACACGTTCGCGACCTGTTCGGCGACATTCAGCTCACAAAGCAGGTTGATCCGCTCATTCTCGTCTTCCAGCCCCTCGAACGCGGCTTCATGGACGCGGTAGACGTCCTTGATGTGCCGGAGCCAGTTGTCGATCAGCCCGAACTCGCGGTCCTGAAGGGCGGCAATCACCCCGCCACAGCCATAATGGCCGGTCACCAGGATGTGTTTGACCCGAAGCACCTCGATGGCGTACTGGAGCACCGAAAGGCAGTTCATGTCGCTGTGGACCACCAGATTGGCCACGTTGCGGTGCACGAAGACTTCGCCCGGCAGCAGCCCCATGATTTCGTTGGCAGGAACACGGGAGTCGGCACAGCCAATCCAGAGGAACTGCGGGGTTTGCTGTTCGGCGAGCTTCTGGAAAAAGTCGGGGTCCTGGTCCTTGATGCGCTCGGCCCAGGCGCGGTTGTTACGAAAGAGTTCTTCCAGCATGACGGCATCCTTGGAGAATACGGGGCGCAGTATGCAGTTCCGGCCGTGAGGCGTCACCCCTGCCCGCCATTCCTCTTTCAGGGTATTCTTCGGCCCCAGACCCGTGGCTGCCGCCAGGCAAGGGTCCATGAAAACAACAAAATCGGAGTACGTGCGCATGCGCCAGCTCAAGGCCCTGTTCGGGGCGGCTCTGGCACTGGCCGTTTCGGCCTGTTCCAACCCGCAGTTCCTGATCAACCCGTTCAGCAGTCCGGCCGCCACCGAGATGCGCCAGGACATCAAGACCACGGCGGACACCACGCTGCTCCAGCCCATCGTGTTCGGCAGTTTCCTGTTTCCGGTGAAGGGTGAGTTCTTCAAGCCTGTTTTGCCCACCGACTCCCGTAATGCGCTGGTGTATGTCTATCGTCCAGAGACCGACTGGAACGACGAGGAAGTGCAGGCCCCCGGGTTCTTCCTGAATGGCCAGTTTCTCTCCGGCCTCAAGAGTGGCAGCTATTTCTGGTTCGAGATTCCGGCCAGTACCTACTACTTCAATGCGAAGCGCCCTCTGTCGTTCTTTTATCTCACCACCATTTTTGAAACGGATGTGAACTTCGAGGGCGGCAAGAGCTATTACTTCCGCTATGACGAAGAGCATCCGGCGCCCAAGAAACCAGCCAAGGGTGCTGCGCTGCTGGTGGCGGGGCCGCTGCAGCAGATGCCGCCGAGTCAGGGTCTGGTCGAGATTGCCCAGACGCGCTCCATGGGTGCCGGGCAGGTAATGTTGGCGGATCCGCAGCCCCAGTGGTCACCGTTCGATTTCTACAAGGACGCTCATCCTGTGCCTCCAGGTAGCCTGGACCAGGGCGCATCGTTGCCCAGGTTCATCCAGTCGGATGACCAGCGCCGCGACGACGCCGTCAAAGACAAGTAAGGGCGGTAATCGGGTGTCATCCGGAAAGGGAGCCGCAGGCTCCCTTTTCATTTCTGGCGCAGGCTTGTCCGTGAATGGGCCATCCGCTACTGTCCCGCCACTACTTGTTGGCGGAGTCCCCATGACCTCCTCGCGCATGCAGTGGCAGCAGCTGCTTTCCTCTCGCCGGTTCAAATGCAAGGACGGGCTGATCGTGCCCGGCAGAGCGTCGGCCGCCAGCGATATAGAAACGGGACTGCGAACCGATTTCCATATCGATCATGATCGCGTCGTTTTCTCGTCGGCGTTCCGGCGGCTGGGGCGCAAGACCCAGGTGCATCCGCTGGCGGTGAACGACCATACGCACAATCGACTGACGCATTCGGTCGAGGTGGCGAGTGTGGGCCGCAGTCTGGGAAATCGGGTCGGTGCGATGTTGCAGCAGGGAGGCTTCCTGCCACCGGGCTTTACCCCCTTCGATATCGGCAGTGTCGTGCAGGTCGCCTGCCTGGCGCACGACATCGGTAATCCCCCGTTTGGCCATACCGGTGAAGACGCATTGCGCGACTGGTTCAGGGATCCGGCACATGCGCTCTATCTGGACGGGCTGACTGACGCCGAGCGACTGGACGTGCAAACCTACGAAGGCAATGCGCACGGCCTGCGCATGGTCGCCAGCCTGGAAATGTACCAGGCGGAGGGTGGCATGCGGCTTACGGCGGCGAGCATCGGCGCGCTCATCAAGTATCCGTGGACGGCCGCCGCGGAACCCGTTGCCGAGGGGCGTCCGCGCAAGGGAAAGTTCAATATCTATCAGGCGGAGCTGGCCTACTTTGAAGCGGTCGCGCGCGAGCTCGGCTTGCTGGAAAAGGGTCCGCATCGCTGGGCACGTCATCCACTCTCCTATCTCATGGAGGCCGCCGACGATGTCTGTTATGCCATCCTCGATCTCGAGGATGCAGTGGAAATGGGCATCATCGACGTGCGTGATTTCGAGGCCCTGCTGGGACCCTTCGTCGAGCTTGAGAAGACGATGGCCATTCGTGATGACCGGCAGCGTTGCGCGGCCCTTCGTGGCATGGTGATCGGTCATTGCGTGAGTGCAGCGGCCAACACGTTCATGCTGCATCACGATGCCCTGCTGGCGGGCGATTTCCCGGCCAAGGATCTCGTGGCGCTGGTGGATCCGGTCATCAGCAAGCTGCTCAGTGATGCCAAGGAGCTCGCCAGTCAGCGCGTCTACCGGCATCGCAGCAAGGTCGTGAAGGAAGTCGCGGCCTATCCCTGCCTGCGGCTACTGCTGGATGCGCTCATTCCCGACGCATTTGCTTTCGTGAAACACGGCTCGCGCAATCTCACGACCCGGCAGAAAACGCAGCTTGCCCTGCTCGAGCGCCCGCTGGAGGAAGGGGAGAGCCTGTATGGGGCCTATCTCAAGGTGCTGGACTACATTGGCGGCATGACCGACAACTATGCCGCTGAACTGGCGCGCGAAATCTCCGGCGTCGGCATCCTGTAGCGGCGGGCAGATCGCCTGCATCGCGTCAGCCGCTGCAACAGGCATCGACGTCTGCCCCAGGCGCTGGCAAGCAGGCAGGCGGGGCCAGTCAACTGGCCTGACAAGCATTTTCGGCCTTTGATATTCTCCGGCGCTCTCTTGCCCTCTGCCACTCCTTAGAGAAGGACTACTTCATGGATATTTCCAGCAAGGTCGCCATTGTTACCGGCGGCGCTTCGGGTCTTGGACTTGCCACGGTCGAGGCATTCCTCGCCAACGGAGCGCGCGTTGCCATTTTCGATCTCAATGCAGAGCAAGGCCGGGCGACTGCCAGTCGCCTTGGTGAAAAGGCCCTGTTCGTTCAGACGAATGTCGCTGACGAGGCCTCCGTGCAAGCTGCCATTGCGCAAGTCATGAGCGAGTTCGGACACATTCACGTGGCGGTCAACTGTGCGGGCATCGGATCCGCCATGCGTACCGTGGGCAAGAACGGGCCGCACACGCTTGACGCCTTCAACAAGGTCATCATGGTGAATCTCGTGGGGACGTTTAACGTCTGTCGCCTGGCGGCCGCCGAGATGCAGAAGAACGATCCGGATGCCGACGGCGGTCGCGGTGTCATCATCAACACCGCCTCAGTGGCCGCATTTGATGGTCAGGTCGGTCAGGTTGCCTATTCTGCGTCCAAGGGCGGCGTCGTGGGCATGACGCTGCCGATGGCGCGCGATCTCGCTGGCGCGGGTATTCGCGTGAACACGGTTGCACCAGGCATCTTCAATACGCCGCTCATGAACGCGGCACCCGATTCGGTCAAGCTTCCCCTGATCGAGATGACGCAGTTTCCCAAGCGCCTGGGCATGCCTGCCGAATACGCAAAGCTCTGTGTGCACATCGTGGAAAATGCCTTCCTGAACGGCGAGACCATTCGTATCGATGGTGCCATCCGCATGCAGCCGCGCTGACCGCGACCTCTGCCGTGAACGGCGTGGGGAAGGAGCCGTTCAGGGCTTGAGGGTTTCGGCGCGACGGAAGTCCAGCTCGATGTCGCGCATGCGGAAAGGGAAGTGTCCCGTCTTCCGGTCTTCGAAGTAGTAGTGAAGGGTCCGCGCAATCGTCGGAAAGGCAATCTCGTCCCAGGGGATCTCCGCCTCGGTGAAGAGGCGGCACTCCAGGCTCTCTTCGCCGATGCCAAAGGCGCCATCCACGAGTTCCGCGCGGAACATGAGGTAGACCTGGTTGATGTGCCGGATGTTGAACAGGGCGTAAGGGTCCCCGATGGCAACCGGCGCATCGGCTTCTTCGCGGGTTTCGCGCGCCGCGGCCTCGGGCGTGGTCTCGCCGTTCTCCATGAAGCCGGCCGGAAGGGTCCAGAATCCGCGACGGGGCTCGATGGCCCGACGGCAGAGCAGGACCTTGTCCTCCCACACCGGAAGGCAGCCGCACACCACTTTCGGGTTCTCATAGTGGATGGTGTGGCAGCTGTCACAGACAAACCGCAGGCGCGAGTCGCCGGCCGGAATCCGGTGGGTGACAGGGTGGCCGCACTGGCTGCAAAAATTCATGCTGTAGTCCCGCGGATCGAGTGCGGGGAGTATATGCCGCGGACCTGCCAGGCGACAGACGGCGACCGCCTGGCTCACTAACGATAGCTCCCCGGTCGTCAGCCGGACCCACAGGCCTGGATGGGAGGCGGGATTTGCGGCGCACTTGGCTTTGGCTGGCACCCGGGAGCCGGTACACTCCCGGACAGGCCAGCGAGAGTCACCATGCCAAGCACCCCTGATCACCTGCTTCTGCCCCGGCTTCGCGACCGGTTGCGCGACTATCAGCCGTCGCCTGACCGGGTGGATGCGGCTGTGCTTGTGCCGGTGACCGAGGGGCCGGTACCCGAGCTGATCCTGACCCGCCGCGCCAGCCACATGAACTCGCATGCGGGGGAGGTCGCCTTCCCGGGCGGCAAGCGCGATCCGGGTGATCCCTCGGTCATCGCCACGGCCCTGCGCGAAAGCCGCGAGGAGATCGGGCTGGACGAGTCCCTGGTCGAGATCGTCGGCTGCCTCGACGTGTTCACGTCGCGAATCGGGCTGCGCGTGCAGCCCATTATCGGCATGGTCCCGCCGGATGTGATCCTGGAGCCCAACCCCGACGAGATCGAGAGCATTTTCCGGGTGCCGTTGTCCTTCTTCCTGACCGAGAAGCCCGCGTATACGCATCGCTTCCGGTTCATGGGCCAGGACGTCACCGTGCCCAGTTTCAATTACCAGGACTATGTCATCTGGGGGCTGACGGCCTTCATGATCGTGGACCTCATGCAGCGTGTGTACGATCACGCCATCGACTTCCGCTGGCCCGCCCCGGTAACGGCGCATCTGGCCAGTCAGGACGCCTGAAACCGACAGAATCGCGAGAGTTTTCCCATGCGCTACTCCCTGGGTGAGCGCCGTATCGAAACACGTGGCGACTGCTGGATTGCCGACAGCGCCAGTGTCATCGGTTCGGTGATTCTTGAGAACAATGCCAGCATCTGGTTCAACGCCGTGGTGCGTGGCGACTGCGACGTCATCCAT
>DASSUO010000062.1:0-8205 GCA_035706925.1 Moraxellaceae bacterium
AGTATGACCCGGAATCCAGCCCCTGCGCCTTCATATAGGTGGCGTAATGACGCAAATCGGTCAGCGACAGGGTTTCCGGGTCCAGCGTCACGAGGCGCAGAAACTCGGGGGTCAGCTGGCTGGGCCACATGCGCTGGGAACTGTATGCAACACGAGACGCGCCATCTGCAGTGAACGTTGTCTCCCGGACATCCTGCAGTTGCCAGTTCCCCTCCTCATAGCGGGCCTGCGCTGCCCGCACCACGCCGTCGAGGTTTCCATCGGCACGCTGCCGGTAAAAGACGACCTCGCCCAGCTCGCCCTCTGGCGTCACGAGACCGATATGCACCATCTGTGACCCTTCGCGATGCCAGTAATTGCCCCGGGCGCCAATCTGGTACCCGTGGGCTTGTGCGCGCCGGAGCTCGGCTTCGGTTCCCGTTCGCGGGACCACGAACTGGCCCAGCACGAAGCCCGCGACAACCAGTACCAGGGCAGGCCGCATTACCCACCACACAATACGCCCGACACTGACACCGGACGCGCGCATGACAACAAGCTCCGACGCGCCCGCCATCATGCCGAGGCCGGTAATGCCGCCCACCAGGGCGGCAATCGGCAGCAATTCGTAGGCGCGGGCAGGACTGGTCAACACCGTATAGACGAGGACTTCGTAGGCGGTGTACGCCCCATGAACATCTTCCAGGCCGCCGATAAATCCGAACAGCATTTCCAGTCCGAGCAGCAGTACCAGCGTCAGCAACATCGCCGCCAGTACGGTTCGGGTGACATAGGACGACAACTGCTTCATGCGGCGACTCCGCGCCCGTCGCGCCATTGGCGAATCATCTGCCGGATCTGCTCCTGGCCCAGCAGGGCAAGTGCCACCATGAGATATCCGGCATGGACAGCCCACACCGCCGCTTCTCCGCCCTTGCCTTTGTCGATGGCATTACGCGCCGCTCCTACCGCCACCACATAGGTCATGTAGAGCAACACTGCCGGCAACAGCTTGAGATACCGCCCCTGGCGCGGATTGACCCGCGACAGGGCAAACGCGAGCAGCGTGGCGGCGGGAATGAACAAAGGCAGCGACAGGCGCCAGACCCACTCGCCGAGCGCCGCACGATTGTGCCCTCGCTCAGCCAGCAGCCGGAGTGTCGTGTAGCTGCTCAGCCGGTCAACCCCTTCGACAGCGGCAGGCTCCGGTAAGCGCATTTCATAATGACTGAAGCGGAGTTCGCGATACGCCGCATCGCCAGGCACCATTTCGTAGCGCACGCCGTTCTCCAGCACGAGAAAACGCTCGCCGGTGCCCGCATCGCGGCGCGTACTGCCCACCGCCGCCTTCACCATGACCTCCCGCACCGGCTTGCCCTGGGGGCGCCGGCTGTCGAACAGGCGCACGTCCAGCAGACGTTGCTTGTCGGGCGACAGCTCCCCCGCAAAGAGCGTGTACCGTCCGATGGTCTGGAAGCGTCCCGGGCGCACCAGATCAAACGTGTTTTTCTGCGCCTGCTCGGCAAAGAGTCGCTCGGCTGCCGCATTGCCCGTCGGCGTGACATACAGACTCGTGAACGACACCACCGCCATGACCACAATGATGGGAACCAGCAGATGCCCCACGATCTGGGCCCGGCTGACCCCGCTGGCGTGCAGTACCGACATTTCGTTGTCGAGATAGAGACGCCCGAATGTCAGGAGGACGGCGATGAACAGGCTGAGGGGAACGATGAGATCAAGAAAGCCGGGGAGCCGGTAGAGCAGGACGGCGGTGAGCAGCTTCACCTCCATGCGGCCGTCGGCAGCCATGCCGAAATACTTGATGACTCGGCCACTCATGAGGATCACGGTCAGCACCAGCGTCACCGCTGCGGTGGTACCAAGGACCTGCAAGGAGAGGTAGCGGCGGATGATCACGACTGGGCAATGCTCGTACCGGCAGACAGGCCTGCCTAAAAGAGGGGACTGACAGTACACTCACAGGCAGGATTGCCCGGAGCCACCGGCCCTGCCACTCCGGCCGGCCGGCAGGTGCTGCCGCCTGAACGGGGATTATCCGCTAAATCATTTGTATTTGTCTTGCGAGGTTGCCATGGAATTCCAGCTCAAGCACACGACTCCCGCGGCCGAAAAGACCGGGACCGTCATCGTCGCCATCAGCGGCGACGAGTACACCCCGGCGGCGCGGGCGCTCGATGATGCCTCCGGCGGCCACCTCACCCGGGCCCTCAAGACCGCAGGATTCGAGGGCAAGCCGGGCCAGACCCAGACGCTCTTCACCCTGCCCGGGATCGCCGCCGAGCAGGTTCTGGTTGTCGGTACCGGCGACCGTCGCGATCTCGAAGCCCGCAGTCTGGTCCGCGCCGCACTGGCGGCAGCCAAAGCCCTGACCAAGGGACCGCGCAAGGCCGTCAGCTTCCTGGCCGAAGTCGAGGTCCCGGGACTTTCCCTTGATGATCGCTACAGCGACATCGTGCGGGCCACGGTCGAAGGCAGCTATCGCTTCGAGGAGTACAAGAGCCGCAAGACCGGCAGCAAGGGGCTGGATCACCTCACGCTGGCCGTTGCCGACAAGGGCAGCATCCCCGGCCTCAAGAAGGCTGTCGCCTGGGGACAGGCCGTGGCGGTCGGCGTCAATCGTGCACGGGACCTCGGCAACCTGCCCCCGAATGTCTGCCATCCGGCCTTCCTCGCCGAACAGGCTCGCCTGCTCGGCAAGCTGCACGACAAGGTGCTCGACGTGAAGGTCCTTGGCGAGAACGACATGAAGAAGCTCGGGATGGGCGCGTTCCTTGCCGTGTCGCAAGGATCCGAGCAGGAAGGCCGCCTCATCGCCATCGAGTACCGTGGCGGTCGCAAGAATGCCCCGCCCGTCGTCCTTGTCGGCAAAGGCATCACGTTCGACACGGGCGGCATCTCCCTGAAGCCGGGAGCGGCAATGGACGAGATGAAATTCGACATGTGCGGTGCCGCGTCGGTCCTTGGCGTCATGACGGCGCTGGCGGACTCCGGTCTCCCGCTGAATGTGGTGGGTGTCATGGCCTGCGCCGAAAACATGCCCTCGGGTCGTGCAACCCGCCCGGGTGACATCGTGACGACCCTTTCAGGGCAGACGGTTGAAATCCTCAACACGGACGCCGAAGGCCGCCTTGTGCTGTGCGATGCCCTTACCTGGATCGGCCGCTACAAACCCGCTGTCGTGATCGACATCGCCACGCTGACGGGCGCGTGCGTCGTTGCGCTGGGCAAGGTGGTCTCCGGTCTGTTCACCCCCAACGACGACCTGGCGCACGCCCTCGTCGAGGCGGGCCAACGCAGTGGTGACCGTACCTGGCGCATGCCGGTGATGCCGGAATACCAGGAGCTGCTCGATTCACCCTTTGCCGACATGGCGAACATCTCCTCCGGCGGCCCCAATGGCGGGGCGATTACCGCCGCCTGCTTCCTGCAGCGGTTCACGCGTGACTATACCTGGGCGCATCTTGATATCGCCGGAGTCGCCTGGCTGTCGGGCGCGCAAAAAGGCGCCACCGGCCGCCCCGTTCCACTGCTGATGCAGTTCCTGAAGAACCGGGTCGAAGGCTGAGCCGCGCCTTCCCGGTGACGCCGTCACCGGGCTCACTCCGCAACAAACAGGATGCCCATGGAAATCACGTTTTACGTGCTGGCCGATACAGACCCCGGCAAGCGACTCCTCACCGCCTGCCGTATTGTCGAGAAGGCGTTCCAGCAAAAGCATCAGGTCTATATACAGGCCGGTAGCCGGACGGAAGCCGAGCAACTGGACGAGCTACTGTGGAACTTCCGCCCCGAAAGCTTCATCCCCCATCATCTGGTGGGCGAAGGGCCGACGCCGCCACCGCCCGTGCGAATCGGCTGGCTGTCGATTCCACCGGAAGCCCGGGACCTCGTCGTCAACCTGGGCGACGAGGCCATCCCGGATCCGCGCCGCTTTCGCCGGCTGATCGAGATCGTGGGCGGGAGCGATACCCAGCGTGAGCCCGCCCGACAGCACTGGCGCCATTACAAGCAGCAGGGCTACGCTGTTACGTCCCACAATCTTTGATCCAGAAACGGAAATCCATGGCGATGGCCCGCCCCTTTGATGATCTCGGACCCGACTTCGACCGACGATGGAAACTGGCCCCCAAGGCCCGTCGTCGTGAACTGGTCGCAGAACTCCGGGACCTCTATGTGATGCTGGAAGCGAAGGACAGCGCGCTCCTGGCACGGCTGCGCAATGGCAGCATCCCTCCCCTGCGGGATGGCGATGCCGATGTTCCCATGCTCACGCCCGAGCCCGGATCCGCACGGCATCAACCTGGCCTTTTTGACGAGCCACAACCGGCAACCGCGTCCGCGGAAACGTCGGCCACTCCAAGACCGACTCGTGAAAACCCCTTTCTTCCGCGCAGCGTGCTGGATCGCCTGCATCAGAGTCGCACCACCACCAATGCAGGCCTTCGCGACTTGCTGACCACTACTGCCAACGACTTGCACAGTCCGTCAGTGACGCCGTCGCCCGCTTCGCCGCCCCCGACAGCCTCACACGAACAAAGCGATCTCGAGCGCGAGCTGCGCCTCAAGCTCGGTCCCCTCGTTGAATCGCTGATAGAAGCACAAATGGAGCAGATCAAGAGTGAGCTGCGGATCCGCCTGCGGCTCGAGATGGATCGATTGATCGCGGAGCATCTCCGCAAGTAGGCATTATGCCAATTGCACTGGGAATCGGGTTTGCCCTGCTCGCACTGCTGACAGGATACTGGGACGGCGAACGCGTAACCCTTGCGTTTCTGCTCGGACTTGGCGTCGGCGTTCTTGTCACGCGACTTGTCGGCCACCGCGCCACAGCGGCCCGAAACCCGCTTCCCGACAAAGATTCCGAGACGATTTATGCCGCGCTGGAGGATATCCACTGGCGACTCAAGCGAATTGAAGAAACGCAGGGACTTGGCCCCTCTCCGCTCGAGATCGCCCGTAGCGCGGCCGCGACAGCGCGCGAGCTGGAGGCCCGAAATGCTCCGCTGCGCCCCCAGTCCGGGGGGGTGGCCACATTTCCGTTGACGTCCCCCGGAGTACCGGTCGCCGCGATTGCTGCCGATGCCAATGCGCGCGACGGAACAACCCTGCCGGATGCAATCACACCGTCTCCCAAAGCCCCGCCGATTGCCCCCGCAAGCGAGCGACTGCCCGACACTAGCGCGCACGATACGTTGACGACTCGTCTGCGACAGTGGTTGCTGGGGGGAAACACCGTTGTGCGAGTGGGCGTAGTCGTACTCTTCTTTGGCGTCGCCTTCCTGCTTCGCTTCGCGATTGACCGCGCTGTACTTCCTCTCGAGCTGCGTGTCGTCGGCGTCGGACTGGGTGCCATCGCGCTGCTCGTGGTGGGCTGGCAGCTGCGTACCCGCCGTGCCGCCTATGGTGCAGCCCTGCAGGGTGCGGGAACCGGCCTTCTCTATCTCACCTTGTTCGCCGCATTCCGTCTGTACGACCTCATCCCCGCCACGGCTGCACTCCTGACGATGATTGCGGTGGCGGGCCTTTCCGTTTTGCTCGCATTGCTGCAGAACGCCCCCGGACTGATGACGATTGGCGTCACTGGAGGTTTCCTCGCACCGATACTCACCGCCACGGGCGGCGGCCATCACGTGGCGCTGTTTTCCTATTATCTCGTCCTCAATGCCGGCATTCTGGCCGCGGCCTGGTTCCGGGCCTGGCGCGGCCTCAATTTGCTGGGATTCTTCTTCACGGCTGCCATCGGTCTCCTGTGGGGATCGACGTCCTATTCCCCCGCGCTGTTTTCCACGACGGAACCGTTTCTCATTGCATTTTTCCTGCTCTATCTCGCCGTGAGCGTCCTGTTCGCCACCAGGCAAGGTGACGCCACGGACTCACGACAACGCAGCAAGGCGCCTCCGCTGCACATCATCGACGTTACGCTGGTATTCGGCCTGCCGATCGTGACGTTCGGCTTTCAGGCGGGGCTGATGGCCAGTCGCCACAGTGAATTCGGACTGGCTTATTCCGCTCTCTCCCTCGCCCTCGTTTACGTCAGCCTTGCGACCGGGCTTCATCATTGGCGACGCGGGCTGCTGACACAACTGCAGGAAAGCGCTGCCGGACTCGGTGTGATCTTCACGACGCTGGCCATTCCACTGGCGCTCAATGCGCGCGGAACGTCCGCCGTCTGGGCCCTAGAGGGTGCCGCGCTGGTGTGGGTCGGCATCCGCCAGCAGCGCCGGCATGCCGGTGTCTTCGGTCTGTGTCTTCAGGGCGCGGCCGCGCTGGCCTGGTTCATTCAGCGCGGGCAATGGAGTGATGTCACTGTCGCACTGGCGAACCCGTACTTTCTCGGAGCCGCCCTGATCGCCATTTCCGGCCTGTTTTCCGCCTGGCAGTTACAGGTCCGGCAACGCCCTTCCTCGCCGTCCGCCCTGATCGTGTTCGGATGGGGCCTGGGCTGGTGGCTGCTGGCGGGGTTGGGTGAGGCGCACCAGTGGCTGCACGGCGCGGTCCGTCTGGCCACCGACATCGGCTTCCTTGCCGGATCGGCATTGCTTGCCGACGTACTGGCCGGACGTCTTTCCTGGTCGCACGCCAGGTTGCCCGCCCAAGGACTGGTATTCGCGCTGGGCTGGATATTCTTCCTGACGACAGGCCAAGGACTGCATGCGTTTTCAGGAGGCGGAATCGTCGCGTGGCCGGTTGCCTTTGCCGTTCTTTTCGCCCTCCGGCGTCGGCAGGACGACCTGGCCATCGATCCGGACCGGTCCCCCGCGCTTCATGCGCTCGGCTACTGGCTTCTCGCCGCACTGGGCAGTCACGAGCTTGACTGGCTGACGGGTGAATTTGCGCTGGCCGGAGGGTGGCATGCCGCGGCAGTGATCGTGGTGCCCGGCTTGCTGCTGTTGCTGGCCAGCAGCGCCTGGGCTGGCGCCCGCTGGCCGCTGGCACGCGCGGCACCCGCCTATCTCGGATGGGGTGCGCTGCCTCTGCTGGGCACCTTTGCCCTTTGGTCAGCAATCGGCGATCTGACCATTGACGCAAATCCTTACCCGCTTCCCTGGCTGCCGCTGCTGAATCCGGTCGATCTCGCCCATGTCTTCCTGGGACTGGTCGCGTGGCACTGGTCCGGACGTGTGCGGTCATCGGCCGAGCTCTGCCGCATGGCGCCAGATCAACGCGTACAACTCATCAGCCTCGGTACGCTGGCTTTCATCTGGTTGAATGCCATCCTGTTACGAAGCATCCATTTTTGGGCGGGCGTCGCCTATACACCCGGCGACCTCTTCGCGTCGACGCTGGTTCAGGCGGCGCTGTCACTCTTCTGGACAACGCTCTCACTGATAATGATGGCCACCGGAGCGCGGCAACAACGCCGGGCACTCTGGATGACGGGCGCGGCACTCATGGCCGTGGTCGTCATCAAGCTGTTCATGATTGACCTGGATCGTGTGGGATCAATCGCACGTATCGTGTCCTTTCTCGGTGTGGGGCTGCTGATGCTGCTGATCGGCTACCTTGCACCGGTTCCGCCCCGGGTCACTGACGTCGACCGCAAATCTCCTCCGGAGGCCTGATGCGCTCAATCGTACTGCTCTGCCTGCTGGCCCTGACCCCACCGGCCCCGGCTGCCACCGACGTCACGCCACACGACTTTTCCTCGGGAATGCCGCTGACACTCGCGCCCAACCAGCCCTTCCATCGTGTCGAGCTGCCGTTGGCCGTCCATGCGCAGGCACGTCCTGATCTGGCAGACGTGCGCGTATTCAATTCCACTGGCGAAGCAGTCCCGTATGCCTTCGTGACGGGTGGCCCGCCGTCCACGACCGCGCCCCCTGTCGCCGTTCCGCGCTTTCCGCTGCAGACCGCGGAGTCACGAAACGTGGCGATGTCCGTGCGCATCGAGACTGACGGCCGCCTCATTGCCCTGAGCCGGTCGACGCAGGCAACGGCGGCCACCACGTGGCTCTTTGACCTCTCGTCCCTCCGCACTCCTGTTCAATCGCTAAGGCTGGACTGGGCGACGCCCATCGGCGGATTCAGCACGCGGGTCTTCCTGACCGGCAGCAACGACCTGCAACGCTGGACGCCACTGGCCGATGCCACATTGCTCGACATCCCCTATGGAGGGCAGCGCCTGCAGCAAAAGCAGATCGGGTTTCCCCCTGCACAGTATCGATACCTGCGCCTCGCCGGCGAACGCGAACTGCCCCTGCT
>DASSUO010000063.1:0-12787 GCA_035706925.1 Moraxellaceae bacterium
GCCTTGCGGATGCCCAGCGGAATCGAGATGAAGTAAATGATCAGCGTGCTCCACAGCCCCAGCGAAATGGAGACGGGCATCTTTTCGGCCAGAAGACCGGTGACCGACTTGTCGCGGTAGAAGCTTTTGCCGAAGTCGAACTGAACATAGCTCTTGATCATCAGCCAGAAGCGTTCAGGGGCCGATTTATCGAAGCCGTACTGCTTTTTCAGGTCTTCGATGAATTGCGGATCCACCCCCTGGGCGCCTCGATACTTGCTGTTCTCGACGGCGGCGGCCGCTTCGCTGCCTCTACCACCGCTCACGCGGGCGGTGCCACTGGCATCCAGACCCTGCAGGCGTGCGACGGCCTGCTCTACCGGGCCGCCGGGGGCAGCCTGGACGATGGCAAAGTTGATGAGCATGATGCCAAACAGCGTCGGCACGATCAGCAGCAGGCGGCGCAGGATGTAGGCGGCCATCGAAACGCGTCCTCAGGGTTGTCCCTTGGCCTGCAGTGCGCGAATGCGCGCCTGCTTTTGCGGGTTAACCCACCAGGTATCGAGACCAGAAGCGTATTTTGGCTTGACGGCAGGACGCTCGAAGAAATCCCAGTAGGCCACGCGGTCCGCACTGATGTGGTATTGCGGAATCACGTAGTAACCGGCCAGTAGAACGCGATCGAGGGCGCGGGTACGGAACACAAGCTGCTCACGGTCAGGCGCCGTGATGATCAGGTCCACCAGGGCATCCACGACCGGGTTCTTGAGTCCCATCCGGTTCGGGCTACCGGGTTGGTCCGCAAAGCGTGATGTCCAGAAGCCGCGCTGTTCGTTCCCCGGCGACAACGACTGCGGCTTCACGTCGATGATCATGTCGAAGTCGAAGCGACGCAGGCGTTCCGTATATTGGGTGACGTCCACGGTGCGGATTTTCATGGTGATCCCGAGGCGCGCAAGATTCTGCGCAAAGGGCACGATCACCCGTTCCATTTCGGGCTGGATGTTCAGCATTTCGAAGGTGAAGGGGTGTCCGGACTTGTCGGTGAGCTTGCCATCGCGAATCTGCCAGCCAGCGGCGGCGAGCAGTTGTTGTGCCTGCATCAGGTTGCCGCGAATGTTGCCGCTGCCATCGGTTTTCGGCGGCTCGACCACCGGCCCGAAAACCGCCGGAGGCAGTTGCGACCGGAAGGGCTCGAGAATGGCCAGCTCTTCGCGTGAGGGTGTCCCGCGGGCGGCCAGTTCAGAATTGTCGAAATAGCTCTTTGTGCGTGTGTAGGCACCGTAAAACAAGGTCTTGTTGGCCCACTCGAAATCGTAGGCCAGTCCAAGTGCCTGCCGGACGCGCACATCCTGAAACAGCGGGCGACGCAGATTGAACGCAAAGCCCTGCATGGCCGCCGGATTTTCATTCGGCAGCATGAGCTTCTTCACGTTACCCGCCTTCACAGCCGGGAATTCATAGTCAACCGCCCAGGACTTGGCCTTGGACTCGACGCGTAAATCGAACTGGCCCGCCTTGAACCCCTCCATGGACACCGTGCGGTCCCGGTAATAGAGGTAGGTGATACGGTCGAAATTGTTCCGACCCCGGTTCACCGGCAGATTGGCTCCCCAGTAATTGGGGTTGCGGCGATACGAAATGCTGCGGCCATTGTCGATGTGGTCGATGACATAGGGGCCGCTTCCAACCGGGGCGTCCATGCTGGTGGAGTTGAAGTCGTGCTTCTCCCAATAGTGACGCGGCAGGATCGCCAGCTGTCCCACGATCATTTGCAGTTCGGGATTGCGCCCGTCGCGAAAGGAGAAGCGGACCCGGCGGCTGTCCAGTGCTTCCACCTTGGTGACGTCTGCGTAGTAGGCCTTGTATCGCGGATCACCGTCCTTGCGGATTGTGTTGAAGGTGAACACGACGTCATCCGCCGTCACCGGCTGGCCATCTGAAAACCGGGCAGCCGGATTCAGGTGGAAGATGATCCAGGACTTGTCGGCAGGATCGCGTTCGATTTTTTCGGCGAGCAATCCGTATTCGGAAAACGGCTCATCGTCAGACTTGAGCGTGAGGGTGTCGTAAATGGCATCCAGGCCTTCCGCCGGAACCCCCTTGGTGATGAAGGGATTCAGGCTGCTGAACGTGTCATAGGCTTCGTAACGGACGTCACCACCCTTTGGTGCATCCGGATTGACATAGTCAAAGGCCTTGAAGCCCGCCGGATACTTGGGATTGCCGTGCAGGGCAATGGCATGGCTGGTAACGGTGGCCGCATGGGCATTGAGGATGACAAGACCGAACAGGAGCGTGCCCAGGGAACGAAGCGACATGAGGGAAGTCCTTGTCAAAAGGAAGCAGAGACGATGACCGGCTCTTTTACCACATCCGGAAGGGGCGAATAAGATGAGGAGGGTAAGTCCGGGAGCGGCCTGATGCCGCTCCCGGGGAGGGGGTCAGCGACCGCGCTTGTTCCCGCGGCTGGCAACGTACAGCACGATTCCCTGGCCCGGGTTGATGTCGTGGCGCTTGCCGTTCCAGGTCTTGATCTGCGTGACGGACACGTTGTAGCGGCGGCCGATCGACGAGAGCGTATCGCCACGCCGCACCTTGTAGGTGATCTTGCGAGATCCCTTCTTGCCGGCTGCCGCCAGCCGCGCGGACATCTTGACCTGCTTGAGCGTCAGCACCTGGCCGGCATGCAGCTTTGCACGGAGCGGCAGGTGGTTGAGTTTGGCCAGGACTTTCGCGCTGGTGTGATGCCGGCGGGCAACCGAGGCCAGGGTATCACCCCGGCGAACCTTGTAGATCTTGCCGCGCAACACGGTACGGGGAGCAAACGGACTCCGGTCCAGCTTCATCTCTTCGCGGAGGGCCAGATATTCGGCACTCGCATTGCCACGTGTGATGGTCAGCGAGTGCCCCACAGGCAAGCGGTCGGACTTGAGATGATTCATCTCGCGGAGCGAGGCCGGCGACAATCCGAACCGTTTGGCGACGCGGAAAAGCGTATCGCCCTTTTTCACCCTGTAGGTTTGGGACACTACCGTTTCCGGCACGGGCAGGGCAGCGATATCGGACTCGAAATCCTGTGGCAGGGCCGCCGGCACAAGCAAGCGGTGCGGACCTTCAGGATCGGTTGCCTGACGCTTGAAGCCGGCGTTCAGGAGGTAGAAATCCTTGAGGGATACCCCGGCTATGCTGGCCGCCTTCGGCATGTCCACCTGGTGCGGAAGATCGATGGTCCTGAAATACGGCTGGTTCAGTACCGGGCGCAGATCAACGCCATAGGTCTCGGGGGACTTCACGATCTGCGCAACGGCCAGAAAGCGCGGGACATAGGAGCGCGTTTCGGCGGGCAGGCGCAGACTCCAGAAATCGGTTGGCAGCCCGGCGGCCTGATTGCGCTCGATCGCGCGCTGCACGGCCCCCGGACCGGCATTGTAGGCAGCAAGAACGAGCTGCCAGTCACCGAACTTCTGATAAAGCAGGGTCAGGAAATCGTAGGCGGCCCGGGTCGACTCGATGATGTCACGACGCCCGTCGAACCATTCGTTCTGCTTCACGCCCATGATCCGGGCCGTGCCCGGAATGAATTGCCACATGCCGGCGGCATTGGCGTGAGAGTAGGCGAAGGGATCGTAGGCACTCTCGATGACCGGCAGCAGGGCCAGTTCAGTCGGGAGGTTGCGACGTTCGGCTTCACTCACCGTGTAATAAAGGTAGCGGGTGGATCGACGCGCCATGCGATCGAGGTAGTCGCTGTTCTTGAGATACCAGTTGCGCTGGACGTCGATGCGTTCGTTGTTCACCGACGAGTCCAGCTGGGCGCCTTTGCGCAGGCGATCCCAGAGGTTGCCTTGTGCGGCCAGCTCTTCGGCAGAGTAGTGGCCGGTTCCGGCGTCCGCCTCGTCCAGCGCTGACTCTTCCACGCTGGGCAGGACGACCTCGTCCTCGTCGGTATCGGTGTCGTCGCTGGCGACGGCATCGGCCGAATCGTCGTCGGCCGCTGAGGCGTTGTCACTGGCGGTGGCATCTGTGCTGTCGGTATCGCCCAGGGCATTGCCAGGCAGGTCCGGCAGGGAGGCGGCACCCACGGCGGCTGTCGGGGCGACGGGGGCAGCAGCGGGAGCCGGTGTTTCGGTGGCCGGAACGGCCGGCGCAGGCTGGGCCGCCGCGAGTTGTTCGGTCTTGTGGCTGAACCAGCTCGCATGGGCAGGCAAGGCCAGGGTCAGGCACAGCGCGGCGGCGAGGGGGCGAAGGGCAAAGCCGCTCACAGAGCGCCTGGCGTCATTGGGGCCAAGGGGCATTCGGATTTCTCACGATCAAGACTGGAATGGGGGCGATTCTAGGGACGGGTCCTATGGCTGAGCAAGCAAATGGGTGGTTAAAAAATGTACATTTGGTAACCAGTTCTCGCTTGGGCGAAGGGGTGGTCGAAAGGGCTGACAGACGGTTTACCGGGACGGAAAGTAGTCTTTCCAGGCCCGCAGCGCCGCGAGTACAGGTAGACCGGGCGCCAGGGGGGATCCCGCTTCCCGGGATGCGGCATCGACCACTGCCGGTTCTTCGCAGCGCAAAAAGGGATTGAACAGCCGTTCATCGCCCAACCGTGCCGGCAATGTGGGAAGGCCTTTTGCCCGCAAGCGGGCGACTTCCTGCTGACGAGCCTTTATGTCTCCGTTGTCGGGCTCCACGCAGGCCGCAAATCGCAGATTCGCCTCTGTATATTCATGGGCGCAGCAGAACCGGGTATCCGGTGGCAGGGCGGAGAGCCGAGCCAGTGAATCGTGCAACTGTGCCGGTGTCCCCTCGAAGAGGCGGCCGCAGCCTGCGCTGAAGAGCGCGTCGCCACAGAACAGCAGTGCCTCGGCGGGAAAGTGGAAGGCGATATGACCTCGCGTATGGCCCGGTACCGCCAGAACTTCCATGGTGCCGAAAGGCGTCAGGTCCAGACGCTCGCCACCGTGCAGGATGTCATCCACCCCCGGAATCCCCTCATCGGGCCCGAGGACGCGAACCGGATGGCGCGACCGCAGGGCGTCGAGCCCCCCGATGTGGTCCGGATGATGGTGGGTGACCAGTATGACGGAAAGCCGGATGCCGGAGGCCGCCAGCCAGTCCTCGACCACGGCCGCGTCCCCGGGGTCGACGACAAGGGCTGTCCCCCCGCGGACCCACGCCCAGATGTAGTTGTCCTGGAAGGCAGGGAGGGCAACGGGAAATGACAACATGATGGCGCTCCCGATGGAAAACAGGCTTCAATAGAAAGCAGGAGTCTAGCGCGGGACGCAGCCCCCGCGCCTCAACCGGTGACAACCATGCAACTGCCGCGATTGTTCCGTATCGAGCGTCATCCCGACCTCCAGCCCGATCTGCGTGACTGGTTCCGCGGTGACCTGGGTCGCTATCTGCGATCCGCGGAGGAGAGCCTGCTCGGCGACGTGCTGCCCGATCTTTTTGGCTATCACGCACTTCAGATCGGGCAGGTGGCGGGTGACAACCTGCTCGCCGGCTGCCGCATCCGCCACTGCATGGCGGTGGACTCCGTTCCACCGGAGGTGCCCGGGCTGTCGCCGCTGCAGGCCCGTCCGGACCAGCTTCCCTTTGCCGAGGACAGCATCGACCTGGTGTTCCTGCATCATGCGCTGGACGCGGTACCGAGTCCGCATGCCGTGCTGCGCGAGGCCGCGCGGGTGCTGATCCCGGAGGGCCACCTCATCATCGTCGGCTTCAATCCCTGGAGTCTGTGGGGGCTGTGGCGACTCTTCCGGCTGCCGAGTGCGGCCCCGCTGCCCTGGCTTCGCCGCCCCATGAGGCCGCAGCGTCTGGCCGACTGGTTGACACTGCTCGACTTCGAGGTCGTGGGCCTTGAGGGTGTATGCTTCGTGCCCCCGTTCAACCATCCCGGACTCCGCAAGCGCTTTGCCTGGCTTGAGGCGCTGGGACGGCGCTACTGGGGGCAGGCGGGCGCCTCCTATGTGTTGCTCGCCCGCAAGCGGGTTTCCTGCCTGACGCCGGTCGAGATGCGCCGGCGCCGTGTCTATCCGGCACCGGCGCCCGTGCTGGCAACGGAGGCGCGGGTGCGGCGGTGGATGATGGATGCGGACAGAGAATGACTGAAGTCGAAATGTATTGTGACGGGGCCTGCCGGGGAAATCCGGGGCCGGGCGGTTGGGGCGTGCTGTTGCGTAGTGGTACCCACGAGAAGCGTCTGCACGGGGGCGCGCTGCAGACGACCAATAACCGGATGGAATTGCAGGGGGCGATCGAAGGCCTGGCGGCATTGCGCAAGGATTGCCGGGTGATCGTGTGGACCGATTCCGAGTACGTGAAAAAAGGCATGACCGAGTGGCTTGTCGGCTGGAAGGCTCGCGGCTGGAAGACGTCCCAGCGGCAGCCGGTCAAGAACGCGGACCTCTGGCAACGCCTTGAGGAGGAGACTCTGCGGCACCACGTTGAGTGGCGCTGGGTCAAGGGCCATAACGGTCATGAAGGTAACGAGATTGCAGATCAGCTCGCCAATCAGGGTATCGATGAGCTTCTGCGGTCGGCACGGGTAAACGCATGAACCGCCAGATCATCCTGGATACGGAAACCACCGGCATCGATCCGGGGCAGGGACATCGCCTGATCGAAATCGGCTGTCTCGAATTGGTGAATCGCCGCCTGACCGGGCGCAGCTTTCATTATTACGTGAATCCGGGGCGCGAAATCGAGGCGGAAGCCATCGCTGTCCACGGGATCACCAATGAATTCCTGGTCGACAAGCCGGTATTCTCGGCCATCGTCGACGAGTTCATCGCCTTCGTTTCTGGCGCGGAGCTGGTCATCCACAATGCGCCCTTCGATATCGGGTTCATCAACCACGAACTGCGCCTGCTGAACCGCAACTACCCGCCTATCACCGAGCTCTGCGGAGTTCTCGATACGCTGCCGCTCGCGCGCAGCAAGCATCCGGGGCAGAAGAACAACCTGGATGCGCTCGCCCGCCGCTACGGTGCAAATAACCGCGATCGCACCTACCACGGTGCCTTGCTCGATGCGGAAATCCTGGCTGACGTCTTCCTGGCCATGACGGGGGGGCAGGTGGGTCTTGCCCTCGGGAGCGAGGAGTCCGGGCCAGGGACAGGGGCCCGCAGCGAGGGACTGCGGCGCCTGGACGCTGGCCGGCCGCCGTTGCCGGTCATTCGCGCCAACGAGGAAGAGTGCCGGCGACATGACGAGCGTTTGGCCATCCTGGACAAGGCCGCTGGCGGAACCTGCCTGTGGAGACGTCTCGAGGCGTCGTGAGCGGGCCCCGCCGCCCCGTCCGTTGATCTTCCGTTTCTTGAAACCTGTCAAAGACTTGCACGGTAAAATTGACGGGATTTCGTGGTCGTGCCAGAGTGGCGATCAATGCGCGGCGGGTGGCTTGGAGGCCATGACGGCGGGCGCCCGGCGCAACAAGAATAACAGCTCAGGACAGCAACAATGGCGCGTGTTTCCAATCCTGCTTCCCTCAACCTGATCCGTCCCGAGATCGACACCAATCTGGGTCAGATCGAGGCACAGATCAGCTCCTATGTGGAGGATCAAGGGAATCCCGCCATCCTTGCCACATGCGTGGAAGAGATGGCGCAGGTTCACGGCGCCCTGCGAATGGCTGAACTGCCTGGTGCCATTGAACTGGCTGGCGGACTGCTGCAGGTGCTCCGCCAGGTGCAGCAGCGGGGTGAGGCCGCGGCCGACGAGGATTTCGCCGCCTTGGGCGAGGGCCTCATGGTGCTGGGGCGTTACCTCGAGTACGTGCAGATCCATCAGGTTGCCTGGCCGCAGTTGCTGCTTCCCGCCATCAACAAGGTGCGCGCCGCCCTGCGTCAACCGTATTTGCCGGAAGGAAGCTTCGTCACCCTGGGTGACTTGCCACCGGCACCGCCCGTCACGCGTCTCGAATTGACCCCGGCGCAACTCAACGCACTGGTCCGGCGCATCCGACTCATGTACCAGACCAGCCTCATCGCCGTCATTCGCGATCAGGCAGATGTGCCGCACTTCCGCATGATGAATCGTGCTTGTGAGCGCGCGCGGCAAGTCTGTGGCCAGCGCCCGCAGGCGCTGCTGTGGTGGTCGGCGAGTGCGGCCCTTGAGGCATTGCAGCAGGGCGTTGCGGTTACGCCACAGCGCAAGGTGCTTCTTGGTCAGCTCGACCGACAACTCAAGGCACTGGCGCAGAACGACGGCAACGGTCAGCCGGATCGTGCCGTGCTGGCCGACTGTCTGTATCTGGCAGCGCTTGCGGAAGAGGGGCAGCAGGTGACGGCGGTTCGCAAGGCGTTCTCCCTGGAGGAGGACTGCCTTACCCAGTCCAGATTGACGGCTGAATACGAAGTGATGTGCGGCCCCGGTGGCTCGGTCATCAAGACGGTGGCAGATGCACTCAAGGATGAGCTGGTTCAGGTCAAGGACACCCTCGATGTCATGTCGCGCGGTTCGCGCAATGACGAAGAAAGTTACGTCGCCATGGCTGACAGTCTGACGCGAATCTCGCAAACGCTGGTCATGCTGGGCCTGATCGACAGCAGCCAGAGCATGCGTCGCCATGCCGATACCGTCCGCACCTGGTCCGGGGCGGCGAACGACGCCGCACTGGCCGCATTGGTAGATGCCATCATGGACGTCGAAAATGCCGTGGCGGGTCTCGTGCGCCGGGTAACGCCGGGTGCCGAAGCCGCCACCGGGAATTCGCAGGTGTCGATCCACCAGCTCGACGAGGCGCGTGCGCTGCTCGTGGCAGAGTCCCGTTCCGGCATGTCGCTCGTCAAGCGCGCCATCAGCGCTTACCTTGAGTCCAATCGCGATTTACTGCACCTTGCCAATGTCCCGGCTACCCTGCAGTCGGTAGGCGGAGGCTTGTCCTTCCTTGGTATCGCAAGAGGGGCCGCGATTCTTGCCTCCTGCGCACGATTCATCGAGCTGCGCATGCTTGGCCAGGAGGAGCAACCCACATTGACCGATATGGAAACGCTGGCAGATGCCATTACCAGCGTCGACTACTACCTTGAGAGCCTCGAGGCCAACAAGCCTATCGGCGAGGCCATTCTCGAACTGGCAGAAGAAAGCGTCGCCGAGCTTGGCTTTCCCGTGTCGGCGGCACAGGCCGCCTGATGCAGTTCGAGCCCGCCGCCATTGCCCCGTCAGACTTGTCTGGCGATCTGCTCTGGCTGGTGTTCCAGGGGGGGCGGATCCTCGTTTCGGACGATGCCGAGCACGGACTGTTTCCCCTTCTGCACGATGTATCGTGGTTTGGCATGGATGCCGAGGCACGCCATTTCCTGGGGCGGCTGGAGGGGCGCGGCGTGTTTGCCGTATCCGTTCCGGAGAGTGCCGTTGCGCCGGCCGGTTGGCGCTTTGACGATCTTCGCCGCTTGCTCGGCCTCGCGAGTGACGCCGAATTCTCGCTGGCGGGTCGCGCCTTCCAGGTCCTTGAGTGGGAACGCAACCATCGTTATTGCGGACGCTGCGGCACACTCACCCAATCCCATCCGCTTGGCGAGCGGGCAAGGGTTTGCCCTTCATGCCGGCTGTCTTCCTACCCCCGCATCAATCCCTGTGTGATCGTTGCCGTGACGCGAGGTGACGAAATACTGCTTGCCCGTGCCCAGCGTTTCACGCGTCCCATGTTCAGTACACTGGCCGGGTTCATGGAGGCGGGGGAAAGTGCAGAAGAAACCCTGCATCGTGAAGTACTGGAAGAGGTCGGCGTTCGAGTCACGAATCTCCGCTATTTCGGCAGCCAGTCCTGGCCGTTTCCCAATAACCTGATGCTGGGCTTTCACGCCGAGTATGCAGGAGGGGAGTTGCGCCTTCAGGAAGAGGAAATTGCCGAGGCCGGCTTTTTCCGTTTTGATGCTTTGCCGCCCACGCCCCCGCGCGGCAGCATTGCCCATGCACTCATTCAGGATTTCGTCGAGCGTTGCCGAGCCCGGCACGCATAGGCGGCTCTTGCCTGCACCTCTGTCGACCGGTTTATGATGGCCGTCGTTTCTGATTCTCGAAGGATGAGATTTCCGTGTTAGACCTTCTCTTGCAGTACGGCTTGTTCCTGGCCAAGACCATCACCGTGGTGATGGCTGTCGTTGTCATCATCATCGCCATTTCCAATGTGGGCAGTCGTCGCCGGCTGATGCAGGAGGAGGGTGATCTGGAAGTGGTGGCGCTGAATGACCGCTATGACGATTATGCCGACGCCATGCGTGCGGCCGTTTTCGACAAGGACGAGTTGAAGGCCTGGCAAAAGGCGGAGAAAAAGAAGGAAAAGCAAAAGGAAAAGCAAAAGGACGACAATCGTCCCCGCGTATTCGTCCTGGGTTTTCACGGGGACATCCGTGCATCCGCCGTTGAATTGCTGCGTCGCGAAATCACGGCCGTACTCACTCTCGCGGATCCTGCACGCGACGAGGTCATCGTGTGCCTGGAAAGCCCCGGCGGCATGGTTCATGGCTATGGCTTGGCCGCGTCGCAGCTGTCGCGAATTCGTGACAGGAAAATTCCTCTGACCATCTGTGTCGACAAGGTGGCTGCCAGTGGCGGTTACATGATGGCTTGCATCGGCAACCGCATCCTGGCTGCGCCATTTGCGGTGGTGGGATCGATCGGTGTGGTAGCGCAGATGCCGAACTTTCACCGGTTGCTCAAGAAGAATGACATTGATGTGGAGTTGCTCACGGCCGGCGAATACAAACGCACTCTGACTGTATTCGGTGAGAATACGGAAGAGGACCGTGCCAAGTTCCAGGAAGAACTCGACGACACGCATATGCTCTTCAAGCAGTTTGTGGCAAGGCACCGGCCGCAGGTGGAAATCGGTCGTGTCGCGACGGGTGAACATTGGTATGGCGAGCGGGCGCTCGACATTCATCTGGTCGATGAGCTCAAGACCAGCGACGAATATCTCTGGGAGCGCGCGCAAGCAGCTGATCTTTTCAGTGTGCGTTACGTGCCCCGTCACCGCCTTCTGTCCCGGCTGGGATTGTCGGCAGAAGGGGCGGTGGACCGTTTCTTTTTGCGCTGGTGGGACCGCCTGCTGCAGCGCCAGCCCTGGTGGTGATTTGATCGCCCGGAACCCGGAACCCGGAACCCGGAACCCGGAACCCGGAACCGTGGATCCAGGATCCAGGGCCGCAATGTTTGAGCCCGGGAGCCGGGAACCAGCAGGCCGGGCTCCCGGGTAGCCTCGCGTAAGGCCGGTCCTTTCTTACTTGACCCCGGAGAGCGCGATATTAACGGCGATGATCACGCCGATAATCATGATTAGCGCGAAAATGATTCCCGCCACAATGAAGGGAGTCGGGTTGTTCGAACTGAAGTCGCGCTTCCGGTTTTCCTCACTTTGCACGCCGAACCAGGCGCGGAAAACGCTGCCAAGCACCGACAGGGCACTTACGTCGTGCGAGGCGCCCTCTCCGGTACCGTCTTTCTTGTCTGAAGACGGGGGCGACGCGTGCTGATTATCCGGATGTTCCTGTTCGTTCATTAGGGGTGCTCCTCGCGATCATTCCGGCTCGTAGCCCAGATTGGGCGACAGCCACCGTTCCGCCGTTCGGCGGTCCCAGCCCTTGCGGCGTGCATAATCAAGAACCTGGTCTTCTTCCAGCTTGCCCACATTAAAGTAGGTACTGTGCGGATGCGACAAATACCATCCCGCCACGGCGGCGGTCGGATACATCGCGAAATGCTCCGTCAGTGAAATGCCCGTGGCCGCAGTGGCGTCAAGCAGGCGGAACAGCGTCGACTTCTCGGTATGATCAGGGCAAGCCGGGTAGCCGGGCGCCGGACGGATGCCCTCGTACTTCTCCTTGATCAGCGCATCATTGTCGAGCTTCTCGTCGGGGGCGTAACCCCAGAATTCGCGGCGAACGCGTTCATGAAGATGCTCGGCAAACGCTTCGGCGAGGCGGTCAGCCAGTGCCTTCACGAGAATGGCGTTGTAGTCGTCCCCACGAGCGGCAAATTCATTGGCAAATTCGTCGCAGCCATCTCCAGCCGTCACAGCGAATCCACCCAGATAGTCGCGTGCTTGCGATCCCTCCGGTGCGATGAAATCGGCCAGTGAGTAGTTGGGCTTGCCTGACACCTTGTCGCTTTGCTGGCGAAGGTGGTGCAGGGTGGCTACCACATCCGTCCGGTCATCGTTGGCAAACACGACCGTGTCATCAGCACCGCGTCGGGCCGCCGGCCACAAGCCGATCACACCGTGAGCCCGCAAACGCTTTTCCCGGATGATGCGCTCCAGCATGACCTCGGCATCGTTCCAGAGCGCACGGGCCGCTTCGCCCACCACCTCGTCACTCAGGATGGCCGGGTACTTGCCGGCCAGCGACCACGAGATGAAGAACGGCGTCCAGTCGATGTAGGGAATCAGGACTTCCAGCGGATAGTCGCGAAGTACGGTGATGCCCGGCTGCTTCGGGACCGGCGGCTTGTAGCCCTCCCAGTCGGATGTGAAGCCGTGGCCTACCGCATCCGGGTAGGACATGCGTTCACCGCGCGGTTTGCGGTTGGCATGACGGATACGGACTTCCTCATATTCCTGCTGCCGAGCCTTGACGAAGTCGGTCTTGAGTTCGGCACTCAGCAGGGAGGTGGCCACGCCCACGGCGCGCGATGCGTCGGCCACATAGACGACGGCGTCATTCTTGTATTGTGGCTCTATTTTCACCGCCGTATGGGCCTTGGATGTCGTGGCGCCACCAATCATCAGGGGCAGGTGGAAATCCTGGCGCTGCATTTCGCGCGCGACATGCACCATCTCGTCCAGCGACGGCGTAATGAGGCCCGA
>DASSUO010000064.1:0-16613 GCA_035706925.1 Moraxellaceae bacterium
GTTCGGTGCCACCGAAGCCATCGGATCGATTGCCGGCGCAGGTTCCGTGAACCTGGGCAGCTCGAACCTGCTCGCGGGCTACAACAATACGTCAACGACGTTCAGCGGCGTCATGAGTGGCACGGGCAGCCTCACCAAGACCGGTGGCGGTATGCTGACGCTGAGTGGGGCCAACACCTACACCGGCGCCACCACCGTGAACACCGGCGTCTTGCAGCTCAATGGTGGCGCGGCTATCGCCGACACATCGGCCGTCACCGTAAATGGGGGCGCATCGCTGGTCCTGGGCGCGAACGAGACCATCGGCTCCCTGGCGGGGGCAGGCAGCGTCTCCAATGGCGGCTTCACACTGACCTCCGGCGGCGACAACACGAGCACTATCTACAGCGGCGTGATGAGTGGTACCGGCGGCCTCACCAAGGCCGGTACCGGCACGCTGACCCTGGGCGGTGCCAACACCTACACAGGTGCCACTACCGTGAACGCCGGGACGCTGCAGTTGAACGGCGGCAGCGCGGTGGCCGACACATCTGCCGTCATCGTCGCCTCCGGCGCGACATTGTCGCTGGGCGCCGCCGAGACGATCGGCTCGATTGCCGGCGCGGGTGATGTCACCAATGGCGGTTTCATGCTGACGTCAGGTGGCGACAGCACGTCAACGACCTTCAGCGGCGTGGTGAGTGGCACTGGTGGCCTGACAAAAACCGGTAGCGGCACGCTGACGCTCACGGGAGCCAATACCTATACGGGCGGCACCACGATCAGTGCCGGAACATTGCAGGTCGGCAATGGCGGCACCACGGGTGCCATCGTTGGCGATGTGGTCGATAATGGCGCGCTTGTCTTCAACCGCAGCAATGCGGTCACGTATGGAGGCAATGTCAGTGGCACCGGCAGTCTGACGCAAACCGGCAGCGGCCTGCTGGTACTCAACGGAACCAATACCTATTCCGGCGGGACCACAGTCAGCGCGGGCACGCTTGAGGTTGGCGACATTACCCACGCGGGTGCCAGCGTGGCCGGCAACGTGCTTCTCTCCGGCGGCATGCTGCGCGGACATGGCACGATCGGCGGTAATGTCGTCAACACTGCCGGCACCGTGTTCCCCGGCGGCAGCATCGGCATTCTCACGGTCGCGGGCAATTACACGCAGGGACCGGCCGGCACGCTCGCCATCGAGGTAACGCCGAATGCCACGCCAGGCGTTGGCTACGACCAACTTCAGGTCACCGGTTCTGCGAGCCTGGATGGCGCCTTGCAGTTCACGGTTGATGCGGGCACCTATAGCGTCGGCACCGTCTACGACATCGTGCATGCTGCCGGCGGTGTCACCGGCACGTTTGCCACCACGTCTTACAACCCGGCCTTTGCGGCCTATCTCACGCCGGCCGTGACGTATGCGGCGAATGATGTCTATCTGACGCTGAATCCCACACCACAAGCATTCAGCTCAGGCGACTCTGTTTTGCAGCAGTTGTTCACCCTCAACCAGATGAGCCGCAGCGCCCTGGAGATGGTGCAGTCCGACGCACCCAGCATCGCGTTTGCCAAGCCACTGGATGGCGTCTGGCTGCAGGGGTTCGGTGGTGGTGGCAAGACCAATGGCTTCAATGTCTCGAATGGCGGCGCGCTGCTGGGCGTGGGCGGGAAAGTGCAGGACGAACTGATGCTGGGCGTGGCGCTCAGCAGTGCTGACTCACGTACCAATGACGGCACCACCCTGGTGAAGGGAAACTCCATGGCCGGCTACGGATATGGACTCTACACGCCGGGTAACTGGCGCCTGTATGCGGCCGTGGGCATGGGGCAGTTCGATGCCGATTCACAGCGTGCGCTGACGTCGCTGGGCGTAGTGGCAACAGGTTCCAGCAGTGGCAGCTTTGATGCGGCGACCGTGGGTGGCCGCTATCACGTCGCGCTGGTGGGCAGCTTCTTCGAGCCCTACGTCGGTGTCTCGATGTTGCGCAGCCAGCTCGATGGCTACCAGGAAAGCGGCGCCGGTCTGCTCAATATCCATTACGGCAATGAAACGCAGGATCTGACCACGCTCGATGCCGGAGTCCGTATCGGTACCGAGGTTCCCCTGGGAGCGGTAGCCGTCGTTCCCTGGGCGAGAGTGGGTGGAACGCAGTACTTCGGCGACCGCACTGTCAACAATACGGAGTCCGTGGGAAGCGTTTCGCAAACGCAGTCACTCGGCACGGTGACGGATACGGCGGTGGATGTCGGCGCCGGTGTCGAGGTGGGCGGCAAGGGCCCCTGGCACGGCAGCCTCTCCTGGTCGGGCCAGCATGGCCAGGGCCTGAGCCTCGACAACGTGAAGGCGGAAATCGAATATCAGTGGTAATTCCCGCGGAGACCCGGTGGCATCTTGCTGCCGGGTGAGCCGGCTTCTGCATGCCCGCGGTTCGCCGCGGGTTTTTTTTGCCCGCGATCAGCCAGGCGATGCCACCTGCCACCAGGAGGGAAGAAGGGCGCGGATTTTATCCTGCGAGAACCGGTCATCGATCAAATACACCACGCCTTTGTCCTCCAGGGTGCGTATCACGCGCCCCGCTGCCTGCACGACCTTCTGCACGCCCGGATACAGGTAGGCGTAGTCGTATCCTTTTCCGAACTGGATCTGCAATGTGTGGCGAACCTTCTCATTGGTCTCGTTCACTTGCGGCAGTCCCAGCGTCGCCACGAATGCACCGATGAGCCGGTTTCCGGGCAGATCGATGCCTTCACCAAAGGCGCCGCCCAGCACGGCAAAAGCGATGCCGCTCGTGTCAGGACCGAATCCCGCCAGAAATGCATCGCGAGCCGTCTCGTTCATGTGGCGGGCCTGCTCGCGGACCGGTATGTCGTTGTGCCGCTCGCGAAACGTCGCGAGGACCTGCTGCAGGTAATCGTGACTGCTGAAAAAGGCCAGGTAGTTGCCGGGCAAGGAATGGAACTGGCGGGCCATGAGGTCGGCAATGGGGACGAGCGAGTTGGCGCGATGCACAAAGCGTGTCGAGACCTCGTCGACGATATGCACCTGCAGTTGATCCGGTGAAAACGGCGACGGGACATCGACAAATCGTGTATCCGCAGGCAGGCCGAGCAAGTCGCGATGCAGCGTTGGCGGGCTCAGCGTCGCCGAGAAGAGTGTCAGGCTGTGGCAGGCGGCAATGCGCGACCGGAGATGGGGCGCCGGCACGACATTTCTCAGTCGCAAGGCGCGCGTGCCGCTGGCGGGGGTCAGTACATCGAGGTAAGAATGCGGCCCAAGCCAGTCCAGCAGGTTCTGGAAGTGCAGCGCGTCAAAATAGAAGCGCTGCAGGCCGGCATCCACGCCCACGGGGTGGTCGGTCAGGTGTTCGGCAATCTTCACGATGGCGCCCAGCAGGGCATTGGCGAGATCCGTGGGGAGTGCCTCCAGGCAATGCCAGGGGCCGGCATTGTCGTGAAGCGCATCCCAAGCCTTCTGCAGACGGCCGAGCGGCCGCCTGAGCGATGCGGGCGCCGTCTTGCGCAGTGCCGCCAGTGCCGCGGGCTGAAGTTCTGCCGAGTACATCTCGCGTGCCCGGTCAATCAGGTTGTGTGCCTCGTCGCACAGCACGGCGACTTTCCACTCGCGTTGCACGGTCAATGCGTGCAGAAAGGCACTGACATCGAAGAAGTAGTTGTAGTCACCGACAACAAGGTCGCTCCAGCGCGTCATTTCCTGCGCGAGGTAGTAGGGGCAGATCCCGTGTTGCGCCGCAATCCGGTTCAGGGCGGGCTGGTCGTTGAATTCGTTGCTGACTGCCGCGGCGCGCGCCGCCGGCAATCGGTCATAGAATCCGCGAGCCAGCGGGCAAGAATCGCCATGACATTCCTTGTCGGGATGTACGCAGGCCTTGTCACGCGCGGTCAGTTCCAGCACGCGCAGGGGAATCCGGCTTTTCACCGAAGATACCGGTTCCTCACTGCCTGCGTCGGTCAAACGGCGAGCGGCCTCCAGTGCCAGGGCGCGTCCTGGCGTTTTGGCGGTAAGGAAAAAAATGCGGTCCAGCCCTTGGGTCGGGCCGGCCTTGAGGAGGGGAAACATGGTGCCGAGCGTCTTGCCTATGCCGGTGGGCGCCTGCGCCAGCAGGCAGGCGCCGTCCCGGGCGCCGCGATAGACGTCTTCGGCCAGTTGACGCTGGCCGGGATGAAAATCCGGAAAGGGAAATCGCAGTTCGCTCAATGCCTCATCACGTGCGTCACGATGCCGCTGCTCCTGTTCGGCCCACGCCAGAAAGCGTTCGCAATGATCATCAAGAAACGCCTGCAGCTCCGCCGCCGTGAACGATTGGGTAACCGACGTTTCCTTTTGTGTCCCGACATCCAGATAGACCAGCGCGATATCCAGCGTGGAAAGGCCCTCGCTCGCGCATAGCATCGCACCGTACAGGCGTGCCTGCGCCCAGTGCAGGGCGCGGTGATTGTCCGGTTGACGCGACAGGTCGCCACGAAAGGTTTTTATTTCCTCGAGGAGTCCCTGGTCCGGATCGTAGCCGTCGGCCCGGCCTCGCAAGGTGAGCGGGCCATGGCGGGCAGTCAGAGGGAGTTCCGCCCGGTAATTCGCGCCGCGGCGTGACTGCACCATCTGATGGCCGTCGATGCCTTCCTGCGCCGATGGCGCCGGCGTGAAGCGCAGATCGAGGTCGCCGGTCTTGGCCGTGAATTCGACGAGTTCGCGGACGGCAATCGTAAACGTCATGGTGCGTCGGGCTCGTCACCGGGCAACGAGGGGGGCGTGATGGCGAACACTGACGCCGCCGGGCTTGACCAGGCCACATACGCTACCGACACCGGAATGCCGTTGCGCACGAAATGATCCATCCAGCGCAGTTGGTTGTCCTGGAGGCGGTCGCCAGGCCCTTTGACCTCGATCATGCGGTAATCCCGGGCGACCGGGTCGAACTGGACAAGGTCGGGAAAGCCGGAGCGATTGTTCTTGATGTCGGACAGCAAGCGCCGGAACAGCACATTGAGGTGCGTTGCGGGAATGCACGCCAGAGCGAGTTCCAGCAGGGCCTCATCGAGCGTCTCCCAGTACACGAACGGCGACTGGATTCCCTGCTTGCGGCGCCAATTGGCGCGAATCGTCTCGCCATGGGCGCCGCTATCCAGGAGGCCCAGGCAACGGGCGAACTCGGCCTCGCGCCGGCCAGCGAACTCCTCGTCGTAAAGGTCCGCGGGGCCGGCATGAAAGTCATGAAAGAACGCACCCGGCACCGGTGCGAAGATCGCCTCCCAGCAGAGCAGACCGAACAGGGAGTTGATCAGCGCGTTCTCGACATAGAACACCGGCGCTTCGGGCGTATGGAGATGCTCCATGACGATCCACTCGACAGGCCGGCCGTCGTCGGGTGGCAGGACAAGATCCACGCGCGGTGGTGTCGACAGGGGCATGTCCTCCGGCCGCGGACGGCCCAGTTTGCGACACAGGCGCGGCAGCGTCCGCATGAGTTGCTGACGGTCTTCCTCGCGCGGGTGCCTTGCCAGCAAAGCCTCGGCCATTGCGTACGCCTGCTGAGGCTGCCCGTCTTGCTCCAGCACGCGGATGAGTCGAAGGCGCGCCTCGGGCCAGCTGCTCGCCGTGTAGTAGCGCTCAGCGCCGGCCCAGTCCTGTGCGCGTTCCCGTTCCCGACCCATCTGGAACAGCAGTCTGGCGCGTCGGCGCTCCAGCCACGGATTGGCAAACGGAGTGGTTGGCATGTCCCGCGCAATCAGGTCGGTCGCCTCGCCGGCCTCCAGCCGTTCACGGCAGCTCCACAAGTGAAGATAGGCCTCCACGTCTTCGCGATGCGGGAAGGCGCGCGCTGCTGCCGACAGGTCTACCTGCTCATAGCGCAGATGTCCCAGGTCCGTCAGCACGAATTCGGACCAGTCCTGGTGCAGGTTGCCAAAGAACAGCAGGCGCAGCAGGTCGTACAGCGCGGGGTGTTGCAGCCGGATGGCGGTGTCATCGAGACCGGGATGCCAGTGATGAAGCAGCAGCGCGCCCTCGGCAAGATCCTCCAGTACGGCCAGCAACTCATCCTTGCGCAGGCGTTCGAGTGCACGCCGCCCCTGTGGCGAGAGGCGGGTGTCGAAACGTGCCAGGCAGCACACCAGCAATTCCTCTTTACGCAGGAGTGCGGCGAGTTCGGTCAGGGAAAGCGTCGGAGCAGGGTCAACTAGCCCTGCGCGAGCCAGTTCGTCAAGCGCCGGCGGAATGTCACCGATTTCCGGATACCGCAGTTTGCTCTGGCGGAACACGTTGCCCTTGCGCATCACCAGGCGCACGAGAAGCGCCTGCGCCGGACCCGGCAGGCGGCGAATCATGTTCAGTCGCGCGCGCTCATCCGCGGTCAGCAAGTCAGCATGAGCCGACATCACCCGATCGAGTACATGGCGAAAATTTTCCAGGTAATAGAACGGGTCGGTAAGGACGGTGGCCATGGGTTGCCCGGATACTGTACGAAGGTATAGTAGTCGGTTCCATCGCAGGGGGCCAGGCATTGCCGCTGAGAGGGGGGGGCGGAGTGACCACCCGGGTTCAGGGGGGGGGGACGGTGGCCCATTCGTCGCCTGGAGGGGCTGTGACGGCCGGATGCTGATTCAGGTCAGGGCGAGTCTGGGAACATGCGCAATACTGGAAACGTCCCGGAAGGCCGAGCTCGGTCTTCCCGCGCAGTAGGCAGGGGCGTAACGGCGCTGACTGACGCCAGGCCGACAGTACGTTCAGTTAAAAGGAGTAGGGCCGCCGCGGCCATTTGCCCGGCAGCCCGAAGGGAGGGAGTCATGGAGATGTCGATGTTTCCCCGCGAGGAGGGCTTCAGGCAGTTTGTCCGCTCGCTGGGCCGCCGTTATCGCAATCCGTATTCCGCCAGTTCGGCGGCTCATTCCGACTATGCCAGTGGGTGGCGTGATGCGGCGCTGCTCTGTGGTCAGCCGCATCTTGCCGCGCAGCCAGAAGGGGCTACCGACCGTGCCGTGGTGGTCAAGCGTCGCTACGACCGGGGCCTGATGCCGCCGATGCGTTCCGTGCAGGACGTTCCGCGGATCGACTGGCATGCTGTCGGCGAGTGGCTCGGGGGCTGACGCCCCCGATATTGGTCGGCAATCAACAGGCAGCCGATGCCGGTTCATTGCGGCGGCAACGCCAACATTCCACCCGCACTCTCACCAGCATGGCAGATCCTTCCGGATCGCGGCCTGCATTTTTCTGCAATACGCCACTTCCGCGCGCGAAATTTCTCACGCACGTAGAAGAGTGGCGCCCAATAGCCGATTGCGCGCGCCTGCGCATTACCGCCTGAGCGTGTGGCGAGGCGAAAGGAGAAGGGAAAGAACATGAGGGGAGCGCTGTCCCGCCGGGGATTGTCCGGCGGATACTTCCCTGCTGCTTTCCGTGGGGCCGTTGTGTCGAATGTATCGGCGGCGGCTCACGTGCTCCAGTCGTCCTGACCGGGCGGGGTATGTCAGTGCTTGGTTTCGCCGAGACTCAATGCGCCCGTTGCGAGGCCCTTGGCGGCCTGCAACAGCGGCAGGCCGGACAGTGCCGGGAGGCGCTCCGCCACCAGCGGGCTGAATTGCACTACAAACGTACCGTCGCCTTCCTGGCTCCACGCACTGACCACAAAGGACACGGCATTGCCGATCGGTGTTTGCGCGCGGACAACAGCTTTTTGGAGGTCATCGAGCAGGGCGGGGACCAACTGCCGGGAGGCCGAGTCGGCTGCCTTGATTCGGTGCACGTATTTGCTGTTCATGATCCCTCCGGATACTGCAAAAAGGGTGATGGTTTTTCCATCAGTAAAAAGGTTGATCGGGGTGATGTGACAACAGTCACAGAATAGGCTGGGGTAGAAAAGTTGTACCGTCAGTGGTCGGCCGGTTGTGCCTTATGGCGACCACATCACATCAGTGTCCGCTACGTATATGACAAACACATCAAACCGGTACCAACGTACATGAAGTTCATTCGCTGCCAGATGAGGTAAATCAATGAGACGCAGAATGCACCGCATGCGCGTCAGAATGTGTCGTGAACGCGCATCGGTCGGGTTGACCAGGCACGCGTTGTCGCGAGGGTAAGTGCCCGCACACCGCCGGGCTCTTGGTCAGCGCGGCATATCCATGGCAGCCACTGCCACCGCGTCCTCGATGGTGTTGCGCTGGCTCAACAGGGGGGCAGCCGCTTGTCCCGTTTGCCAGGAGCCGCCTTTTTACAGCTTTTTTATTCTTGCCTCACTATTGTCGGAACATCCGGAACAGTTCCGTTCCAGTGAAGGAGAGCGTTGATGGCTGTGCTTTCGTACCGTCATGCGGGTCCGGGGGCGTATCTGGTCGTCGTGCTGGCGTGCGCTGTCGTGACCTTCCTTGCGGCCGTGCTGCCCTGGCTGGCCCCTGCAAACAGTGTCGCCCTCTTCCTGCTGGTCGTCCTGTCGACTGCCATCCGGTATGGTCGCGGGCCGGCGGTGCTCGCCGCTTTCCTTGGCGTTGGAATGTTCGACTTTTTCCTGGTTCCCCCGCACCTCTCTTTTGCCGTGGCAGATGTCCAGTATTTGCTGGTGTTTGCGGTGATGCTGGCGGTGGCGCTGACCACCGGGCATCTGGCCGCGCGGCTGCGCCTCGAGGCTGAGCAGGCGTCGCAAAAGGAACAGCATACCCGGCTGCTGTATGAGCTGGCGCGGGAGCTGGCGGGCACGCTGGTCGTGGCGCAGGTGGCGCAGGCCGTACATGCATTTCTTCAAGGCATCGGGCTGGACGCGCTGCTACTGGTGCCTGACCGCGAGGACGCCCTGCAGCCCACGGCGGTGCCTGATGCACCGCCACCGCGGATCGACACGCGCCTGGCGCGCCTTGCCTACGACCGTGCCGAACAGATCGAGCTTGATCATCTGGCCGCATTTGGCGAGGCGGCCGTCTATTTTCCGCTCAAGGCGCCCATGCGCTGTCGCGGCGTTCTTGCTGTCTCCGTACGCGAGGATCATCTACCCGCCTTGCACAATGCGCAGCCGCTCTTGCGAACGGCATCGTCGCTCATTGCGATTGCGCTGGAGCGCATCCATTATGCGGAGATCGCCCAGGAAACCCAGGTGCAGATGTTGTCCGAACGCTTGCGCAGCTCCATTCTGTCGGCCCTGTCCCACGACGTTCGCACGCCGCTCACGGCACTGGTCGGATTGGCGGACTCCCTGTCCCTGTTGCAGCCTCCGCTGTCGGCGCAAGCCAAGGAAACGGCCGACGCCATCGCGGAGCAGGCGCGACTGCTGCACGGGCTGGTGGAAAACCTGCTCGACATGGCCCGGCTCAATGTCGGCGAAGTCAGGCTGCACAAGGACTGGTGCGTGATCGAGGATGTCATCGCCTCGAGCCTGCAATTGCTGCGTGTGGCTGTGGCTACTCATCCGGTGCGCATCAAATTGGCGCCCGACCTGCAACTCGTCGAGTTCGACGCTGTTCTTGTCGAGCGCGTGCTGGCCAATCTGCTGGAGAATGCGGCCAAATACTCTCCGCCGGATGCACCTATCGACATCGATGCCCGCAATCAGGACGGTGAACTCGTGGTGTCTGTCTGTGACCGCGGCCGCGGGTTGCCCGCGGGTCGTCGTGACGAGCTCTTCAGCCTGTTCGTTCGCGGCGAGGTGGAATCGGCGACACCCGGCATGGGACTGGGGCTGGCCATCTGCAAAGCAATTGTCGATGCCCATGGTGGGCGCATCCATGCTGAAGATCGCGAGGGAGGCGGCGCCTGTTTCCGTTTCACGCTTCCGCTCGGGATTGTTCCTGCGCTGGATGATGAAGCGCTGGTGCTGGCCCGGGAGCGTGGCGTATGAGCAACCTGGCCCCGCTGGCACTGCTGGTCGAGGATGAGCGCCAGATCCGCCGCTTCATGCGGTCGGCACTCGAGTCCGAAGGGTGGCGAGTCGCCGAGAGTGATGCTGCACACGCGGGTCTGGCAGAGGCTGCCGCGCAACGTCCCGACCTCGTGCTGCTCGATCTAGGCCTGCCCGACATGGATGGCGTGGAATTCGTACGCGACCTGCGTGGCTGGAGCCAGACGCCCGTCATCATCGTGTCGGCGCGCGCCCACGAGCGCGACAAGATCCAGGCGCTCGACGCCGGTGCCGACGATTACCTGATCAAGCCCTTCGGTGTCGGTGAACTGCTGGCACGTGCACGCGCCGTGTTGCGACGCCGGCAGCGTGCCGGTGAAAGCTCCCCGGTGCAGCAATTCGGCGACGTCACTGTCGATCTGGCACAGCGGGAGGTGCGGCGCGGCGAGGCATCGGTCCACCTCACGCCCATTGAATACCGGTTGCTGACCGTCATGCTGGCGAATGCCGGCAAGGTCCTGACGCATCGCCACTTGTTGCGCGAGGTCTGGGGACCGGGCTATGCGGAGAGCAATCATTACCTGCGTGTCTATGTCGGGCACCTCCGGCAAAAGCTGGAAGTCGACCCGGCACAACCGCAACATTTCCTGACGGAAACCGGTATCGGCTACCGGTTCCGGTTCTGACGGCGGCTCGTCCGCGCTTCGAGGCCATCCATGTCCCTGCCTGCTTCTCCCGCCACACGCACATCCAGCGGTCTCCCGCTGCTGGCCCTGACGGCCCTCGGTGTCGTTTACGGCGACATTGGTACCAGTCCGCTTTATACGGTGAAGGAAGTCTTCGCGGGATCGCATCATCCGGTACCGATCTCCCCTGAACATATTCTCGGCATCCTGTCACTCATTGTGTGGACGCTGGTCATGGTGGTGGCAGTCAAGTACGCGACTTTCATCATGCGGGCCGACAACAAGGGCGAAGGCGGCATCATGGGACTCATGGCGCTGGTGCTGCGCGGCGCCCGCGATCGCGGCGTCGGCCCGGTGCTGATGTTGCTGGGTCTCTTTGGCGCGGCGCTTTTTTACGGGGATGGCGCCATCACGCCGGCCATCTCGGTGTTGTCCGCGGTGGAGGGGCTGGAAATCGGCACCGAGGCCTTCAAGCCCTACGTCGTTCCCATCACGCTGGCCGTTCTCGCCGTACTGTTTGCGTTCCAGAAGCACGGAACGGCAAAGGTGGGCGTATTTTTCGGCCCGGTGGTTGCGGTCTGGTTCCTGACACTGGCCGCACTCGGCATCAGTGGCATTGCGCAGAATCCCCAGGTGCTTTCTGCACTGAACCCCGTACATGCGATCTCGTTTTTCCAGCAGGATCCGCGACTGTCGTTTTTTGCACTGGCGTCCGTTTTTCTCGCCGTGACCGGTGCCGAGGCGCTCTACGCCGACATGGGGCATTTCGGCCGCCGACCCATCCAGCTCGCGTGGTTCACGCTGGTGCTGCCTTCACTGGTGCTGAATTACTTCGGTCAGGGCGCGCTGCTGCTGGCTCATCCTGACGCCATCGACAATCCGTTCTACCGTCTTGCACCGGCCTGGGCGCTGTATCCCCTCATCGGACTCGCCACTGCGGCCACGGTCATTGCGTCGCAAGCCGTGATTTCCGGGGTGTACTCGCTGACGCACCAGGCTATGCAACTTGGCTATGTTCCGCGCGTGGTCGTGCAGCACACATCGCATCGCGAGGCGGGACAAATCTATTTGCCTGGCGTGAACTGGCTGCTGTTCGTGGCCGTGGTGATCCTCGTACTGGGATTCGAGTCGTCAACAGCCCTCGCGGCCGCATATGGCATTGCCGTGTGCGGCACGATGGTGATCACGACCATCCTCGCCTTCGTCGTCATGCGTCGCATCTGGCGCTGGAACCTGCTGTTGGCCGGTGTCGTGACGCTGGTTTTCCTGGTCATGGACCTGGCGTTTCTCGCGGCGAACGCCACCAAGGTGGCGGATGGAGGCTGGCTCCCGCTGGCCGTGGGTGCGGGACTCTTTCTCCTCATGACGACATGGAAGCGCGGACAAAAGCTGTTTCGTGCACGGCTCGAAACGGACCAGGTGCCCCTCGATGCCTTCATTACCAGCATTTCGCACGAACCCATCAACAGCATTCCCGGAACCGCTGTATTCATGACCTCCCAGCAGGCAACGGTGCCGCATGCCTTGCTGCACAGCCTGAAGCACTACAAGAGTCTTCATGAGCGCATCGTGATCCTGACGGTGACCATCGCCGATGAACCCTACGTGCCCGAGCCACAGCGCTTGAGCGTGGAGCGGCTCGATACCCGCTTCCACCGTGTCGGCGTCACATTCGGCTTCATGGATGAGCCTGACCTCCCGGCCGTGCTGCCGATGTGCGAACCCCTGGGGCTCCGGCTGGAAATGACCGACACCACCTTCTTCCTGGGGCGCGAGACGCTGTTGCCGCGCCGGGGAGGCGCCATGGCTTATTGGCGCGAGCAACTGTTCGTCGCCATGTTCCGCAACGCCAGCAACGCTGCGTCGCATTTCCGGCTTCCCCCCAACCGTGTCGTTGAACTGGGGGCCCAGGTCGTCCTGTAAGGCAGTCTGTCTGCAGCGGGGGAAGACGGACGGGAGTCATCTGGCGTGCCGTCCTCCCTGTCACATAATTGGAGTATTCGATCCCTGATCCGGTGGCACGCTCATGGCCCTCGTTCCCGTCCGCGACGGTCAATCCCTGAATGTCCGCATCATTGGCCATGGGCGATCGGTCATGCTGCTGCACGGGCTCGGGGGCAGCAGTGCCCAGTGGCTCCCCTTTGTCTGGCCCCTGAGGCACGCGGCGCGATTCTATCTGCCGGATTTTCGGGGCGCAGGCGCCTCCCGCCGTGTCGGGTTGAACCAGTCCGACATGTTCCAGAATCATGTCGAAGATCTCGAAGACATCGTCCGTCACTTCAGGCTGACCGACGTTCTCCTTGGTGGCCACTCCATGGGGGCCACGACGGCCCTGCACTGGTTGCAGGCGGGCGGCTTTGGCGATGTGAAGGCCTATCTGCATATCGACCAGTCGCCGTGCGTCAGCAATCAGCCAGACTGGCCGCACGGCCTGCTGGGGCCGGCACAATCCGACTACTTCTCGCTGCTGCGTGAGTTGGCGGCAGAGCTTGATCGCCATCCCCCGCATACGGATGTGCGTACCATGCCCCCGATGGCGCGATATCGCGTCATCGACTTGCTCGCGCGCGCCCAGGAGCGCCTGGGCAGTCCGCTGCCTGCGCACGCATTGCGACTGGCCGGACGCTGGTCGCCGTTGCTGCGCCTGCTGCCCGTGAGCCGGACGCGGGACCTGCATCGAATCGTCACCACGTATCTCGACTCGCCGGATTACCGTGACTCCCTGAGGCGCTGCAATGTGCCGGTCACGGTACTTGTCGGCATGCGCTCTGTCCTGTATTCGCCCGCCGGGCAGATGGCGATCGCCGAGTATGCAAACGAGTGTCGCATCGTGCCGTTCGAGCGGGCAGGGCACATGCTGCCCTTTGACCAGCCTGTAAAATTCCTGCGGGAATTGCGCCGCTTCATTCAGCGATAGTGCGCAGGGCTGGCTCCGCGACGCGCTTCGGCGCACTATGGCAGCAGGTTTCACAAACGCCAGCCACAGTCATCAAGGAGGAGTCGTTCATGGCCACGCATCACGCCGCACCAGGCGAAGTCGTCGATCTGTCCACCTGGGCAAACGATCTGCCGGAAGAGAAGTCAAAGGCCATCGTAAAGACCGGCGCCATGGAACTGGCACGACTGGTGCTGTCTGCCGGGCGCGAAATGGCCGGTCACCGGGTGGAGGGTCCGTTGGTGGTGCATTGCCTGAGTGGCCGCATCACGGTCACGCTCGCGAGCGGAGAACGCCTGCTGAGCGCCGGCCAGCTGCTCTACCTGCAACCCCGTGAGTCGCATGCCGTGCGTGCGCACGACGAATCCGTCGTACTCCTGACGATTGTCTTTCCGTAAGTGAAGTAGCGGGTCAGGTACCCGGCTTCATCTGGCCGGGCGCATCGATCAGGCGCATGAGGCCCAGGCGTATCTGCTGTGCCGTGAGTGACTGGTTGAGCGTGTCCAGCAGTGTCGTCAGCGCCGTGACGTCCGGATCAAACACGAAGGCGGCGGCTGCCGCCTCCGGATCAAACCGCAAGCTCCCGGCCTGCACCGCAGGCGTCGCCGCCAGCGCACGCGTCAGTGCGGTGCGCGTTGCCTCGGCATCGGTGCCCTGCGTCTGCACCGCAACATAGGCAACGAAACGCCCCGCGGCGAGTGCAGTCTGCACCTGCGCATGATCGTATACCGCGGCGATCTTGTCCTCGATGCAATATCCGCAGGCCAGGGCGTCGCTGCCAAGGCCAAGTGCCAGAAGCAGTACCAGGGCCTGCGAATGCCTCATCGCTTACTCTGCGTGTTCATGGCCGGAGGAGGCGCCCGGCGTCGAGTCCAGCCAGTGGAAATAGCGTACCAGCTGCTGGATCTCTTCTTCCGACAGGCCCTGGTTGGGCATGGGCAGGTCGTTGAACTTCTTGAGCAGCGCCTTGGCGTCCGCGTCGTTCTGCAGCATCTTTTCCGGCGAACGCAGCCAGTCGGTGATCCAGGCATCCGTACGGCGCCGTGACACGCTACCAATGTCCGGACCGATCTTCCCACCCTTGCCCCCGTTAACCGCATGGCAGGCCAGGCACTTGCTCTCGAACTGCTCCTTGCCCTTCACGGCGAGCGGATCGCTCGGTGTGGAAGACGCGGGGATATTGTGGTGTTCAATCTCGTTGGCACCCGCCGTGGTGTCAGCGTTGATCAGGCCGATCGCGCCTTGCGAGGCGTTCGCGAAATGGTGGTCGACCATGATGTACGAACCTTTCTCCGGCACCATGAACTCGACGATGGCGCTATTCGACGACCCCAACAGCACGGTCTGCATGCCGCGGAACTGGTTGTCGGGATTTCCTTCCATCCAGACGCGGTCAAAGATGGTCCCCACGACATGGAAGCTGGATGTCTTGCTCGGGCCCACGTTCAGCACATAGAGGCGTACGCGCTCGCCCGGTGCCGCGTGCAGCGGATTACGTACCATGCCGTTATGTGCGCCATTGAAAACCGTATAGGTCGGGCGTGCATCGCGCAGGCGTTCGCCATCGAGCACATACAGCGGCGTACCGTCGACCTGGCGCTTTTCGGGGTCGGGCTTTACGTAGAACTCGCTCTGGATGACCACGTATTCGCGGTCGGCCTTTGTCGGATAGCCATTGCGCGGCTCGACGACCACTGCGCCGTACATGCCTGACGCGATGTGTTCCAGGATCATCGGCGTGCCGCAGTGGTACATGAAGACGCCCGGATAATTCAGCGTGAATTCAAATTCAATGGTCTGCCCCGGAGCGACCGAGCGGTACTTGTCCTGCGGCGACACCATGGCGGCGTGGAAATCCATGGAGTGCATCATGGGCACGGCCGTCAGGCGTGGCCCCGGCACCGGCTCGTCACTGCGGTTGGTCATGGAGAACTTGATGCGGTCGCCGACGCGGGCATGAATGGTCGGGCCGGGGACCTGGTCGCCAAAGGTCCAGGCGGAAAATTTCACGCCCGGTGCGATGTCGATGATCTTGTGCGTGGTGTCGAGGCGGATGGTCTTCACCGGCGACGGATCCAGCGGCTTGAGCTCCGACGTAAAGCTGAGCGCATCGCCGGTCGCAAAGGCGCCAGTGTGGCGTTCGTTGCTGACGTGCGCGGGCGTCGGCTTGAGGTCCATCTGGCGAACGTCGTAGGGATCGCTGGTCGCCGCAGTCTTTGCTGTCGCCTTCGCCGTTGCGGCGGGGGCCGGCATGGCCAGGACGAGCAGGAGGGAGGCGAGGGCTCCGGACAGCATGTGCCGGGAAAATGAGTGCATGGCGCGTTCTCCTTGTGCAATGGTCGGGGACGCCTTCCCCTTGGGAGAGTATGCGTGGCCGTTTGGTGGCGGTGCGAGGGGCTGGATCAAATCCGCACGCCTTTTTTCTGCGTGCCCGATCGGAGGGCCGTCGCGGACAGGCGTGCGGAATTGATGCGGACAGGTCGATGCCGTCACCCCTCGACGAATGGATGGTCGGGAATTTGGGTCGCAAGAAGCGCGGATTCCTGATCAGGCTTCAGTGGTGTTGGAGTGACCCCCCTGATCCGGGGTATTGCTGTGCGGGCATCACGCATTGCATCGATCGCATCGTTCAAAAAATACGCAATTCACGACTGCACTGATCGGAAAACAATGTGCGTTTGTTTGGATTTTGTGTGTTTTGTCACACTTTTGCGGTGTAATTACGCTTTGGACCATTTTTACCTGAAGGGACGTCCCGCATGCGCCGCCACGCCTCACTCAACCTCGCCTATCGCCTTGTCTGGGACCGCCTTAAACAGATGTGGATCCCGGTTGCCGAGACCACGCGCCGGCACCGGAAGTCCGGTGCGGTGACGCTGCTCGCAGCCGGCATCCTGAGTCTGGGATGCGGCAGCGCACTGGCGCTTCCTGTCGGTGGGCAAATCAGTGCGGGGAGCGGGCAAATAAGTCAGGGCGGCGTGCAGCTCAGCGTCACGCAGGGCAGCCAGAACCTGGCCATCAACTGGCAGGGCTTCAGCATCGGCGCCAACGAAACCGTCGTCTTCAATCAGCCCAATGCGGCGGCCATTGCGCTTAATCGCGTGCTGGGCCAAAACGCCAGCGAGATCCTCGGACACCTGCAGGCGAACGGCCAGGTGTTTCTGATCAACC
>DASSUO010000065.1:0-24768 GCA_035706925.1 Moraxellaceae bacterium
AATGGGGGAGCCCGGCCACGCGACGAACCGTGCGCTGGCCTCTCCCCATCCGCATCGGGCGCCGACCCTAGCCGGTGGTCCGTCGGGATGGCCATTCTGTCTTGATTGCCCCCCCCTTTGCCTTTACCCTTCGCGCTGTCAGAGCCAGGGCGCGCCCGAAAGCATTGCGCAGCAACCTGACGCAGGTCAGAGAGCCTCTCGAAACCGTTACATACCAGAGCACGCAAGTGATGTGGCGGTTTCCAGGGGCTCTTTTATTCTCACTGCTCACTGCTATTTGACGAGTGATTGCCATGCGCCTTGCCGATTACTGTACCGACGCCGAATGGAAGCGGATCCGTGACGTCGCCGATACCAAGGAAACCCCTTTTCTGGTCGTCGACCTCGACATCATCAAGCAGAAGTACGAAGAGCTGACGGGCTGCTTCCCGATGGCAAAGGTCCACTATGCGCTGAAGGCCAATCCGGGTGTGCCCGTGGTGGAGCTTTTGCGCGACCTGGGCTCCCACTTCGACATCGCGTCCATTTTCGAACTGAATCGCGTGCTCGATGCCGGCGTCTCTCCGGATCGCATTTCCTACGGCAACACCATCAAGAAGGCGGCCCACGTCAAATACGCCTACGAAAAGGGCATCCGCCTGTACGCAACCGATTCGAAGGCTGACCTTCAGAACATCGCGGACAATGCGCCGGGCTCCAAGGTTTTCGTGCGCATCCTGGTCGAAGGCGGTGAAACCGCCGAGTGGCCGTTGTCGCGCAAGTTCGGTTGCCATCCGGACATGGCGATCGACCTGCTGGTGATGGCCAAGCAGCTGGGCCTTGTGCCCTACGGCATTTCCTTCCATGTCGGGTCCCAGCAAAAGGACATCGCCGTTTGGGACGCTGCGCTGTCCAAGGTCAAGTACATGTTCGACTGGATGAAGCTCGAAGAAGACATCGAGCTCAAGATGATCAACATGGGCGGTGGTTTCCCGGCTAACTACATCTCGGAAGTGAACCCCATCCAGACGTACGCCGAAGAAATCCTGCGTTACCTGCACGATGACTACGGTGACGAACTGCCGGAAATCATCCTGGAGCCGGGGCGTTCGCTCGTTGGCGAGTCCGGTGTGCTGGTGTCGGAAGTCGTGCTGATTTCCCGCAAGTCGCGTACGGACCTCAATCGCTGGGTTTATCTGGACGTCGGTCTTTTCCAGGGCCTCATGGAAACCATGGGCGAGTCCATCAAGTACCCGATCTACATGGAAAAGCTGGAAGGCAATCCGCCGACGGGCACTGTCGTTCTCGCCGGTCCGACCTGTGACTCCACCGACATCATGTACGAGCACACCGGCTATCAACTGCCGCTGAACCTGGCCGTGGGTGACCGGCTGTACTGGATGACCACGGGTGCCTACACGAATTCCTACAGCTCCGTGGAATTCAATGGCTTCCCGCCGCTCAAGACCTACTACGTGAAGTAATCACAGTCACGACCGCCTCATCAAAGGCAGCGCGAAAAAACGTAGGAGCGGCCTCGGCCGCGAAAAAAAGGCCGGCAATCATGCCGGCCTTTTTTCTTTTCACAGGTTGTCGATTAGAGGTCACGCCCTTTTCAGGGCGGGTACTCACCTGCTGATGGTCGAGTCCGTGAGGCAGATCGGTTGGTGGAGGGTGTCCGTTCGTTCGGGACGACATGCGGGATGGGTTCGCCTTTTGTGGGGAGGCGATTTAGCGGGGGCGTGGCGTAAGCCGCTCCTGCGATTCTCGGGGATTGGCGGGCTGCGGGTTATTTGGGGTCCGGGGGAGTAACGGCGTTGGCACGGGCATCGCTTTCGAAGAGCGCCTCGAGTTCGCGCATTGACTCCTTTACGCTTTCGATCAGCTTGGCCTCGTCCTGGTGGATGGCGTGCTGGCGCTCCATCAGACGCTCGTCATATTCACGGAAGCGTTCGATATTGCGTTCGGCCTGCTCTTCCTCAATGCCCAATGCCATCAGGACCTGCCGCGAAAGATCGAGACTGGAGAGGTAAGTTTCGCGATTGATGACCTTCACGCCGATGTCCATCAATTGATAAGCATGGTTGCGATCGCGGGCACGTGCGTATACCGCGACTTTCGGAAAATGGCGGTGGACGGCCTCGGCCGTCTTCACCGAGTCCCGCACGTCATCTACGGCCAGCACGAACACCTTGGCCTTGCCTACGCCGGCCGCACGCAGCAGATCCAGATTGGCAGGGTTTCCGTAATAGACCTTGTTGCCGAAGCGGCGGACGAAGTCGACCTGGCGCACATCGGCCTCCAGTGCCGTGAAGCCGATGCGATGCATCCGCAGTACGCGAGCCACGATCTGGCCAAAGCGGCCAAATCCCGCAATGATCACCGGATTGTCCTGGTCGGCCGGCAGCGTATCCCATTCACGATCGATCCGCGGGCGCAGTCGCGGTTCGATGACGTTTTCCAGCAGCATGAAGGCAAACGGCGTCAGTGCCATCGACAGTGTGACGATCAGGATGAGCCGCTGCGCGAACGACTCGGAAAAGAGGGACTCCGATGCGGCGGCGGAGAACAGCACGAAGGCAAATTCCCCTCCTTGGGCGAGCGGCATGGAGAGCTGGACGGAGGTATGCCAGGGCTGGCCGACCATTCGGCCCACCACTGCCAGCACGACAAACTTGATCGCCATGAGGGCCAGGACACAGCCAAGAATGAGTCCGGCCTGAGTGCGTAGCAACTCGATGTCGGATGTCATGCCGACAGCAATGAAAAACAGGCCGAGCAGCAGTCCCTTGATGGGTTGCAGGCTGGCTTCGATCTCGTGGCGGTATTCACTGTCGGCCAGCAGGACGCCTGCCGCGAAGGCGCCGAGAGACATCGAGACGCCCAGGAATTCGGTGAGCATGCCGGCACCGGCGACCAGGAAGAGGGCGGCCGCCGTAAACACCTCCGGTGTTCCGGCGCTTGCGACAAAGCGAAGGGCCCGGCGGACCAGCACGCGACTGGAGAGCAGGAACAATCCTGCCACGAGTGTCATGCGGCCGAGGTCGTCCCAGCCGTAGTGGGTTCGCTGCCCCCCGAGCAGGGGCACGAGGGCGAGCAAGGGGATGACCGCCATGTCCTGGAACAGGAGAACGGCAAAGGCACTGCGCCCGTGGCGGCTGTTGAGCTGTCCCTTTTCTGACAGCAGTTGCAGGGCAAATGCTGTGGACGACAGCGCGAGGCCGAAGCCGACGATGGCGCTGACGGCAGGCTTCAGATGCAGCAGCAGGAGCAGTCCCGTCAGCACGGCGCCCGTGAGCACGACCTGCAGGGAGCCGAGGCCGAAGATGGCGCGACGCAGCACCCAGAGTCGCGAGGGCTCGAGCTCGATGCCGATCAGGAAGAGCAGCAGGACAATGCCGTACTCGGAGAATTCGAGCAGGACATGCGGATCATGCAGCAGTCCGAAGGCATGCGGGCCGAGCAGCACGCCGGTGGCCAGGTAGCCGATGACGGAGGCCAGCCCGAGGCGTTTGAGAAGCGGCACCATGATGAGCGTGGTGCCGAGGAAAACAGCAACGATTTGCAGCAAATCCATCCGGGAGTCCCTGGTTGCAACCACCCGGTAAAGGACGGATAGTGGCGCCTTGTTCGGGTGTCCGGACGCTCCGTCAGCAGGCGGTTTTCGTCAGGGGCAGGAACGCCGGATACGGTTCGTGTTCTACCACAAGGAGGCTGCACCATGGCACAGCTTTATGACGACAATTCCCTTTCCATCGGTAACACGCCGCTGGTTCGCCTCAACCGCGTGTGTGGCAGCAACGCCCGCGTCTACGCCAAGATCGAAGGTCGTAATCCCGCTTACTCGGTGAAATGCCGCATTGGTGCAGCCATGGTCTGGGATGCCGAGCAGCGTGGTGTACTCCGCCCCGGTATGGAAATCGTCGAGCCGACCTCCGGCAATACCGGTATTGCGCTCGCGTTTGTGGCAGCAGCGCGCGGCTATCCCATCACGCTCACCATGCCGGCCTCCATGAGTCTGGAACGGCGCAAGGTGCTGAAGGCGCTGGGTGCCACCCTGGTTCTTACCGATCCGGCCAAGGGCATGAAGGGTGCCATTGATAAAGCGGCCGAAATTGCGGCCGCCGACCCCACAAAATATTTCCTGCCGCAGCAGTTTGAAAATCCGGCCAACCCTGACATCCATGAGAAGACGACCGGTCCCGAAATCTGGCGTGATACCGACGGCCAGGTCGACATGCTGGTCGCCGGCGTGGGTACGGGCGGCACGCTGACGGGGGTGTCCCGGTACATCAAGAAGACAATGGGCCGAGCCCTGCAGACCATTGCCGTCGAGCCTGCCGCATCGCCACTGATTTCCCAGGCGCGAGCGGGGCAGGAGCTGAAGCCGGCACCGCACAAGATCCAGGGGATCGGCGCCAACTTCATCCCGAAGAATCTGGACATGGCCATGGTCGACGGCGTGGAAACCATTGCCAACGAAGAAGCGATCGACTTCGCGCGCCGACTGATGCGCGAGGAAGGAATTCTGGCCGGCATTTCCTGTGGCGCGGCCGCGGCAGCGGCGGCCCGCCTCGCGGCCCGGCCGGAAAACGCCGGCAAGCTCATCGTGGTCGTGTTACCCGACTCGGGTGAACGGTACCTCTCCACCGCCCTCTTCGAAGGGGTGTTCACCGAGCAGGAGAATGTGCAGTGACGATCGCTTCCTGGTGTGTGATGGCGGCGGCCCTGCTGCCGTATATCTGGACCTGGATCGCCAAGTTCACGTCAGGATTTCGTCCCCGCGACAATCATGTGCCGCGCGAGTTCCTTGAACAGCTGAAGGGACCGGCAAAGCGCGCCCACTGGGCCCAGCTCAACACGTTCGAGTCGACGCCCGGCTTCATGGCAGCAGTTCTGGTGGCGCAGCAGGCTCATGCCCCGCAGGGGGCGGTCAACGCCCTTGCGGTGACTTACATCGTCCTTCGGCTGGCTTACGGGGTGTTGTACATCAAGGATCTGGCGACCTTGCGCTCCCTGGTCTGGGCGGCCGGTCTGGCCTGCGTGGTGGGGCTCTTCGTGGTGGCCGCCTAGGGTTATCGGCGACGGCATCGCGGCGACTTGGCGGCGGGGGGCGGGGCGCTATAATGCGCCCCGTTTTTCCAATTCCCCCTCCCAGAGAGTGCGCCATGAGCTACAGCAACGTCCCGGCCGGCAAGGATGTGCCCAACGACATCTACGTGATCATCGAAATCCCGGCTAACGCGGCCCCCATCAAGTACGAGATCGACAAGGATTCTGACGCCCTGTTTGTGGACCGCTTCATCGGCACGGGCATGTCCTACCCGGTCAACTATGGCTACATCCCGCACACCCTGTCCGAGGACGGCGACCCCCTGGACGTGCTGGTGGTGACGCCCTTCCCGGTGCAGCCGGGTTCGGTGATCCGCTCGCGCGTGGTGGGCAAGCTCAACATGGAAGACGAAGCCGGTGTGGACACCAAGCTCATCGCCGTGCCGCATGACAAGCTGACGCCGCTGTACAAGAACGTGAAGGAATACTCTGACCTGCCGGAGCTCCTGCTGGCGCAGATCAAACACTTCTTCGAAAATTACAAGGCGCTGGAGCCGGGCAAGTGGGTCAAGGTGACCAACTGGGAAGGCGCTGAAGCGGCCCGTGTCGACATCCTGAAGTCGATCGAAGCCGCAAAGAAGTAAGTCCGACCCCCTCTTTCCGGCCGTGCGCTTTCAGGCGTGTGCCGGTCCCCGCCAGGACCCGTTCCTGGCGGGGTAGGTGCCGGTACCGAGTCAGGCCGCTCCGGCCTGACTCACGTCACCCGGCGTCTCCTGCCACCTGGTGGAGGACGCATTCCCATGTCCGGACCGACGGGTCAGCGGACGTCTAATAAATTGTCCTGATGTCAGACAATTCGTGCTCTGCGCGCGCACGTCATTTCTATAATTCGCGGCGTAGACCCGCCCCGATTCCGCTGCGCGGGTCCCCTCTTTCCCGAATCATTTGATTCATTTTCAAGGATGTGTGTCATGGGTGAACTCAAGCAGATTTCCGAACAGCAGCAGTCCCTGGTTGAGCGCGTGAAGAGCCTCGGCCAGCAGATCTACCTGGCCAACCTGGGCCTGGCCACCAAGGTTGAAGAAGAAGGCAAGAAGCAGTACGACAAGGTCATCGCCAAGGGCACTGAAGTGCGTGGCGCCGAGGCCAGCAAGGCCGCCGTTGCCGCCACCGGCCTGGTGGAACTGCTGAAGGTCGAAGCTGAAAAGCTGAAGACCGAAGCCGAGAAGCTGAAGGCCGAAGGCCTGAAGCAGCAGGTCGAGACGCTGAAGCAGCGCCTGACCGGCCTCAACCTGAAGGAAGAAACCCAGCGTCTGTTCGACGAACTCGTCGCCGCTGGTGAAAAGCGCAAGGCCGCCTGAGGCGACCTCCGCACTACCGAATTGTGGTAACCCTCTTGGGGATGGCCTTTACTGGCCATCCCCTTTTTTATGCGCCGCATTCGCTGTTTCGGCAGCCGGTGCTTCTTCTCGGGCGTTCATTCCCGTTGCTCCTCACCCCTTGAATCGCATGCAGGAGCCGGGATTGACTCCCCCGGTTCTGCGAAGCGAATCTGCCTTTCCTCCTTTCCTCCTTTCCTCCTTTCCTCCTTTCCTCTCCTCCGCTTTTGCCTTAATGCGGCCGTGCCGTCAGTCGCCACCTTGTCCGATCAGCCCATGCGGAGCGTCTTCCGGGAAGCGGACTCCTGGTCCCTGGTGCAGGGGGCTCCTGGCGCCGACGAAGTGCATGTCCCGCTCCGTCCGTGTGCTGTTCAAGCCCCTGCCGATGAATAGAATGTGAACAGGTTCCGGTTGGAACTTCCGCGATGCCGCGGTTGGAGCGCGGGCCCAAGTCCGGTAGAGTCGGGAAAAGATCAGAAGAACACCCGAAAAAAATCATAAAAGCAGGAGTGGTCATGAAGCGTTCTCTCGCCCAGGCAGGGCGGATCCTGGCCGGGTTATGCCTTTCCCTCACCTTCTCCCTGGCGCACGCGGCCGACATGGGCAAGCCCCTGGTCTTTTGCACCTGGGACATCCTGGGCCAGCAGGGCGATGCCACGAACATGATGAAGGACTATGTCCTTGCGGCTCGTGGATGGGGCACCAACATCATCAACAAAAGCTACACGAACGAAGGAATCACGGCGGACGACTTCAAGGCCGGCCAGTGTGACGGGGCCCTCATCACCGGGTTGCGCGCACGGCAGTTCCTGCCGTTCACCGGATCCATCGACGCCGTCGGCGCCATTCCCAGCTACACGCACATGCGTGACGTGATCGACCTGCTGGCCAATCCCAAGCTGGCGCCCCGCCTCGTCAACGGTCCTTACGAGGTGGTGGGGGTTATCCCGGTGGGAGCGGCCTATGCCTTCGTCAACGACCGCAGCATCAATTCACTGGCAAAGGCCGCCGGCAAGAAAGTGGCCGTACTCGACTGGGACAAGTCCCAGGCGGAGATGGTGAAGATCGTCGGTGCCGTCCCGGTGGCCGCCGACCTCACGAACTACGGGGGGCTGTTCAACAACGGGCAGGTCGACATCCTGTTTGCCCCGATTTCCCTGTACAAGCCCATGGAGCTCTACAAGGGCCTCGGCAGCAAGGGGGGGATCGCCCGCTTTCCTGTCATCAACATCACGCTTCAGCTGGTCATTCGCCGCGACAGGTTTCCTCCCGATTTCGGCCTGAAGAGCCGCGCCTGGGTGGCTGACCAGGTGCCCCGGTTCTTCGGCATGATCCGCAACATGGAGCGGGAAGTGGATGCCAAGCACTGGATGCACATCGCCCTTGCCGATCGTGACGGCTACGACAAGATCATGCGCGAGATGCGCATCCACCTGACCAAGGCCGGGTACTACGATCCGCGAATGATGTCCTTGCTCAAGCGCATCCGTTGCAAACGCGAGCCGGACGAGGCGGAGTGCTCTCAGCCAGAGGAAAACTGATTACCGACCTCAAAGTTCCGATATACGGGCCCCACAGGGGCCCGTTGCATTTGCGGGCTCCGGTGGAGGGCTCATAATTTTGGCCTAGTACCCTTGGGCGGCCACACCGGCCTCCAGGGCAAAACGCGCCGACCGCCCCAGCCCAGGATGGGTGAGCCCCGACCGGATGCATCGGCTCAGGCGGAGACGGCCTGACGCGTACCGAGGTTCCTGCAATGATGAATCGACTCGCGCTCGTTCGTGGTGGCCTGCTGGCCTCCGCGCTGGCGCTCATGCCATTTGCCGCCCATGCGGCGGACCCCCTGGGCCGTGCCAAGGTGAATACGGCTCCCAAAGCCTGTGTATTCGACCTCATGGGTTCGCAGGGTGAGACCTATGCCCTGGCGAAGGACATTGCCTTGCAGGCGCAGCGGGAAGGTGTGGCACTCCAGTTTGTGCCCTACATGAATGAGCAGATCGCGACCGAAGACTTCAAGTCGGGGCAGTGTGATGCGGTGATGATCACCAATCTCCGGGCACGGCAGTTCAACCGGTTTGTCGGCAGCATTGATGCCATCGGAGCGGTCCCCAACGAACAGACCCTGCGCGCCGTCCTCGCCTTGTTGCTCAGCCCGAAAAGTGCCGATCGCATGGTCAGTGGCCCCTATGAAGTAGCGGGCATCATTCCGCTGGGCGCCGTCTATCCGTTCGTGGATGACCGTCGCATCAATACGCTGGCGAAGGCCGCCGGCAAGAAAGTGGCTGTGTTCGACTGGGATCGTACGCAGGCGAAGCTTGTCCAGAACATCGGTGCGCAACCGGTGTCCTCCGACATCATCAATTTTGCGAGCAAGTTCAATAACGGCCAGGTCGACATCATCGCCGCGCCGGCGATTGCGTTTCGCCCCCTTGAGCTGCAGCGCGGGCTGGGAAACAAGGGCGCGATTGTGAACATGCCCTTCATGCAGATTACCGGTGTGATCGTGATACGTCAGGATCGCTTCAAGCGGGGCGACGGGCAAAAGCTGCGCGATGTGGTGGCCGGTCGCCTGGAGCAGGCCTTTGCCCAGATCAAGAAGGCCGAAGTCGACATTCCGTCGCAGTACTGGTCCAAGGTGCCGCAGGTTGAGGTCGACGACTATTTCCGCATGATGCGCGAGGCGCGCGTCAGCATGACGGAAGCCGGGGAGTATGATGCGGACATGATGCACTTCCTGAAAAAGGTCCGTTGTCGCTACGACCCGTCCAATGCCGAATGCATTCTGGATGACGAGTAATGTGGTGAGTCGATACACATGAAAATGCCCGGCAATGCCGGGCTTTTTCATGTGGGGCATTCCTCAGGCCAGGGGCAGTGACGCAGTGGCGTGGGTTTCGTGGTCGTGAAGCTCGACCAGTGCCCGATTGTGCGGTGCGGGAGCGGGCACGCCCAGAGTGTCGACAAAGGCGCAAACGGCGTGGGTACGGGCATGTTGCTCGTAACGCGAGAGCCAGTTGGCGAAGGCCTGGCGCACCGCGGTGGCCTCGCGCGGGTGATTGCCCGGAGGCAGGGGCATGCCGCAGCGCCAGGGCTTGGGGGTCAGGCGGGCACGGTAGCTCTGTTGTGTGCGACACAGCCGCGCGTAGAGCGGGTCGGCACCCACCTCCGTCATCAGCGTCTCGGCCTCGGGCGAGCCCGCCGTAATGGCCTGGTTGAGCTCAATGGCGCGCAGGCCGGCGGCCGTGCGATAGAGGCGGAAGGCGAGACGCGGTTGTCGTGTCACGAGCTGCAGGAGACGCTCCTGCGCAACGTGTGCCGGGTCGCGTGACAACCCGAGGCGAACCGCGAGTGCACGCAGACCGGCGCGCCGCGGCAAGTCGATATCGAGGATCAGGACATCGTCGGTGTTAAGCACCAGTGCACCATAGCGGTTTCGGGTCAGTACCATCGCTGCCGGGGCATTGCCCACCGCGACTTCCCGAACAATCTCTTCCCGTACGGGCAATGTCCCGTAGCCATAAGCATCGCCCGGCCCATTGCCGGCAGAGCCGTCGCGAAGCCGGGATACGATTTTCTCGAGCCGGCCGCGTGCCGTTTCCGCCGCCTCACTGGTGGTGTCGCCCCAGCCCCAGGTAGTGAGTCGGAAATCTTTGCCGTCCTTGTCTTTGGCTGAGCCATCGGCCCGGGACCAGACCTTGGGTATCTTCATGACGTCTCCTTGTGCCGGGGCACAGTCAGTGGCGACCCTCGCTGTTACCGCGTGGGCCGCTTGCAGGGCATCGTCGGGCGCAGCGTTGGAAATGCCCGTCTTCCGGGCGACTCCCATCGCGTCCTGAGGCCAACAGGGCGTCAGGCGTGCATCACTGACCGATGATGATGCCAGTCTGGGCGGCGCCTGCTGTCACCGCAAGCGGGCGGGCGACAATCGCGCAAACCGGGTGCCGGAGGGGGCTGTCATGAGGGCGGCCGGTCCGGTGGCGCGCCCTCGTCGCATTTGCGGCAATCCAGCGGCGAACCGAGATGGTCGCGACGCCCCTCCGGGGTTACCACCCAGGGGCGCTCGCGCCACGGGGGCGTGTGGCGAACGTGCTGATTGTGGCCGCAAGCGAGTTCGGCGACCCAATCCTGGAATTCGTCCTGATGAAAGCCGGTAATGGGTTGCCGCATGGCAATGAATTCTCCTCCGGCACGTCATCCCGTTGCAGGGATCACGGTTGTGTCCTGAATGGGCGGTATCGCGGGTAGCGACAGGCCCGGACAAGCGCTACCACCCTGTGATTCGGTATGGCCGCGACTGTGCGAGTTCGGCATGTCGGCGGGCTCAGCGCGGTGTCGTCGGGACCATCCGACGCGTATCGACTAACTCGAGCGCCCGTGCGCGCAGTTGGCCGCATCCTCCCTCCACATCCTGCCCGGCGCTGTTGCGCACCTTGGTCAGCACGCCGCGGCTGTGCAGGTAGCGCACGATTTCGACAATCCGGTCGCCCGAGGGTCGCTGGTACTCGTCCCCTTCCAGACTGTTGAAGGGAATGACGTTCAGAACGGCGTATTTGCCTCGTAGCATGTCGAGAATGCCGTCGAGTTCATCCTGTCCATCGTTCACGCCCGCCAGCAGTGTCCACTGCACCTGGATCGGGTAGCCCGTGTGGCGCGCGTAAGCCTCTCCGAGTTCCATGAGTTCGGCCGGCGCAATGCGAGGGGCCTTCGGGAGCAGGTGCTCACGTAATGCGGGCTTTGTGGTGTGCAGCGAGAGGGCAAGGGCAGGCTTTACGCGGCCCTGCGGCAGGCGCTCGAATACACGGGGGTCGCCTACGGTCGAGAAGACCAGATTCTTGTGGCCGATGCCGCCCAGGGTACCGAGCAGGTCGATGGCCTCGAGGACATTGTCCATGTTGTGGGCCGGCTCGCCCATTCCCATGAATACCACTTTCTTTACGGGTCGCCGACGTCGGGCCTGAACGACCTGCGCCACGATTTCCAGGCTCGATACCTGTCTAAGGAGTCCGCTCTTTCCTGTCATGCAGAACCGACAGCCGACGGCACATCCCACCTGCGACGACACGCACACGCCATCGCGAGGCAACAGCACGCTTTCGACCATTTGGCCGTCGGGGAGGTCGACCAGCAGCCGTGCCGATCCGTCGCCGGCCGGATGTTCTGCCCGGACGAGGGCGAGGCGATCAAGGTCATGGGCCAGTTGCGGCAGGGCGGCGCGAACCGCCTTGGGCAGAAAGTCCTGACCGTGACTGCGCCGCGAAGGGGTATCCAGCGGCAGCCCCTGCAGCCAGGCACGCAGGATGGCATCACGATGAAGGGGGCGGGCGCCCAGTGTGGCGAGGCGGTGTTCAAGGTCGGCGAGGCGCATGGCGGCGGATGCTACCACCCGGTTCCGGGGGCCGCCATGCAGGTGGTCTGCTCCGGATGATTGCCGGATCTCGGGCTCCACGAGCAGGGTCAGAAGGCTCAGGGACTCTTGCCAGCCGAGATGGCACATCTCGACCGGAAAGGCCTCCGGGCGGAGGCTGGTGATTGATCCTGATTGGTTGCCCGGCCCCTTTCACCGGACGGTACTTCCAGTGGAAGTGGATGGGAGATTGTTGTCGACCGGACTGAGGCCGGTCAGAAGGTGATCATTTTGTCCGCCCATTCAACCACGGTGAGGCAGTCCATCATGGTCGACATCGGGCATGCCTTGGTCCCGGAGAGGTTCCGCACCTTGAGGCAGGTGCCGCAGGCCAGCACCTCACCATGATTGTCGACAAACGTGTACAACTGCTCTTTCACGTTGAAGCGCTCGTCGGCGATGGATTCTGCCTCCACCCCGGCGCTCATCAGGAACAGCTTTACGGTGTGCCCTTGTGTCTGGGCGGTATTGGCGAACCGCACGCCATTCCACGCCTTTTCAGGGTCATTGGTTTCAAGAATGATGCCGATCTTCATGTTGATGTCTCCGTCGGAAAAACGGACAGCGGTGCCAGAGCTGTCCTTCGACAGCGTAGTTGACCTTCGGAAGGAGGGCCCGGAGCCCGGTGCTGACGGTGGCGACTGCTGGCGTTACAGCCGGTCAAAGGGAGGCCGTTGATCGGCATCAGGGGGGGACAAAAAGGGCCGGCCAACCTGTTGGTTGCCGACCCTTTTTGAAGGCGTGCCTTGAATTCGAAGTGGTGGCTACGGCGGGACTTGAACCTGCGACCCCAGCATTATGAATGCCGTGCTCTAACCAACTGAGCTACGTAGCCACGCGAGGCGCGCATTTTGTCCATGACGGGGGTGGCTGTCAAGGGTTGTCGTGGTGTCGCCGGTCTGCCGGAATGTGCCTCTCCCGTTCAGGCGGCAGGAGCCGGGGCATGGTCCGGCAAGCGCGTAACCAGCAACTGGTCGATGCGGTGGTTCTCGAGGTCGACCACCTCGAACTTGTAGCCGGCGTGAATGACCGAGTCCGTCAGCTTGGGCATTTTGCGCAGCCGGTACATCATGAAGCCGGCAATGGTTTCGTAGTTGCTGTCGTCCGGGAAGGTACTGATTTCCAGCGCCCGCATCACGTCTTCCACCGGTGTCAGTCCGTCGACAAGCCAGCTGTGGTCGTCACGTTTCACGATTTGTTGCTGGCTGGCAATCACCAGATCGCCCATGACAGTACTCATCACGTCATTCAGGGTGATCAGGCCAACCACCAGCGCGTACTCGTTCAGGACGACGGCGAAGTCCTCGCGATTGGCGCGAAACTGGTCCAGCAATTCATACAGCGTCAGCGAGTCCGGCACGGTCATCACGGGCTTGATCCAGGGAGCCCCCTGCGCCGGTGAAAGCGGCTGATCGTTGAGCAATCGCGTCAGCAGGTCTTTGGTGTCGGCATAGCCCACCACGCGGTCGATGACGTCGTCGCAGACGAGGAACTTGGAGTGGGAATGTTGCGCGATCTGTGCGCGAATGTCCGCTTCACTGTCTTGCACGGTGAAGTAGACAATGCTTTCGCGCGTGGTCATCGCCGAGGGCACGAGGCGCGACTCCAGGCCAAACACATTCTCTATCAGGTGATATTCCTGCTTCGGCAACACGCCGGCTTCGGCGCCGGCATCGACCACAGCCGAGATGTCCGCAAAGGTGATGTCGTCTTCCGGCAGTTCGGGAATGCCGAGAAGTCGGAGCAACCAGTCACTGATGCCGTTGAAGCACCACACCGCCGGTTTGAATCCCGCAATAAAGAACCGCATGGGGCCGATGGTGGCCAGTGCGACTCGCTCTGGCGCGAGCATGGCCAGGCGTTTCGGCAGCAAATCGGCGAAGACGATGAATAGCGCGGTGATGGTCAGGAACGACAGGACTTGCGCGGCACTCTCGGCCCAGGGGGCGGTTGACGCATGATGCAGCGCCTGCTGGAAGTAGGGCGTCAGTGCAGATTCGCCGAATACACCCGCAAGAATCGCGACGGTGTTCAGGCCGATCTGGATCGCCGTGAAGAAATGTCCCGGACGGTCCTGAAGGGCCAGTACTTCTCGCGCACGAGCGTCTCCTCCGTCGGCGAGGACAGTGAGCTTTATGCGCCTTGCAGCGGCCAGTGAGAGTTCCGAAATGGAGAAGAAGGCACTGGCAGCAATGAGGGCAAGGATGACGAGGGACTGGCTGGCGAGACTCACGGACGGCTCCGGCACCCGGTGGCAATTCCGAGTATACCGCCCGGTCAGGAGTGCTGCCGGCCGCTGCAGGGCGGGCCGGTCCCCGGCGGCAGGAGCCGGGGGACGGGAGGTTACAGGGGCTGTGAGGCCGCCGCCCCGTCAGGGCCCTGATGGTGCTGCAGCCACAAGCTCATGAGGCCCTTGCGCCCCCGGACCCCGAACTTGCGGAAGATGGAGGCGACATAGGAGTGGATGGTGGACTCTGCCAGTCCCAGACGCGCCGCGATTTCTTTCTCGCGGGCGTCAGTCAGGAGCAGGTCCAGCACGCGGCGCTCCTGGGGGGACAGGGGAGTGGGGGCACGCGGGCCTGTTGTCACGGCGCCTGCCCGCAGCGCGGTGATGTCCCGCGCCACCCCGACACGCAGGCCTTCCGAGGCCAGCCAGCGGACCGACCACATCAGGTGAACGTCGTGACCATCCTTGTGGCGGTAGCGGTTTTCAAAACCGACGCGATGGGCGCTGCCCTTGACCCGGGAGGCTTCTTCCAGGGTTCGCTCACGGTCGGCCGGTGATACCAGGTCGATGATCGGTGTACCGAGCAACTCGTCCGGGGTAAAGCCGAAGATAGCCTCACAGGCCGCATTCACGTGCCGGATGTAGCCCTCGGCGTCCACCAGGAAAACGGCATCCGGCATCAGGTCCTCGAGGTTGGGGAGATGGGCCGGAAGCGAATTGGGCATGATGATCGGGTCGTGGCTGGGCGAAGGAATGACGGGCTGCGCGCCGCAGGCGCACAGCCTCAAGGGCGGGCTTTCCCGCCCTTCATGAGTCATTTATCCGCGGACGTTGTCACGGTGTCAACGTTCGGGAAGGGCATGCCGACGTACTGAGCGTGCCGGCGCGGTCAGACGTTGAAGCGGAAGTGCATCACGTCGCCATCCTTGACGACATAGTCCTTGCCTTCGAGGCGCCACTTGCCGGCTTCCTTCGCTCCGGCTTCTCCGTTGAATTTTACGAAGTCCTCGTAGGCGATGACCTCGGCACGGATGAAGCCTTTCTCGAAGTCGGTATGAATCACGCCGGCGGCCTGCGGTGCAGTGGCGCCGATCTTCACTGTCCAGGCCCGCACTTCCTTTACGCCGGCAGTGAAGTAAGTCTGCAGGCCCAGCAGCTTGTAGCCGGCCCGTATCACTCGATTCAGACCGGGCTCTTCCATGCCCAGTGTCTCCAGAAACTCCGCCTTGTCGGCGTCATCCAGCTCGGCAATTTCGGCTTCGATCTTGTTGCAGATGGGCACGACTACGGCGCCTTCGGCGTCAGCGTACTTTTTCACGGCATCCAGGTGCGGATTGTTCGTGAAGCCGTCTTCGGAAACGTTGGCGATATACATGACAGGCTTGGTGGTGATCAGGCACAACGGCTTCAGCGTCAGGATGTCTTCGGGGCTGAGGCCCAGCGAGCGGGCTCGCTGCCCTTCGGAGAGGGCCGGCAGGACTTTCTCGATCACCGCCTTCAGCGCCTGCGCTTCCTTGTCGCCGCCTTTGGCCTGCTTCTCGACCCGCTTCAGGGCTTTTTCGGCGGTATCGAGGTCAGCCAGTGCCAGTTCCATGTTGATGATTTCGATGTCATCGACCGGATTGATGCGGTTGGCCACGTGGATGACGTTGTCGTCCTCGAAGCAACGCACGACGTGGGCAATCGCGTCGGTTTCCCGGATGTTGGCGAGGAACTGGTTGCCGAGGCCTTCTCCCTTGGAGGCGCCGGCAACAAGCCCGGCGATATCCACGAATTCCATGGTGGCCGGCATCACGCGCTCCGGCTTCACGATGGCGGCGAGGGCATCCTGTCGGGGATCCGGAACGGGCACGATGCCGGTATTGGGCTCGATGGTGCAGAACGGGAAGTTCTCGGCAGCAATGCCGGCCTTCGTGAGCGCGTTGAAAAGTGTGGATTTGCCCACATTGGGCAGGCCCACGATACCGCAATTGATCGCCATGGTCGTTTACCTCTTGCTGGGTTGGCGGCGGCCAGTCCCGTCAAATTCATCCGATGTTGCCGCTGCTTGATCGGCACTCCCCGCATGTCGCTGGAGCGGCATCAGCAGCGATATTCCGCCGGTTCGTGCGATTGTCCGGTATGTCGCGGCTGAAGCCGCTCCTACGGGGTGGCTTTGAACCCGTTCAGTTTGTTCATCGCCTGGGCGAGCTTGCCGGCGATGATGTCGTCACCCAAGGCCTCTGCCTCGTCCAGGGCGCGCTCGATGAGCTCCTGCTCTTTCTGCGGAGCCTTGGTGAGGACAAAGCCGGATACGTCTTTTGCATTGCCAGGATGGCCAATGCCGACACGCAGGCGGTGAAAGCCGTTGTGGTTGGCCAGTGCACTGATGATGCTGCGCAGGCCGTTGTGGCCGCCGTGGCCACCACCCGTCTTCAGGCGAATGGCCCCGGGCGGCAGGTCAAGTTCATCGTGGGCGACCAGAATCTCGTCCGGCAGGATCTTGAAGAAGGTGGCCAGTGCGCCCACGGACTGACCGGACAGGTTCATGTAGGTGGTGGGAATGAGCAGGCGCAGGTCTTGTCCCTGCACGGTGCCGCGCCCGACGAGCCCGTGATACTTCGGGTCATTTACCAGCAGGATGCCGTATTTGTCGGCAAGCCGCTCCACGAACCACTGGCCGGCGTTGTGCCGGGTGGACGCATATTCGGGGCCGGGATTTCCGAGCCCGACAATGAGTCTGATGCCGCTCATGCCTTGTGTCCCGGTAGGAGCGGCTTCAGCCGCGAAGTCAGCCGCGATTGTCTTTCGTCTGGAGCGCGGGATGAAGTCGCGGCTGAAGTCGCTCCTGCCAATGCGGAGTTGCCGAGTTGCCGAAAGCGATGTTGTCGATGGCCTTGCCGCGAACGACTTGCATGAAAAAGCGGGGCCGAGGCCCCGCTTTTGCGTTCGCTGACGGCGCGGGCCGCGGGATTACTCCGCGCGGGCCTTGTGCACGTTGGCGATCGGCTGGTCGTAATCGTGACCCAGCGACAGGGCGGGGATTTCCACGCCGGCCGGCAGCTGGATGTCGGACAGGTGCAGGGTGGTGCCCACATGCACGTCCTTCAGGTCGACGGTCAGGAACTCCGGCAGGTTGGAGGGCAGGCAGGCCACTTCCACTTCGGCGGCCATGATGGCGAGCTCACCGCCTTCCAGCTTCACGCCCACGCAGGCTTCCTGGTTGGTGTAGTGCACGGGCACCTTCATTGTCAGCTTGTGGGTGGCGTCCACGCGCAGGAAGTCGGCGTGCATCGGGGTGCCCTTGGCGGGGTGACGCTGCAGGGCCTTCAGCACGGCCTGCTGGCTCTGGCCGTCGATGTTGAGGGTCAGGACGTGCGAGTAGAAGGCTTCGGATTCGAGGGCCTTGTTCAGCTCGCGCAGTTCCAGGGAGATGGACTGTGCATCCTTGCTGCCACCGTAAATCACGGCGGGCAGGCGGGCTTCCAGACGACGCAGGCGGCGGCTCGCACCTTTCCCTTCGTCGGTCCGGTTCTGTGCATTCAGGGTGAAGCTGACGGACATGGTGATGTCTCCGGTTATCCATCGGGCTCCTGCGACCAGAGCCTGACGGGTGTTTCACCGCGCGGTATTGCGCGGCAAGGTTCCAGGCGCGGGAATGTCCCGGCGCCACTGGATCAGCGGGCCGTAATGCCATGCATTGCGGCCGGATTCAACATTGCCCGGCAAGTCGCCGGGTGCCTGTTGCAGGGTGCAACAGGGACAGCGCGAGTGAGTCGGATTACAGCAGCTCGAACATCGCGCTGATGGATTCCTCGTTGTTGATGCGACGCACGGTCTCGGCCAGCATCGGGGCCAGCGATACCTGGCGGATGCGGCCGCAGGCACGGGCTTCGTCGGTGAGCGGAATGGTGTCCGTCACGACCAGTTCGTCCAGCGCAGAGCCGGTAATGTTCTTGATGGCAGCGCCGGAGAGCACGGCATGCGAGCAGTAGGCCATGACGCGGCGGGCGCCGTGTTCCTTCAGTGCGGCAGCCGCCTTGCACAGGGTGCCGGCAGTATCGACCATGTCGTCGACGATGACGCAATCGCGTCCCTTCACGTCGCCGATGATGTGCATGACCTGCGATTCGTTGGCCTTCGGGCGGCGCTTGTCGATGATGGCGAGGTCGGCATCATCAAGCTGTTTGGCGACGGCGCGGGCGCGCACCACGCCACCTACGTCGGGTGACACCACCATCAGGTTCTCGTGACCTTGCTTGACCAGGTCGGCCAGCAGCACGGGCGAGGCGTAGATGTTGTCGACAGGAATGTCGAAAAAGCCCTGGATCTGGTCGGCATGCAGGTCGACAGTGAGCACGCGGTCCACCCCGACCGTTGTCAGCATGTCGGCCACCACCTTGGCCGTGATGGGCACGCGGGCGGAGCGCGGACGGCGATCCTGGCGGGCATAGCCGAAGTAGGGAATCACCGCGGTAATGCGGCCGGCGGACGCGCGGCGCAGCGCGTCGGCCATCACGATGACTTCCATGAGGTTGTCGTTCGTGGGACTGCATGTCGATTGCAGGATGAATACATCCTTGCCGCGTACATTGTCGTTGATTTCGACCTGGATCTCGCCGTCGGAGAAGCGGCCGACATGGGCATCGCCCAGGGCGATGTGCAGTTGGGCAGCCACTTTGCGGGCGAGGTCGGGGTTGGCGTTGCCGGTGAAGAGAACCAGGTTGGACATGGTGACTACCGTTCGTATGCGGCCGAATCAAAAATGCAAAGACCGGCAGCCATCTTCGGGATGGCGGCCGGTAGGTGTTCGTCAGATTGTCCGGTAGTGCTTCGGCCTCGCGCGGCGTTTTGCACGAGGGCGGGGCACAGAGGGCGGCAGTGCCGCGCTTCTGGCTACCGGGTGCATCCCTTTCCGGGGATGCGGGAGCCTCCCGGGCGGGGAGGAATCCCATCAATGATGGCAGGGGCGGCTGGATTCGAACCAACGCATGGCGGGATCAAAACCCGCTGCCTTACCGCTTGGCGACGCCCCTTCAAACTTGTGTGAGCCGCTCAGGCCGGCGCGTCGAGGGCGACGTGCGCGGATGACCGGTTCATGCCGCGGGCGACAAAACCCTGGATGGGGCTCTGGGCCAGCAGTGCTTCCGCACGGGCTCTATCGGGACAGGGCAGGAAGCAACACGCACCGGTGCCGGTCATGCGCGCGGGGCCGTATTGCGACAGCCAGTCCAGCGCGGCGGCGACGGCGGGAGACAGCATCCGGACAACCGCTTCGCAGTCGTTGCGCAGCCCGGTTTCGGGGTCTCCCGCGCGAAAGGCGGCTAATGTAATGGCGGGGGTATGACGTGTCAATTGCGGGTGCCGGAAGACGTCGACCGTACTGATGTGGGCGTCCGGCGTCAGGACCAGGTACCAGGGCTCGGGCAGGTCGACCGGTGTCAGGTGCTCTCCAACTCCTTCTGCAAAGGCGGCGCGGCCGCGCACGAAAACCGGAACGTCGGCCCCCAGCTCCAGCCCGAGGGCAGCCAGGCGGTCTTCTCCCAGGTCGAGATGCCACAGGCGGTCCAGCGCCAGCAACGTTGTCGCGGCATCAGAGGAGCCCCCGCCAATGCCGCCGCCCATGGGCAGGATCTTGGTCAGGGTGATGTTGGCGCCAAGCGCGCAACCCGTGGCGCGCTGCAGCAGGCGCGCGGCCTTCACGACCAGATTGCTTTCGGCCGGGACGCCAGCGAGCTCAGGCGTCAGGGAGACGATGCCGTCTTCGCGAACGGCAAAGTGCAGGGAGTCGCACCGGTCGATGAACTGGAAGACGGTTTGAAGCAGATGATAGCCGTCCGTCCGGCGGCCGGTGATGTGCAGGAACAGATTGAGCTTGGCCGGGGCCGGGAGGGTCAGTTCGGAAGGACGATGCACGGGCCGGCTCCGGCGGCGGATGGGGCGCTGTATTAAAGGGCCGGCTCAGGCAGGCTGTCGAGAGGGGGAAGGGGAAGAACTGTCGCCGGGTCTCGCGGGGGGGGCGCGGGACGGGTGCCGGTCGAGGGACTGGCCTGGCAGCAGGTGGCGGCCGGTCCGGATGACGGCGCGGAGGGCGTTGCACTGCAGCACGACCCGGCCGTTGCAGCCGCCGGGGCAGCCGCCTCATCGATATGGAGTCGCCAGAGTCCGATCACGACGGTGGCACGTCCGTCGGGTCCCTCCAGTGTCAGTCGGCGAGGAAGCAGTGGTGCCTCTTCACTCCATTCCAGGTAGTCCACCGTCCAGTTGTCCTCGCGGATCTGTCGTGGCCGCCCCTGTGCATCGCGCTCGATCTGTGCATGCGCGGTGGCCGGCTCCGCCTTCATCCAGTGCATTGCATGGGAGACGGGGGCCTGGTGATGGGTGGTCCGCTCCAGGAGCTCTTCCGGAGAGGTCGCGCTGATGTCCTGGTCCTGACCGTCGGCCGTCAGCGTGACGATGCCGGGAGCCCCATTGAGTTCGGCTCGCCCGAGGCCCATGGGGCCGCGAACAACGATATGGTAGGTGTCACCGGTTTGCGTCCAGGTGAAGTAGAGGTTGGTGCCGTGATCATGTCCGCGGACGGCCGCCTTGCCCTCGGCCTCCCAATGGGCGGGCAGCACCGGGTTTGTATAGACGGGGCCGGTGGGGTGGGTGGCACAGGCGCCCAGTAGCAGGGGCACCGCCATGATGGCGACGCGATGCAGGAAATGGCGCATGAGTCAGAGGGCCGGATCCAGGCGCGCACGCGTACGCGGGATGTGCTGACTGCGCGGATGTTGCCGCAGGGCCTCGGTCCAGATCCGGCGGGCCTCGTCATGCTGGCCGAGCATCCACAAGACTTCGCCAAGGTGGGCGGCCACTTCATCGTCCGGGAACAGCGCATAGGCCTTGCGCAGTTCGACGAGCGCTCCTTTGCGGTCGCCGCGGCGGTATTTCACCCATCCGAGGCTGTCAATGATGGCGGGATCGTCGGGTTTGAGATCATGCGCGCGACGTATCAGCTTCTCAGCCTCATCGAGGCGGTCCGTGCGGTCGGCGAGCGTGTAGCCCAAAGCGTTAAGGGCGCTGGCATTGTCCGGGTCATGTTTCAGGACCTCGCGGACATCCGACTCGAAGGCGTCGAGGCGGTTGAGTTGTTCGGCCGTCATGGCGCGGCTCAGCAGGAGCTGGGGGTTGCCGGGCAGTTCCGTGAGCGCCGTGGTGAGCAGGTCGTAGGCGCCGGCTGCATCGCCGTTTTCGGACATGAGCTCGGCTTCGAGCTGGTAGAGGCTGGTGGCCAGTTCGGGGGTCTGGGCGCGCGCCTGGGCAAGGCGCTGGCGTGCTTCAGTCGTTTCGCCGCGGGCGCTGAGCAGCCGGGAGATTTCGGCAAGCGCAGGCAGGTACTGGGCGCCCGGTTGCACGTTCTCGAACGCGCGCAATGCATCGTCGGACCGATTCTGGCGCACGGCCAGCAGGCCGAGGTAGTAGCTGGCCTCGTCGCCGAAGGAGTCGTCGCCTTGCAGATGCTCCAGCTCGTGCTCCGCCACGTCGTCATGGTGATTGTCGAACGCCACCAGCGCGAGACTGAGGTGCAGGTTGGCGTCATCCGGCTGACGTTGCAGCATGGTCCGGAATTCATCCTCGGCGCCGGTCAGGTCGCCGGCGCGAATGAGCGCACGGGCCAGATTCAGGTGCAGGGTGGGGCTGTCCGGGTGGCGGGGCAAGGCGCGCCGCAGCAGGTTTGCCGCCTCGCGGCTGCGTGAAAGTTCGGTCAGCATCTTGGCCTGCAGCAGCGTGACCGGAAGGCTGTCGGGGCGCAGGTCGTGGGCGCGCGAAACGATGGCCAGGGCCTCGGCCGGCTTGCCGCTTTGCGCGCGCACCAGTGCCTGGCCGAAAAGGAGGTTGGCGTTGTCCGGATGCGTGCGTGCCAGATCGTCCAGACGACTGGCCAGCTCGTCGCGGTCCGCCTGGGCCGAGGGCTGGGCGGCAATGAAGAGCTGCTCGAGATCCGCCTCGGGCTGGATGTCGAGCAGCCGGTCGATGGCAGGAATGGCGGTTTCGAATTGCCGCTGGCGCAGGGCGTTCAGCGCCAGCAGAAACCACCCTTCGGGTGCCTTTGGCGCGACCTCTGTCCACAGTTGCGCCATTTCGAGGCTTTGCGGCTGGTTAAGGATCTGGGCAATGGTAGTGGCGCGGGCGACCACGCCCGGATCCCGGGTGTCGCGGGCCGCGGCAACGTAATTGTCGAGAGCGATGTCGGGGTGCTGTCGCAGGGCCGCAAACTCGGCAGTAAGCAAGGTCTCAAGCGTCTTGGCGGGGAAAGGGCGAACGGGCGCCTCGACCGCTGTTGCTGGTGCAGGCGGCGGGGTCGCAGGGCTCCTGGTAACGGCAGCGGGTCGGGCCGCGCAGGCCGCCAGTAGCGGGACAGCAAGGAAAACGAGGGCGCGATGGGCCATGGCGGCAGGAGGCAGGCTCGGACAGACGCGAAGAGGTCCATAGTGGCAAAAAAGCCGGGACGACGCCAATGCGGGATTGTCGCCAATCGGTGTCACCGATGTGCCGCCGGCCGGTTTGTCTTTGCCCTGTCTATCCCGCAAAATTCGCACCTTTGGCCTGCCCGACCCGCTGCCGCGGTGCGAGGGAGGGCCGGACAGGCAGGCGCAGACCAGCCCCCGATGACGGAACTCGTCTCCGGCAGGGGCTTTTTTGCTGCATGATGGTGGCGATTTCCGGGGTCGCCTCTCGATACGGTTAAGGTGGGACGGGTAAGGCATGGGGCTTCTGGCGCTCGGCATCAATCACAAGACCGCATCGCTGGATCTGCGCGAAAAGGTTGCCTTTACCCCGGATACGCTGCCCGACACATTGCGTACGGCATTGCGGGAGGCGGGTGTCCGGGAGATCGCCATCCTCTCGACCTGTAACCGGACCGAGTTTTACGGGCAGGTCGACAGCACACAGGCAGAGTCCCTGATGACCTGGCTGGCGCAGCACCGGCAACTGCCCCTCGAAGAAATTTCCCGTGCCATCTATCACTACGAAAACGAAGAGGCTGTGCGCCACATGATGCGCGTGGCGTCCGGACTGGATTCGATGGTGCTGGGCGAGCCCCAGATTCTCGGGCAGATGAAGGACGCCTACATGCAGGCCGCCTCGGCAGGCACACTGGGCCCGGCGCTTGAGAGACTGTTCCAGGCCACTTTTTCCGCGGCCAAGCAGGTGCGAACGGATACGGCGATTGGCGCCAATCCGGTGTCGGTGGCGTTTGCGGCGGTACAACTCGGGCGTCAGATCTTTGCTGACCTGCGCGACACCGAGGCGCTGCTGATCGGTGCGGGCGAAATGATCGAGCTGGTAGGCAAGCACCTCTATGAACAGGGCGTAACGAAAATCACCGTGGCCAATCGCACCCTGTCACGCGGTTTCGAGCTGGCACAGCAATTCAATGGTCGCGCCATTTCCCTGGAAGAGATTCCGGAGGCACTCGCCAGTGCCGACATCGTGATTTCCTCGACGGCATCGCCGCTGCCGATTCTGGGTAAGGGGATGGTGGAGCGTGCGCTGAAGAAGCGGCGCCACAAGCCGGTGTTCATGGTCGATATCGCCGTGCCGCGTGACATCGAGCCCGAGGTGGCCGAGTTGCGCGACGTCTATTTGTATACGGTGGACGACCTGCAGTCGGTTGTGGAGGAAAATCTGCGCTCACGCCAGGAAGCGGCCGTGGCCGCCGAAGAGATCGTGACACAGCGGGCGGCGCAATTCATGACGCAGCGGCGTGAACAAGGTGCTGCGGCCACGGTGATGGCCTATCGCCAGCACGTCGAGGCACTGCGCGCCGCCGAGGTAGAGCGCGCGCTTGCCGGACTGCGCAAGGGGCAGGATCCGGCGGAGGTGCTGGAGCGGCTCAGTCGCGCGCTGGCCAACAAACTGCTGCATCAGCCGAGTCTCGCACTCAAGAAGGCGGCCGCGGACGGTGAGCGCGAAAAGCTGGCGTGGGCGGCGGAGCTGCTGGGTATCAGCGACGACAGCCATGACGCGACCCCTGCCCGCCCTGCGGGGAGCGGCGAAGCCGTTTCCGGCGTGACAGACCTCCCGACCCGGCGCGGTGGGGAAGGCGCATGAAGGCATCGTTGCGTGCCAAGCTGGATACTTTGGTCGAGCGTGCGGAAGAGGTGAACGCATTGCTCGCCGACCCTGGCGTCATCAGCGACAACGACCGTTTCCGCAAGCTGTCGCGGGAGCATGCCGAGCTGGAACCGGTCGTGGCGACCGTCACGGCGTTGCACCAGGTCGAACAGCGTCGTGCCGACGCCGAGGGACTGCTCCGCGATCCGGATTTCCGCGAAATGGCCGAGCAGGAACTGGCGGATGCGAGTCAGGAGATCGTGCGCCTCCAGGGCGAACTCGAAACGCTGATGATTCCCCGCGATCCGAATGATGCCTGCAACGTCTGGCTGGAAGTTCGCGCAGGAACCGGCGGTGATGAAGCCGCCATCTTTGCCGGCGACCTGTTCCGGATGTATTCACGCTATGCGGAAAAACAGCGCTGGCGCGTCGAGGTCGTGTCATCGAATCCCGGTGAGCACGGCGGCTACAAGGAAGTCATTGCGAAGATCGAGGGCCAGGACATTTACGCCCGCCTCAAGTTCGAGTCCGGCGTTCATCGGGTGCAGCGAGTCCCTGCGACGGAATCGCAGGGACGTATCCATACGTCGGCCTGCACCGTAGCCGTCCTGCCGGAGGTGGAGGAGGTCGAGGGCGTCGACCTT
>DASSUO010000066.1:0-2955 GCA_035706925.1 Moraxellaceae bacterium
AGCCCACACAAGGTGGGCTTTTTAAGGACGCTTCTCGTCGAAAGCGTCCAAGTCCAAAAGTGGTAGCGGGGGCTGGATTTGAACCAACGACCTTCGGGTTATGAGCCCGACGAGCTACCAGGCTGCTCCACCCCGCATCAGAGGACGGCGACTATAGGCCCCATGACTAGTGAAGTCAAAAGGTTTTTGTCGCATTTTGCAGGAAAACACCGGCACTGGTTCCGGGTTTCCACCTACCCCTTCCGCACACCGAAAAGCCGGCGCCGGACAGGAAGGATTTGGTGCGGAAGGAGGGACTTGAACCCTCACGCCGTTAGGCACCACCCCCTCAAGATGGCGTGTCTACCAATTTCACCACTTCCGCAAAACTTTTTTCCGGGCCGCCAACGACGTCCCGGCACAGCAATTATTTCCTGACGGGCGCCTGAGGCACGTCGCCACCCGCCGGAGCCTGTGACGGCGCCGCCGGGACTTCACTCGCCGGCGCGGCCGGCTGGGTCGCCACAGGGGCCACCGGCAACGGGCTCTGCACAGCCTTGCGGGCATAAACTGCAAGCCCAAGACTCGTCATGAAAAAGATGGCTGCCAGTACCGCAGTCACTTTAGTGAGGAAGCCTACAGAGCCCGCCGCACCAAACACCGTTTGCGAGGCGCCGGCACCGAAGGAGGCGCCCATTTCAGCACCCTTGCCCTGCTGCAGGAGGATGAGGCCAGTCATCGCCACCGCCACCAGCACATGCAACACCAGAACCACGCTTTCCATTTACTTTTACCTTCAGCGCGACGCTTCCGCCGCGCGGGCAATAGCCACGAATTCTTCAGCCACCAGCGAAGCGCCCCCGACCAGGGCGCCATCAATGTCCGCCATGGCGAACAGTGACTCGGCATTGGCCGCCTTTACGCTGCCGCCGTAGAGGATGCGAAGACCCTCCGCCACCGTCGCATTGCGACGAGCAACGTCACCACGCAACACTGCGTGCACCTGTTGTGCCTGCCCGGGCGTTGCCGTGCGACCGGTTCCGATGGCCCAAACAGGCTCATACGCAACCACTGACCGCACCAGCGACTCGACACCACAGGCATCGATCACCGCACCCAGCTGACGAAGCACAACCGACTCCGTACACCCCGCCTCTCGCTCTGCCAGGGTCTCCCCTACACACAGCACCGGAACCAGGCCCGCAGCCTGAATCCGCTTGAACTTCTCGACCACCACGGCGTCTGACTCGCCATAAAGGCTGCGACGCTCCGAGTGACCTACCAGGACAGCATGGCACCCCACGTCAGCAAGCATGTCCGCAGACACTTCGCCAGTGAAGGCGCCGTCCTGTTCGCGAGAGGCATTCTGGGCCGCAAGACCCACGACGCTCCCGTTCAACAATCCGGCGACCTGGGGCAGATAAACCGCTGGCGGCGCCAGCCACACATCTACCCCTTGCGCTCCCCGCACACCGGCCAGCACCGACTCAACCAGCGACTGATTGATGGCAAGCCGACCATTCATCTTCCAGTTGCCTGCGACCAACTTGCGACGCATCTGTCAGGCGCTCCTTCGAGGGACATCCAAGAGGCAACACGGAAGGCGGCACACCGGTTTTTAACCGCCCTGCCGCGCGAGGGCCGCAATCTTAACGGACTGCTCCGGGCGACACAACCGCCCGACGCAAAAATGCTGGACGCCTACACCAGGGCCTCGCGCACGACATCGGCCAGGGCCTGCGTCAGCGTCATGACCTGGGCAGCTTCCTCCCCCTCTATCATGACCCGGATGACAGGCTCCGTTCCGGACGCCCGCAACAGTACCCGGCCACGTCCGGCTAGCTGCCTCTCGATTTCCTGAACGGCCTGTGTCACCGCCGGAACCGCCAGGGGATCGGACCGCTGCGCCACACGAACATTGATCATGTGCTGGGGCAGCTTGCGCATTCCCTTGCGCAACTCGTGCAAGGGCTGCCCGGTACGCACAATCGCGCCAAGTACCTGCAGGGCGGCCACGATCGCGTCACCGGTGGTTGTCTTGTCGAGGCAGACGACATGCCCCGACGACTCGCCACCGAGTGTCCAGCCGCGCTCCTCAAGGGTCGCCATGACATAGCGATCGCCCACTTTTGCGCGCGCAAATCCAAGCCCCATGTCGCGCAGCGCCAGTTCCATGCCCATGTTGCTCATGAGCGTCCCCACCACGCCCCCCAGCACCTCACCGCGCGCCAGACGCTCGCGGGCAATCATGACAATGAGTTCATCGCCATCAACGAGCTCGCCATGGCCGTCCACCATGAGTACACGATCGGCATCGCCATCGAAGGCAATGCCGAGATCTGCCTTCTGGTCGACCACAGCCCGCTGCAGTGCTTCCGGATGGGTGGAGCCGCAATCGCGATTGATGTTGAGGCCGTCGGGCTCACACGCCATCCGGATGACGGTTGCGCCGAGCTCGGTGAATACCGACGGCCCGACCTGATAGGCCGCGCCGTGGGCACAATCGAGGACGATGCGCATGCCCTTGAGGGAAAGGGCAAAGGGAAACGTCGACTTGCAGAACTCGATATAGCGCCCCCGGGCATCGTCCTGTCGCTGCGCCTTGCCGAGCAGGTCGGGAGCATCGATGGTCAGGGGCTTTTCGAGCCAGTCCTCGATCTCGGACTCGACCGAGTCCGGCAGCTTCTTGCCGTTGGCACCAAAGAACTTGATGCCGTTGTCGTAGTAGGGGTTGTGCGACGCCGAAATGACGATGCCGGCGCTGGCGTGAAAGGCGCGAGTGAGATGCGCGATGGCTGGCGTGGGCATGGGACCGAGCAGGCGTACGCTGACACCCGCCGCCGACAGACCCGACTCCAGCGCCGACTCGAGCAGATAGCCGGACAGGCGCGTGTCCTTGCCCATCACCACCGAGGCCGCACCATCTCGGGCCAGCACCTTGCCGGCCGCCCATCCGAGCTTGAGGGCGAACTCGGG
>DASSUO010000067.1:0-8303 GCA_035706925.1 Moraxellaceae bacterium
AATCCCACCACAACCCGCTCGTACCCTCCCCCCACCCCACCCCCGCTTGCGCTAGAATGCTCACCATCCGGGAGCCCCCATGAACATCGCCCTCATCGTCACCGCCGCCCCCCATCAGGAGAACGCCTGGCAGGCCCTGCATTTTGCACGCGCCGCGCTCGCCGCCGGACACCACGTTCCCCGCGTATTCTTCTATGGCGATGGCGCCCTGCACGGCAACGTCCTGCTACTGCCACCGCAAGACGAAGCCCATGTCTCACGCGACTGGGCCACACTGGCCGGCACGCACGACATCGAACTCGTCATCTGCATCGCTGCCGCACTCAAGCGCGGGGTCATGGACCACGACACCGCCGCCCGCGAGGATCGCAACGTGTCCAACCTTGCCAAGGGCTACACCATCTCCGGTCTCGGCCAGCTGGCCGAAGCCATGATCGAGGCCGACCGCCTCGTCAGTTTTCCCGCATGACCCTCATGAAACGCGCGCTTTTCATCCAGCATCACTCGCCCTTCGGCAGCGAATCACCGCAGGAGCAAATTGACGCCCAGCTTGTGGCCGCCACCTTCGGACTCTCCGTTGCCGTGCTGTTCCAGGACGACGGCGTCTGGCAGCTGTTGTCCCAGCAGGACGGCAAGTTGCTTGAGCGACGCACACCAGGCTCGCAACTGCAGGCGCTGGAGCTTTACGACATCCATCATCTTTATGTCGATGCCGCCTCGCTGGCCGAACGCGGGCTGTCGCCCGGCGACCTCTCCCTGCCCGTCGACGCGCTCGACGCCGACGGCCTGCGCGACCTCATTGCCCGCCACGACCTGGTACTGCGCTTTTGATGACGACCTTGCACATAGTCCACCGCCTCGAAGGCGGACGCCTACCCGGCGCGCTCGGCCGCTCGATGGCCGGCAATGACACCTTGCTGCTCACCGGGGAAGGCGTTTATGCAGCCCTCGCCGACGCGGGCGGGCTGCCCGCCGACTGTGTGGCGCTGGAAGCAGACGTGCGCGCACGCGGCCTGTTGCCGCAGTGGCCCGCGCATCTGCCGCTCATTGATCATGGCGGATTTGTCGACCTTGTCGTCCGCCACGGCAAATCCCTGTCCTGGGGCTGACGCGACTGTGGACGGGCTCGACGCACTGCTGGACAAGGACGGCTACCTGCGCGATCACCGAGCATGGAACGAGACCACCGCGACCGCCCTGGCGGCTCGCGACGGCATCGCCCTCACGCCCGCCCACTGGGAAATCCTCTTCGCCCTGCGCCGCTTCTACGACCGCTACGAACTGTCGCCGGCCACCCGCCCCCTGCTCAAGTACCTTGCCCAGGAGCTGGGCCCGGAAAAAGCCACCAGTATCTACGTGATGCAGCTGTTTCCCGGCACGCCGGCCAAGACCATTGCCCGCCTCGCCGGCTTGCCCAAGCCGCCCAATTGCCTCTGAGACCTGCGCCATGCCCATGAAGAATATCTATCGTGGCGACGAACATCCTTTCGCCCAGTACATCCGCATCATCGGCAAAGGAAAAACAGGCTCGCGCTCCCTGACCGTCGAAGAGGCAGAGGCGGCGATGGGCATGATCCTCCGTGGCGACGTTCTGGACGTACAGCTCGGTGCCTTTCTCATGCTGTTGCGCGTGAAGGAGGAAACGCCGGACGAGCTCGCCGGCTTCGTGGCCGCTGCCCGCCGGCACATGGCGGCGCCACGCGACATTCCCGTGGATCTCGACTGGTCCTCTTACGCGGGCAAGCGCAAGCACTATCCCTGGTTCCTGTTCGCCGTAAAGACCCTCGTCCAGAATGGCGTGCGCGTTTTCATGCACGGCGCGAGCGGCCACACGGTAAATCGGCTTTACACCGAGAACGTACTGCCGCGACTCGGCCTGACCCACTGCCGACACTGGAACGACGTGCGAACCGCACTGGATGACAGCGGCTTCGCCTATATGGGCCTGGACGACCTCTCTCCGCCCCTGGGTGAGATGATCGCACTGCGCAACGTGATGGGCCTGCGCTCACCGGTGCATACGCTGGCGCGCTTGCTCAATCCGCTGGATGCGCCTTACGTCATGCAGGCCATCTTCCATCCGGCTTACCGGGCATCGCACCAGGCCGCCGCGGCCCGACTGGGATACCGCAACAGCTGCGTCATCAAGGGTGAGGGGGGCGAGATTGAACGCAACCCGGATGGCAGCTGCCTCGCGCTGCGCATCGTCGATGGTGTCCTTCAGGAAGAAGAGTGGCCCATGATTTTCGGCACGCGCCATACGGCCGAAGAAGCGTTCGTGCTGGACGACTATCTGGCAGTGTGGCGCGGCGACCGCTCACACGACTACGGGGAAATGGCCGTGGTGGCCACCGTGGCCCTGGCGCTGCGCACCCTGCAGCGCGCAACTTCCCAGGAAGAGGCCTTCACTATTGCCCGCCAGTGGTGGGACGCACGCGATCGTCACGCCCTGCCGTGACGCTGCACCGGGCATCAAAGGGATGCCCGGATTACAGGCCTTCCAGCATCCGCGGCTTTTCGATGCCATAGCCCTGCGCATAGTCGACACTGATGGCGCGCAACCGCGCCAGCGTTGCCGCGTCCTCCACATTTTCGGCAATCGTGGCCAACCCCACATAGTGCGCCAGCGCATTGATGGCTCGCAGCAATATGCCCCCTTCGACATCGTCGCCGAGCACACGGACAAAGGCGCCATCGATCTTCACATAATGCAGCGGCAGGTGACGCAAGTGCTCACCGCCACCCGCATGCCCCGTACCGAAGTCATCGAGCGCAAAGCGGCAGCCGGCCTTGCCCAGCTCCTGCATGAAGTCGGCAACATCGGGCAGGTTGGCAATGGCCGCGGCCTCACTGATCTCGAAACAGAAGCGCTCGGGCGGCAGCTTGTATTTCAGCAGCCGGTCAAAAATGAATGCTGGCGTCTGGGCATCGGCAAGCGATTGCGCCGAGAGATTGAGTGACACCATGCCGATCGAATCGATCTGCGCCGGATTATCGCGCAGCCAGCGGAACGTGTTCTCGATCACCCAGCGATCCACGGCCAGCATGCGCTGGTAACGCTCGGCGGCCTGCACGAATTCACCGGTCAGCGGTTGCGAGCCCTCCTCCTGAGGCACACCCAGCAGAATCTCGTAGCCCAGTGTAGTCGGTGGCGCCGAAGGTACGGCCTCGATCCGCTGCCAGCGCAAGGCAAGCCGCTCGGATTCCAGCGCGTCATTGAGGCGCGACACCCACAGGGCGAGCGCATCGCGCCGCGCCTGCTCCGCATCGGACGGATGATGCACGTCGATCCGGTTACCGCCGTGCCGCTGCGCTTCGGCGCAGGCTGCCTCGGCGGCCTGAATCAGCCAGGGCGCCGACTCGCTGGTAAACGTCACGTCGACCAGACCGGCACTTGCCGTCAGCCGACAGGGTTCTCCCGCAATGACGGGCCGCAATGCCGACAGCTCACCGAGGCGCAAGCTGATCAGCTGCTGGGCTCGGGCAAGTTCACACTCTTCAAGCAAAAGCGCAAATTCACCTGCTCCGAGACGGGCCACGAGGGTGCGGGGCGCCAGCGCCTTGCCGAGCATGTGCGCGACGCTGCGCTCCAGATCATCCCGGTCCTCATGCGGAATCGGCCGGTCGGACTCCAGCGGGTCCAGACTCACACGGACGAGAACGTGATGCGAACGTTGCCGGCGCGCCCCCTCCAGCACACGATCCAGCTGCCGCATGAATTCCGCACGATTGGCGAGCCCGGTCAGGGGATCATGCGTGACCTGCTGCAGCAATCGCTCGTACAACGAAAAGCCGGCGCGGAACATTGCGCGCTCCAGCGGCCGTGACGGACTGCTGCAGGCAATCGCATTGCCGGTATGCATGAGACTGGCGAGCTCGGCATGACTGAAGTCGCCCGCCTTGAGGCCCATCGGATTGACGAAGACAAAGCGCGTTCCTGCCGCATCGCGCCAGGCCAGGTTCAGATAATCGGCACCTCCCCCGCGGTGATGGAGTTCGAGCCAGTCACCGGGTTGCAGGCGCGACGCGCGCTCCAGCCATTTTTCCAGCCAGCGCTCGCCATGATCCACGCCCGGCCGCCGCGGCGGCACCATGACCCAGACGACGGGATCCTCGACCAGGCGCTGCGCGCCGCCGAGCAGCGGTTTGAGCTCGGCAATGGCCTGCTGCTGGGCCGCCGGATTCAGCTCCCCGTGTTCCGAGAGCCCCTCCTTCAGCAACTGCAGCAGCGCACGCAGGTCAAACGTTCGCCGGGGATCGGCCGCAATGGCGACCAGCTCGTCAATCAGGCCGACATAGGCATCCCAGTTTCCACCTCGTCCACCCTGCCGCAACAGCGTGGTCACCAGAAGATCACGCCAGCCGGCATCGAGCAGCGTCAACACGGGCTGCGGCACCTTGCGGCCCGCCAGTCGCACATCGAGCGCTTCCTGCACCTCGCGGCGAGCCTCTGCCAGTCGCCACTCACCGTCCGCCGCCAGGCAAACGCGATCACGGTTGCGCTCGATGTTTTGTTGCTGCGCCACGATCAGGGGACCGATGTCCCGCGCCGCCGCCACAATGGCATCAGGGTCGGTGTCGAAATCACGTGAAATTTTTACCACCATCGCTTCGATCGCGGTGCGCGCGGCGGCTGCCAGCGGTGCCTCGCGCCCGCCGAGGCGGACAATGCCTTCCATTACGGATCGAAGCGGGTGTTCCTGCTCATTGACGAAGGCATCGTCACGGATCAGCGCATGCAGCAGCGGCAACTCAAGTGCCGCCAACCATGTCCTCGCGGGGCTTTCCTCCGCGACCAGTGCCTTGCACAGTGCATCGACAAAGGGCTGCAGCGAACGAATGGCACCCGCTACGCCGTCATCCCCCGATTGCACGATGTACCGCGACAGCGACGAGCGCCATCCATCGTCGGCGGCCTTGAGCATGCCGAATACGCGCCGCAATTCGATCGAATCCAGCGTGACCGCCGCAGGCGCCTCGTCGCCGCGCAGCAGCGCGAGCAACTGCCGCAATGCCTGCGGAGAGGGGCCCCGGCGAGGGAGCACAGGAGCCACACGCCCTGCCCGCGCGAAAAACTCCTGCGCGGAATGGGGCGGCGCCGAGCCTGATACGGACGGGGGCGGCGGCGCGCCAGCGCTGGCATCCGCGGCGACTGGCGCCTTCGGCAGCACCAGGACCGGCATCACGTTGTATTGCACCAGCGTTGAATTCAATGCCTCGTACAGCGAGCCGAGATTGGCCAGCATCGCGTCCTCGAGCGCGCGATACAGGACCTTTTCGACCACCGGCACAAACTTGAGGCCGGCGATGACGTCCTGGAACACCCGGCACAGTGACGCGGGCGCGAAGGGACGGAACTGCCGGGCGGGGCCGCTGTGGCCCAGGGCATCCAGACGAGCCTGCAGGGCCTGCAGTGGTTCGCGGCACGCATCTTCGGCACGCGCGGCCATCACCTTGACGACGAGCCAGGCCTCGAACTGCTCGCGATCCGCCCGGGCGAGTCCGGACACATCGGCATCGGCATCCGTTGCCGGTGAGAAGAACGAACGCTTGAGCGTCTTGATGAATTGCGCGCGCAAGTCATCCCGACGCTTGCGCAGCACCGTCGCGGCCTCAAAAAAGAGACGCTGCTCGGCCGCACTGTGCGCATGCTCCGCGGCGGCCAGTAGTGCCGTGTCCGACTGCTGGAGCAGGGGACCGAGTGCGTGGCCGCAATAGGTCATGACTTGCTGAACCAGGCGCTCCTGAATCAGGGACTGGGTTTCAGGCGTCATGGGGGGAATGGCAGCGACATCTGCGGCCGCCGCATCGGCCGCGGCCAGGAGTGCCGCCAGGGCCTCGGGATCCGGATTGAAGAAGGCGACGCCGAAGAGCAGGCCATCGACATGGGCCACTCGCGAGCGCAACTCCTGAGAACGGGCGGCATCGCCCTCCCCGATCACCACTTTCAGCAGCACCACTTCGCCACGACGGAATGAGCGCCCCTCTTCGGCAGGCTCCAGCATTTCCACCAGGGCACCGCCGGCGCAGATTTCCTTCATCTGACCTGCGCGCTGCTTCATTCCGCGGGCGACCAGCAGGACGTTCTTCTGCAACGGCAGACGCCGATGGGCACGCTGCTCAGGGCGAGGCGCGGGGACGTTTCCGAGATCCGTCATACCGACTTCCTTGAAGGGCGGTCTTCTTCTTATTTAAGACCACAATGGTGACCTTAAAGCGAGTGTGCCTACAAGCGGTGATGCGGTCAGGACAAGGGCTCAGGCCCAAAAAAACAAAACGCGCTGGCCTTTCGGCGAGCGCGTTGTGTTTTGTATGGCGCAGCGGACGGGACTCGAACCCGCGACCCCCGGCGTGACAGGCCGGTATTCTAACCGACTGAACTACCGCTGCTTGGTCTTGTACGCTGGTGGGTGCTGACGGGATCGAACCGCCGACCCGCTCCTTGTAAGGGAGCTGCTCTCCCAGCTGAGCTAAGCACCCTTGGGCATTCAGCGTGGGGCGCATTATAGGGACTTGAACGAACCTGTCAAAGGAAAAAACAGGGAATTTTTTCCCTTTAATATCAACCGCTTGTTTTTCAGCCAAATTGGCTGACTTTCCAGCAGTCCGGCCCCGCATTTCCTTCTTTACCGCCCTGCCCGCCGATCGCCGGGCCGCTTTTTGCCCGGGCCATAGGATGCCCCTGCGGTCGCCAGACCCGCTTGCGGCATCCTTTGGCCGGGGCAAGATCGTCCGTGGCGGTATTCAGGCAACTGACCGGCAAGCCTGTGCCAGTCGATGTACCGACGCGTCGCAGGGAGGGAGCCGCCCCTGAGGCACTACTGAAGATCCATTGAGCCCTGAAGCCTGGGTACTGAGCCCTGAGCCTTGAACCCTGAACTCTGAGTACTGGTACTGGCACTCGATTCTGGGTTCCCGGTTCCAGGCTCCGGGTTCCGGGTTCCGGGTTCCGGGTTCCGGGTTCCGGGTTCCGGGTTCCGGGTTCCGGGGCCGGCTATCGCACCAGGCGGGCATTGCCGCCCGCAATAATCGGGCCTCGGTCCGCCAGGCGGGAGGCCGCACCGAAGCAGCCCTGGGGCCAGCTCGTACTTATTCGTCGATGTAGACCGGGGTAAATGCCGGAACGCGATCGAACAGGTCGATGATGTCAGCATTGCGCATGCGAATGCAGCCATGCGAGCGCGGCAGCCCCATGGGCTCGGAGTCGGGAGTGCCGTGAATGTAGATGTAACGGCGCATGCTGTCGCAGTTACCCAGTCGGTTACGCCCCACCTCGGTCCCCGACAGCCAGAGGATGCGAGTGAGAATCCAGTCGCGCGCGGGATATTGCGCCTGCAAGTCCTGACTCCAGACCTCACCGGTCGGGCGTCGTCCGCGAAACACCGTACCACTCGGCATGCCCGCACCGATCTTTGCGCGCACGACGTGCGCACCGCGGGGGGTCTGTTCGCTGCCTGACTGCTCCCCGGCGCCCTTCAGGGCTGTCGATACCGAATAGGCTTCAAGGGTATGGCCATCTTCCATGAGCCGGAGCGTCTGGTCCGCGATCGAGACGTGCAGCGATTTCATTCCTGTTCCGATTCCACCATGCGCTGGTGATAGTAGTCGATCACGATGCGGGCGCCTTCGTCGGCGCTGTCCACCACGGTGAACAGATCGAGGTCGCTTTCGCTGATGCACCCGTCGGCCAGCATGCGGTTGCGCAGCCAGTCGATGAGGCCGTTCCAGTATTCACGACCGTAGAGAATGACCGGAAACGGTTCACTCTTGCCGGTCTGGATCAAGGTCAGGACCTCGAACATTTCGTCGAGAGTGCCATACCCGCCCGGGAAAATCACGAAGGCCAGCGCATGCTTCATGAACATGAATTTGCGCACGAAGAAATAGCGGAAATACAGACTGATGTCCTGATAGGCATTGGCCTCCTGCTCCATGGGCAGGGAGATATTGAGGCCGACCGACTTGGCCCCCTGATTGTGCGCCCCCTTGTTCGCCGCTTCCATGATGCCGGGGCCACCGCCCGTGATGACATTGACGCCCGCCTGAGAGAGGAGACGGCCCATGTCCTCCGCTGCCTTGTAATACGGAGATTCGGGCGGCAGACGGGCGCTACCGAACAGGATGGCGGCGTAGGACACCTTGATGAGGTGCTCGATGCCATCGACGATTTCCGACTGTATGCGCAGCACACGCCACGCTTCCGGCATTTTCTTGTCAAACATGTCGACTCCGGTCGTTCTTTTTCGATGCTTTTCTACTGGAGTCTAGCAGTGGGCACCCCCATTCGTGCCGCCGGACCGTTC
>DASSUO010000068.1:0-4733 GCA_035706925.1 Moraxellaceae bacterium
GGCTGCGCGTTGGCGGACCTGTCAGCTGAGGTCGGCTGCCATTGATCGAAAAATGGCCCGGAGGGGGTGGGGTATTGCAACGGGAGCGGGCTGCTTTTGCTGTGACTATCGTGCCAATTGGTACGATCGATCTGAATTGCGGTCAACGTAATTGCGTGGTGGATTTAAAAACGGAAGAAGGCGTGGTGAACCCTCGGATTTCGTCGGTCAACGTGACGCACCATGCGTCATGAAGGAGGGTAATCCTGAAAGGGCATTCTGCAGTGTGACGTCAAATGTCTTGAGGAGAAAACCGCGCCAAGGCGCGGTTTTCTTCGGAAACGGGATTGGGAGCTTCGTAGTCAGGGCTGACGGAAGCACGCAACGTCATACTGCGAGACACTGGCAGTGTTGAACGAGTTCTGGGGTTGCTGGCCCGCATAGACCGTACCCGACTTGCCGTCCGGATTGAACGCAGAGCCCGGTGCCGCGGCAGACATCCCCGGCGTGTTGGGTGCTGTTGCGCTGCCGCAGCTTTGATTGGGTTGGCCTGTAAACGTCGGGCCGGTTGATGTCGGCTTTGCGGCTGTCGTCATTCCGCTTGCAGGCGCACTGGCGTGTGGCGCTGGTGCGGTGGCGGGCGGGCTCATGTGTTGAACCATCATTGTCGGCGGCATGGTGATGTGCGGAGCAAACGGTGCCGACCTGCCGGCCGCAAGCGCAATCCCGGACGTGCAAGACAGCAAACCGATGGTGGCTAGCGTGGTGATGTGATTCATGGCTGAGCTCCTCCGGGTCGGTCCTGCGTTTTCTCGTCGAGCAATGCATCAGCTGGCGAAGAAAAAGGGCATCCGGCCCGCTGTTTCCCGTATGGAGACGCCATGGTGCGCGCCGGGTCTGCGCCATGCAAAGACCGTTTGCTTCTCTGCATGACTGCTTTAAGGCGAAAGGGAATGCGTGGCTGGCGCTATAGCGGAGCTGGTTCAGGTCCCTGTGACCAAGGCCTGAAAGCGCTGCGGAAATTTCCGGAAAGCGTTCTGGCGAAACTGTCTGTCAGGTGATGCCCGTCGCGAAATTTGAGAACGCCACCTTCCTCAAAACTGCAGGGTGACGTAGGGCAGATGGCGCGGGTCAAATCAAGCATGGTGATGTTGTCTCGCTCTCGTGCCACATCCCTCGCGGTATTGAGCACCATCGTCGAAAGGCTTGCATCCGGCTCAAAGCTGCAGGAGGGCAGTGTGACCCAGGTATTCCATTCGCGACGCGACAGGCAAAACAGCGGATTTTGACCCGGTGAGGGCGTATCGCGAAGGATGAAGAGATGCCGGGTCGAGTCTGCTATTGGCAGCATCAGGCCTTCCATTCCCGTTCGCCATTCTGTGGGCGACAGCTCGTAGTGCTCGTAACTGGAGGCAATCACCACATCGGGCCGGAGAGTCCTGAGGCGCGCCAGTGCCTTGTCCTGCCATTGCCGGCATTCGTCGAAGGTACGACCGATTCGTGGATTGAACATGTCCAGGGCCAAAAGGGGACACGATGACTTTGTCATCAGGATGACGCGCCATTGGGGAGGCGGAAGCGCGGCCTCCAGGGCAGAGAACCATTGTCCCGCATGGCTGTCACCGATGAGCACGGCCGTGTGCGGCGCATCGTCGGGGCCCGATGCGCATTCAATCAGGCGCGTGTCATAGAACGGCGGTTCGCACCCGTTGGCATAGATGGGCGGAAGGTCGGTGCGGGCTGCTGCCAGGTGCGAAAACCGGTCGCCGGTGGAGATCTCGATGGCGGAGCTGCCTGCGGCCAGGGCGATGGTGCCGCCGCCGAAGCCAAGCAGGGCCGCAAAAAGGAGTGACGCCAACGTTGGCTGGAGCAGCGGTGCTGAGCGCAGGGGATTTTCCACAAAGCGATAAGAGCCCGCGGCAATGCCGAGTGCCAGGGCGGCGAGCGCGACATCGGTCCACAGGGACGGCGTGGGGATAAAGAGCCTCCCGATGACCAGGAGAGGCCAATGCCAGAGATACCAACTGTACGACCGACGCCCCGTCCACTGCATGAAGGGGGTGCGCAACAGCCGCAGCGCGGGATCGTCTTGCCAGGCGTGCGGCAAGAGAAGAATCAGGAGGGCGGCACCGAGTGCCGGCGCGAGGGCAGCCATTCCCGGAAACAGCGAGGTCTCCGAGAGCATCAGGGCGGGTACCAGAATCAAGGCCAGGGCAAAGAGGATGGCAGTGCGGGATGCGGCTCGCGAGGGGTAACGGGGCAGGAGGGAAGACCATGGCGGCGATGAGGCTGCCATGATCGCGATGGCGGCGCCCAGACCAAATTCCCAGGCCCGGGTAAACGGCAGAAAGAAGGCGTCAGGCTGACGGATGGGGGTCAGGTACAGGTTGAGTGCCAGCGAACCCGCAATGACCGCGCCGAGGAGCCATCGCAGGGCGGAATCGTGCGGGCGCGGCTTCGAGAACGCCGCCGCCATCAACAGAAAAAGGGGCCAGGCCATGTAGAACTGTTCCTCCACACCTAATGACCAGGTATGGAGCAAGGGATCATGGAGGCTGCTTTCTGCCAGATACTGTGTGGCCGTCTGGGCAAAGTGAACGTTGCTGAAGTAGAGCGAGGCGGAGAGTGCGGTCGAGTAAAGCTCGGGCTGCTCCAGGGGTGAAAAGAGTACGCGCAGTGCAAGGAGCACGACGAAGAGAACCACAGTGAACGCGGGGAGCAGTCGCCGGATTCGGCGGCCGTAGAATGCGCCGATGTCGATGGTGCCGCTGCGGTGAAGCTCCCTGGTGAGCTGCTGCGTGATCAGGAATCCCGAAATGACAAAAAAGATGTCGACGCCGATGAAGCCGCCGGAGAGGCCGGGAATCCTTGCGTGGGATGCCACTACCAGCATGACCGCCACGGCGCGCAGACCTTCGATATCGGGACGGAAGTGGGTGTCGTGCGGGTTCATTCAGTGTCGCGGTGTCTGGATTCGAGGGCGTGGGGAATGCAGGTCGGCCGGGGCGGAATTGCCTCGTTCGGCAGGGGCACGCATGGCTGACCTAGTCTATAGCGATCAAAGCGGACTGTTCAAAGCGCCAGCCCTGGCGATTTTCTCTGTCGGCAGGAGTGCTGATGACGCGTGCCGGCCAGACGGCGAGGCGATTGCCGCCAGTCTCATCCGGCGGGTACCGAGTAAGACTCCGGGCACGCGAGGGGGGCGGCGGTCAACCGGAGGCGCCGAGCCACGTTGAATGTCGTTTGCCGTCCCCGGGCTTTTGCTGTTCCCGCGCCGCTATTCAAGTAGCGGCGATGGGTGCCGCTGACGAGAGAGGCGCAGGCGACCCGAGTGCGGTGACAATTGGCTGCAAGCGGCGGGTGAGCTGCCTGTGGCGATGGAACGGAACTCGCCGTAGCATGCCTCCTCATCGTGGCGGGTCCATTACTGCCGGCGGGCTACCGTCCCGTGGCTTGCGACCCGGCAGGGTGACGCCCAACGGATCGCCGCCCGACGGAGTGCCGCCCAACGGAGTGCCATCAGCCGGAAGCGAATTTTCAACCAGGCGTGCCATGTCGACAAACCGCAATTCAGAATCCTCGTCCCTGACTCCTCCCGCAAGTGTCCGGCGGAAGTGGTCATCGATGTACAAGTGGCTGGCCCTGGTCGCTGCGACCGGGCTGGGCCTCGCGCTCTGGCATCACCAGTCGTCGCCGCCGGGCGACCGTGCTGGCAAGGAAGGGGGGGCGCATCAGGGCAAGGGCGATCGTCCCGTTCCCGTACAGGCCGCGTCGGTGGTGGCGGGGGACCTCAAGGTCTATCTCGATGCCCTCGGCACGGTGGTCCCGCTGAATTCGGTGACGGTCCATTCCCGCATCGACGGCCAACTGATGGCGGTCAATTTTCGGGAGGGCCAGCGCGTCAAAGCCGGCGATGTGCTGCTGCAGATCGATGCGCGGCCCTATCAAGTGGCGCTGTCGCAGGCCGAAGGGCAATTGGCCCGTGACCAGGCCACCTTGCTGGGCGCCCGCCAGGATCTCGCACGCTATCAGACGCTGCTCCAGCAGGATTCCATCTCGCCGCAGCAGGTCGAGCAGCAGCAGGCTCTGGTAAAAGCGTCGGAAGGCGTCGTCAAGGCGGACCAGGGCCAGGTCGACAGTGCCCGGCTCAACCTTGCGTATTGCCGGGTGACAGCACCCGTCAGCGGCCGGCTGGGATTGCGGCAGGTCGATCCCGGCAACATGGTGCACGTGTCGGATGCCGCGGGTGTGGTGGTGATCAACCAGTTCCAGCCAGCGTACGTGACCTTTGCCCTGCCGGAGGACAATCTGCCGGCGATCCTCGAGCAGATTCACCGGGGGCGTACGCTCCCGGTTGAGGCATGGGATCGTGGCAGGACCCGGAAGCTGGCAACCGGAAAGCTCGAAAGTCTCGATAACCAGATTGACGTGAGTACGGGAACCATCAAGGTCAAGGCCCTCTTTCCCAATGCCGATGAGAACCTGTTTCCGAACCAGTTCGTGAATGTCCGTTTGCTGGTCGAAACGCGTGCACACAGCACGCAGCTGCCAACGGCGGCGGTTCAGCGCGGCACCCAGGGAACCTATGTCTTCGTGGTGGCGAAAAACAATCGAGTGAGTGCGCGCCCGGTGACGCTGGGACCGGTTGACGGCGACAGCGTGGGCGTGGAAACGGGAGTGCAGCCAGGCGAGCGGGTCGTGATTGACGGCGCCGACAAGCTCAAGGACGGTGCGCCAGTGCAGGTCGTGACTCC
>DASSUO010000069.1:0-3107 GCA_035706925.1 Moraxellaceae bacterium
CTTCGTGAAAACCAAGGGCGCTCCGATACTGGTACCCGCCAAATAAACATGAAACTGCGAGTGGTTCTGCTCGCGCAAACTAAAGGAGAAAATTCATTATGAGCACGATCACGGTAAAAGATGGAACGACAATCTACTACAAGGACTGGGGCAGAGGCCCGGTCGTCACCTTTTCCCACGGATGGCCGCTGAATGCGGATGCCTGGGATGGCCAAATGCTTTTCCTCGCCCAGAATGGCTTCCGCGCGGTCGCACACGACCGGCGTGGCCATGGCCGCTCCAGCCAGGCTTCGTCTGGGAATGACATGGACGGATACGCTGACGATCTGGCAGCCGTCATCGAGACCCTTGATCTCAGGGATGTCACACTTGTAGGTCACTCCACCGGCGGCGGCGAAGTGGCGCGCTACATCGGACGCCACGGCACCAAGCGGGTTGCCGCAGCGGTGCTGATTGCCGCGGTGCCGCCGCTCGTGCTGAAGACCGCTGCCAATCCCGAGGGGCTCCCCATCGAAGTGTTTGACGGACTGCGGAGCAGCTTGGCCAAGGATCGTTCGCAGTTCTATAAAGACTTTGCCGTATCCTTCTACGGCGCCAATCGGCCGGGTGCGAAAGTCTCGCAGGGCATCCTGGAACAGTTCTGGCTGTGGAGCATGCAGGCCGGCCTCAAGAACGCCTACGACAGCATCAAGGCCTTTTCCGAGACCGACTTCACTGAGGACCTTAAGAAATTTGATGTGCCCACGCTGGTCATGCACGGTGAGGACGACCAGATCGTGCCCATTAAAGATTCAGCGAAGAAATCAGCCAGGCTCATCAAGGGGGCGCAGGAGGTCTACTATCCCGGCAGGCCGCACGGCCTGACCTCTACCCACCAGGATGAAGTCAACGCCGACTTACTGAAATTTCTGAGGTCGGTCCAACAAGCTCGCAAGGCAGCCTAGCCGCTCGAAGAGTGGATGGCCTATGACGGGTTTCATTGCCAGGAGCGTTGACTGCAGGGGGTGCTTCGGGACGGCCGGATTTGAACTTGAGGCGTCCTGGCGGCCCCTTCGACTCCTTCACTCCGTTCAGTCGCTCAGGGCAGGCTGAGAAGAGCGCAGCGGATCAGCCGAAGCCGAGCGCATGCGAGGCTGAGCCCTGAGCGAAGTCGAAGGGCGCCAGGCGAAATCCTGAGCGCAGCGAAGGACCTCGCAGATACTGGTCGGCCCTAGCGGACGATTTTCGAACCTATTGTGCTGGTGGCGCAATATTGAACCAGCCTTTTCAGCAGCTTAAGCCACAATTGAAGCGAATCGCTCACCCTAGGCGGATGATTTTCGAGCGGGTTTTGGGGTCAAGTTCCGGATTGCAACGATTCTGAAGTTGATAGCGACAAGCTCGTTTTTCGTTCCCTATCTGTCCTGTTTCTTAACTGGGGCAGAGAATGCGCACATAGCCCGTTCACTTCGCCGCTCACACCGCCCAGGAGTGGCTAGGAGCAAAGGTGGCAGAGCCGATGGAACTCGCGCTCGGCCGCCCCTTGCATTCCGCCTGGCGGTGTTATATACTGAACCATATGGTTCAGTATCAGCCAGCCCTACTGGATGTCTCCTTCGCGGCGCTTTCGGACGCCACGCGACGCGGCATTCTGGAGCAGCTCGGGCGTGCGGACGCTTCTATCACGGACCTCGCCGGAAAGTTCCATATGACCCTCACGGGCATGAAGAAGCATGTTGCCGTGTTGGAGCGGGCGGCGCTCGTCACTACTGAAAAGGCCGGGCGCGTCAGAACCTGCAGGCTTGCCATGCGCGCGCTGGAAGAAGAGGCCGCCTGGATCGAGCGGCACCGCCAACTCTGGAGCGCACGCTTCGACGAGCTGGACAAGATTGTCGAGCACTTAAAATCAAAGGAGAAGGCAGATGCCCGAAGGAAAAGAAGGTAGTGCCGCCGCCATGAACCGCACCGCCGTGGAACGCAAGTCCGACCGCGAACTCGTCGTGACGCGAACGTTCGATGCCCCGGCGCACATCGTCTTCGAAGCGTGGAGCAAACCAGAATTGTTCAAGCGTTGGTGGGTTCCGAAGTCGGCGGGCATGTCGCTGGTCTCATGCGACATGGATGTGCGCACCGGGGGCGGCTATCGCTTCGTGTTCCGCCATCCGGCCTTCGACCAACCGATGGCGTTCTTCGGCACCTACAAAGAAGTGACGCCACACAAGCGCATCGTCTGGACGAACGAAGAGAGCGATCAGGGCGCAGTGACCACGGTGACATTCGAAGAAAATGCCGGCAAGACGCTGGTCACCTTTCACGAACTCTACCCCACAACAGCGGCCCTCGAGGAAGCCCTCGCCGGTTCGGCGGAAGGCCTGCCCGAACAGTTCGCGCAGCTGGATGAGTTGCTCGCAGGCAGGTCGTGACACACTGCGACCCACGGCGCATGGGAGGGATGACGATGACACACACGAGACGGGCTTTCCTGAAGACTGCTACAGCCACCGCAGTGCTGACTGCGGCCCTTCCCGTTCGAGCCAAGGAGACGCCCACCATGTCAAAGGAGAATTTTGCCGACGTCAACGGCCAGCATATCTTTTACAGCACGCATGGCGCCGGCAAGCCGCTCATTCTTCTTCACGGGGGCATCAACCCAGACAGCTTCGGGAGCAATCTGGCCGAACTGGCCAAGGGCCGGCAGGTGATCGCCGTCCATCTGCAGGCGCACGGGCGCACGCCAGACACCGACAGGCCAATGCGCTGTGAATCGATGGGCGACGACGTTGCCGCTCTGATCGGCCATCTGAAGCTTGGCAAGGCCAATGTAATGGGCTACTCGCTGGGATCCTTCGTCGCGCTGCAGACCGCCTTCCGCCATCCGGACGTGGTCGACCGGCTCGTGCTCCTGGCCGCGAGGATGAGGCAGGACGACGCTTATCCGGAGGTGGTGGCGGCCTTCAATCAATTGGAGGCCAACGCTGCGATGCTCGGCGGTAGCGTCAAGGCATCGCCGTTAGGGCAGGCCTATCCCGATGTCGATTGGACGAACCTCTTCCGCAAGGTCGGTGACCTGACCAAACGCCCCTTCGACTGGAGCGCCGACGTCGCCAAGGTTCAGGCTCGCACACTGC
>DASSUO010000070.1:0-4325 GCA_035706925.1 Moraxellaceae bacterium
AACCCCTCACGCTTGCCCTCGGCAATGGCAAAGGCCGTCATCTCCGCCGGCATCTGCTCCGGCAGTTCATGCTCGGCCTGCAGGCGGCGCAGTGCGTTGATCATCGACTGCTTGCCGGCCAAACGGGCACCGGCTTCGTCGGCACGGAATTCGCGGAAGCGCGAGAACCACATCACGATCATCGTTGCCAGTATGCCCAGCACCAGGTCGGCGATGATGCTGGTGACGTAGTAGGCAATGCCGGGGCCTTCTTCGTTCTTGAATACCACGCGGTCCACGAAGTTGCCGATGATGCGCGAGAAGAACATCACGAAGGCGTTCACCACGCCCTGCACCAGGGCCAGCGTCACCATGTCGCCGTTGGCGGCATGGCCGATTTCGTGGCCCAGCACGGCGCGCACTTCGTCACGCGACATGCGCTGCAGCAGGCCGGTGGACACGGCCACCAGCGCGTCATTCTTGTTCCAGCCAGTCGCGAATGCATTGGACTGGTAGCTCGGAAAGATGCCGACTTCGGGCATCTTGATGCCGGCCTTGTTGGCCAGGTCCTGCACGGTGTCGACCAGCCAGCGCTCTTCTTCGGTGCGCGGGGACTCGATCACTTCCGTGCCGGTGGCGCGCTTGGCCATCCACTTGGACAGCAGCAGCGATACCAGCGAGCCAACCATGCCAAAAACGAAGCAGACGACCAGCAGGTTGTACAGGTTCAGGGTATTGCCATGGCCATGGGTGGTGCCGACGCCGAGCACGCTCAGAATGATGCCGGCAACGACCATCACGGCCAGGTTGGTGAGCATGAAAAGGAAAATACGAAACATGGGGAGACAACTCCTGTAGGGACTAGCGCAACTTAGGGACGCCAACGCCCGATTTCAAGTGGCAAGCGGTAACAGGTTTATTACAGAAAGTGTTAGGAAACAGCGGCTTGCCTTCCATGGGGCGCGCTAAAACATTTGCACGAAATGAAAAGCCGGAAAAACGCGCGCCCGAAATAGGGAAAGCCCGGCACTGCCGGGCTTTCGTGAAACACTCAGTTCGTGCCGTGACGCTGGCGGTACCCCTCGAGGAAGCGGGCCAGGCGCGTAATGGCCTCGCGCAGGTCTTCCTTGTTGGGCAGGAATACCACGCGGAAATGGTCGGGCGTCGGCCAGTTGAAGCCGGTTCCCTGCACGAGCAGCACTTTTTCCTGCTTCAGCAGTTCCAGGATGAACTCCTGATCGTCCTTGATCGGGTACACCTTCGGGTCCAGGCGCGGGAAGAGATACAGCGCGCCTTCGGGCTTCACGCAGGTCACCCCCGGAATGTCGTTCAGCATTTCCACGGCCAGGTTGCGCTGTTCGTAGAGCCGGCCACCCGGACGGATCAGGTCGTTGATGGACTGGTAGCCACCCAGTGCGGTCTGGATGGCGTACTGCGCCTGCACGTTGGCGCAGAGACGCATCGAGGCCAGCATGTCGAGGCCTTCGATATAGTCCTTTGCCTGATCCTTGCTGCCGCTCACCATGAGCCAGCCGGAGCGGAAGCCCGCAACGCGATAGGACTTGGACAGCCCGTTGAAGGTCACAGTCAGCAGGTCAGGGGCGAGGGTGGCGAGGCAGGTGTGTTGGGCTTCGTCGTAGAGGATCTTGTCGTAGATCTCGTCCGCGAACAGCACGAGGTTGTGCTTGCGGGCCAGTGCCACAATGCCTTCGAGGATGTGCTTCGGGTACACGGCGCCGGTCGGGTTGTTGGGGTTGATGACCACAATGCCGCGTGTGTTCGGCGTGATCTTCTTCTCCATGTCCTCGAGGTCAGGGTACCAGTAGTTTTCCTCGTCACAGAGGTAGTGCACCGGCGTTCCGCTGGAGAGGGTGACGGCGGCCGTCCAGAGGGGATAGTCCGGTGCCGGGATCAGCATCTCGTCGCCCGGATTGAGCAGGGCCTGCATGGCCATGACGATCAGCTCGGACACGCCGTTGCCGATATAGATGTCACCCACATCCACGCCGAAGAGCCCGCGCTGCTGGTAGTACTGCACGATGGCCTTGCGCGCGGCAAAGAGGCCCTTGGACTCACAGTAGCCGATGGCGTTGGGCAGGTTGGCGATGACGTCCGCCAGAATTTCCTGCGGGGCTTCGAAGCCGAAGGGCGCCGGGTTGCCGATATTCAGCTTGATGATCCGGTGACCCTGTTCCTCCATCGCGTTGGCCGCCTTGAGGACGGGGCCGCGGATGTCGTAACAGACGTTGAGGAGCTTGTCGGACTTCTTGATTTCCATGGGGCGCTCTTGCCGCTCCGGGGCGGCCGTGGGGGGAAAAGTGGAGGTGACTGTGCCGGCCGGGTTCTGCCGGCGGTAATCGGCCATGGCTGCAAGCAGTTGCTCGACCGTGTTCATGCGCGGATTGCGGCCCTTTTTCAGCTCGCCCACAAAGTTGGGGTCCTTGCGGAAAAGGACGCCGAACTGGGAGGCGCTGACGTCGGGGTAGTCTGCGAGGAACTGCTCGACCTGGAACAGGAGGTCTATGGCCAGGGTGGTCATGGGGCGGCTCTAGGGTTTCGGGAATGGTTTATAGGCTATTCCCTATCGGAATTAATTCCAAGGCCGCGCGGCATGATTTTGTAGGTCATCTGTCATCCGCAGGTGGGCTTGTGACGTAGTGCCCCGCCAGCCGCCAGCCGCCAGCCGCCAGCCGCCAGCCGAAAGCCGAAAGCCGAAAGCCAACGGTCGCAGGCCCCCAGCCGTGGTCAGGATCGGTCTTGGTCTGCTCCATTCGGCCAGGTCCTGACCTGAAAACCCTTGCTGTCAGTGCCAGAACGACGGCCCGGACAGGTTGCACTGAACCGGAGTCGACACAGGCCCCTGACCCACGTGCCACCTGGTCTGCATCCCCCGATCTGCTATAAACCCTCGCCAACAGACAAAGAGAAGGAGACGACCATGAGCGACGAAAAAGTGGTCAAGACCGAAGCAGAGTGGCGGCAGCAGCTCTCTCCCGAGGAATACCGGATCTGCCGCGAGAAGGGGACCGAACGCGCCTTCACCGGCGTGTACTGGGACGAGCACCGGTCCGGCGTCTACCGTTGTCGCGGTTGTGGCGAACCCCTGTTCACCTCTGCGACCAAGTTCGAGTCGGGTTCGGGCTGGCCCAGCTTCTGGCAACCGGTCAAAGAGGGTGTCATTGACGAGCATCGCGACCTCAGTCACGGGATGGTCCGTGTCGAGATCACCTGTCACCGCTGCGGTACCCATCTGGGTCATGTGTTCCCGGACGGCCCCCGGCCGACCGGGCTACGTTATTGCGTGAACTCGGCCTCCCTTGCGCTGGAGCCGGACAATAAAACCGAGTAAAACCATCGACTTTGCACACAGATCCGCAAGGAGCGGCCGATGACCAGCGTTTACGATTACTCCGCCAAGACCATTACCGGACAGGACAAGCCCATCGCCGATTTCAAAGGGCAGGTGCTGCTGGTGGTCAATACGGCGAGCAAGTGCGGCTTCACGCCCCAGTTCCAGGGCCTTGAGCAGCTCTATGAAAAGTACAAGGACAAGGGCCTTGCCGTGCTCGGCTTTCCTTGCAACCAGTTCCTGAACCAGGACCCGGCCAGCGACGCCGAAATCAGCGAATTCTGCGAGCTGAACTATGGGGTGACGTTCCCCATGTTCGCCAAGATCGACGTCAATGGCGACGATGCCCATCCGCTGTTCCGCCACCTCACGACTGCCGCCCCCGGCTTGCTCGGCAGCAAGGCCGTGAAGTGGAACTTCACCAAGTTCCTGGTTGACCGTAGCGGCAAGGTGATCAGCCGTTATGCGCCGGCCACCAAACCGGAAGACATCGCGGCCGATATCGAGAAGCTGCTGTAACGGTGATGGCGCTGCAAGGGCAGGGTGCCTGGCTCTGCCCTCCGTAGCGCGATCGCAACAGCCGGGATACGGCGAAGATGTCGCAGCATCCTCGCCTGCGGCTCCGACATCCGGGTGGCCATGGTCCCTTGATGCGTTGCGGCGGAGCAGCTCGCGGGCATGTCGCATCGGGCCTTTTCTCTGGCAGCTAAGCGCTTGTTTCTGGTCAAGAATTATCCGATTTGACGGTTTTCCAAGTAGGTAGGCCGGTTCAGCCAAAAAAATCGGAAAATTAGTGAGACGAACGCTTGACGCTTTTGCGAGTCCGCCAATAGAATGCGCGCCTCGCTTGGCACTGCCGGCGACCAGCACCTGGGGCTATAGCTCAGCTGGGAGAGCGCTACAATGGCATTGTAGAGGTCAGCGGTTCGATCCCGCTTAGCTCCACCAGGTTCTGGCCCCATCGTCTAGAGGCCTAGGACATCGCCCTTTCACGGCG
>DASSUO010000071.1:0-2144 GCA_035706925.1 Moraxellaceae bacterium
GGCGGGGAAGGTCGGGCTGGTGGCGCTGGCCGTGGCGATGGGCGGCGCCAACCGGCTGTGGATCATGCCCCGTTTCGAGCGCGATCCGGTCGCCGCGCTGCGGATTTTCACCCGCATCGCGCGGGTGGAAAGCGTCGTCCTGCTGGGGGTGCTGCTGGCGGCGGTAAGGCTGGCGGCGCAGTCGCCGCAAGGCTGAGTCGACCTGACCGCCGGAGGCGTCAACCCCTTGCCCCTCAAGACTGTGGGTGTTAGCCTGCCAGACCTCAGATTGTCCAACAAATCCCGTCAAGAGAACCCAACCGTGAACAAACAGAAACTGCTGCTGGAACTGCAACGGGTCTATGTGTCGATCATGATGGAAGTGATCGGCCTGGGTCTGGTCTCGACCAGCGAAGTCGATGAAGACGTCATCCGCGAGGTGTCGCAGTTCCCCGTCGGCATGGAATTCCGCATGATCGTGCTGCCGGACGGTCCCAGCTTCCGCCTGCGCGTGAAGGAGGGCGGCCGCCTGGAGCTGGCCGGCAACAGCACCGGCAAGCCGGACCTCGACATCCGTTTCAAGCATCTGTCCCACGCCTTCCTGGTCTTCTCCTTCCAGGAAAGCACGGCGCGCGCCTTCGCCAATGACCGCATGGTCGCCGACGGCGAAGTCTCGCACGCGATCCGCCTGGTGCGCTGCCTCGACAAGATGGAAGCGCTGATCCTGCCGAAACTGGTCGCCGAGCGCGCCGTGAAGCGGTATCCCGCCAGCCTGTCGCTGAACGAAAAGATCAACAAGGCCGCCCGCATCTACGCGCTGGTGGCCAAGCATTTCCTGACCCGGAGCTAAGTCATGGCCAAGTCGTATTACGAATTCTTCTGTCCCGTCAAAATCGTCGCCGGCCACAAGGCGCTGGAGCACATCCCCTTCGAGCTGTCGACGCTGCAATGCAAGCGCCCGATGATCATCACCGACAAGGGCGTGCGCGGCGCGGGCCTGCTGGCGCATGTGGAAGCCGCCTTCGAAGGCGCCGAAGCCGTGATCGCCGCCGTCTATGACGACGTGCCGCCGGACAGCTCGCTGACCACCGTGCGCGATGCCGCCAAGGCCTTCCGCGCCAACAATTGCGACTCGATCATCGCCATCGGCGGCGGTTCGGTCATCGACACCTCCAAGGGCGTCAACATCCTGGTGACCGAGGGCGGCGACGACCTGATGCAGTTCATGGGCGCGCACAACCTGAAGAAGCCGTTGAAGCCGCTGTTCGTGGTGCCGACGACCTCCGGCACCGGTTCGGAAGTGACGCTGGTGGCCGTGGTGGCGGACAAGGACAAGGGCGTGAAGATGCCGTTCACCTCCTACTTCCTGCTGCCGAACGCCGCCGTGCTCGATCCGCGCATGACGATGACGCTGCCGCCGCACATTACCGCGATGACCGGCATGGACGCGCTGACCCATGCGGTCGAGGCGTACACCTGCCTGGGCAACAATCCGGTGAGCGATGCCTACGCGACGGCCGCGATCAAGAAGATCAGCGAGAACCTGATGAAGGTGATGGAGAATCCGCAGGACGCCGATGCGCGTCTGGAGCTGGCGCAGGCCTCGACGATGGCGGGCGCGGCCTTCTCCAATTCGATGGTGGGTCTGGTGCATGCGCTGGGCCATTCGCTGGGCGCGGTGTGCCATTTGCCGCACGGGCTGTGCATGAGCCTGTTCCTGCCGTATGTGCTGGATTACAACAAGGAAGTGAACGGGGACCGCATTGGCGAGCTGTTGCTGCCGCTGGCGGGGGCGGATGTGTATGCGGCGACGCCGAAGGCGCAGCGCGCGGACAAGGCGATTGCGCATATCCGGGCGATGCGGGATGAGCTGTATGCGCGTTGCAAGCTGCCGCGTACGCTGAAGGAGACGGGCAAGGTGTCGGAAGGGCAGTTGCCGCAGGTGGCGGATCTGACGATCAACGACGGGTCGATTGTCTATAATCCGAAGGAAGCGGATTATGATGATGCCTTGGGGATTTTGAAGAAGGCATGGGCGTAAGGTTCGGAGTGAAAGGGGACGCGGAAGCGTCCCTTTCCTACAATAAGAATGATTAGCTGTTTTTAAGGCTTATCATAGAGGTCTCCTATTTTGCATTCATATTGTTTTGAAGGATAAACTGAGT
>DASSUO010000072.1:0-7419 GCA_035706925.1 Moraxellaceae bacterium
CGAGACCTACGAGATCATGAAGGCCGAGGACGTGGGCTGGAACGCCAACCGGATGGTGCTGGGCAAGCACTCCGGCCGCGCCGCCTTTCGTGCCCGTCTCGAGCAACTCGGCATTCCGGTGGGCACGGACAACTCCCTCAATCAGCTCTTCATCCGCTTCAAGGAACTGGCGGACAAGAAGCACGAGATTTTTGACGAGGACATCCACGCCCTGGTCAGCGATTCCGAGCAGTCGGTCGAAGAGACCTGGAAGCTGGTATCGCTTGAAGTGACGTCGAAGACAGGCACCCGCCCCGAGGCGCGTCTGACTCTCGCAGTGAATGGCGAAGAAAAGCCTGTCGCCGCCACCGGCTCGGGGCCCGTCGATGCAACGTTCCGTGCGATCGAGGCCATCGCCAACTCCGGAACGACACTGGAGTTGTATTCGGTGAACGCCATCACCTCGGGAACCGATTCGCAAGGCGAGGTGACGGTTCGCCTCAATCAGGCCGGCCGTATCATCAACGGCCACGGTGCCGACACCGATATCGTCGTGGCCAGTGCCAAGGCCTATCTGAATGCACTCAACCTGATGCGGGCGGGTCTCGACCGGGTCGATCCCCAGGGTGCGGACGGGGTTTGACATGACAGACGTCGCCCGCATCGAGGAAGGGCGCCGCCAGGCCTATCTGGCAGCGCTTGGTATCCCGTTGTGGAGCGCCCGCGTCGCACTGCCGGGAGCGATGGTGGCGGCCCCTCTGGAGTGGACGCCTTATCTGGCGGATGCCATGGTGTCCGCTGCGGGGCAGGAGTTTTCGCCTCCTGCAAGCGATGTCGCCCCGTCAGCCGAGCCGACGCCGGTCGTGGCCAACCCGGCACCATCGCCCGCGATCCGGCGTAATGACGCGCCAGTGCAGGCCGAGGTGTCGGGAGCTGCCGGGCACAAGCCGGTCGCCTCTGCAATTGATGCCGTAATGCCCCGTCTGCAATGCCGGATGTGGACCCTGGCGCCGGGCTGGACGGCCGTGATCGATCTGGGTGATGCCCCTGATCTCGCGGCGCAGGAATACCGGCTGCTTGAGAATGTCGCGCGTGCCCTGGGCGCGGAGGAACCGCCCGGTACTGCGGGCGAACTGCTCACCTGGCCGCTCAACCGGAATCCGGCCCTGGATCATGGTCCGGACGCCATGAGGGCCTGGCTTCGCCACGCCTTGCGAATGCCGCCGGGGCTGTGTCTCGTATTCGGTGAGGCGCTCGCGGCACAGATCCAGGCCACGCACCCCGGGCGTCCCCTGATTGCCGCCCCGGCACTGGCCGCGCTTCTGACGGATACCGGGGCCAAGCGACGCTTGCTGAACGCCATGGCCGGACAATGGGCAGAAGGTGGTCATGTCTGACCCGCACATTCGCGCATTGACGGACACGGACCTTCCAGCCGTCGTGGCCATGGAGCGTCGCGCCCATTCGTTTCCCTGGAGTCATGGCAACTTCGCCGATGCCTACGCCAGCAATTACTACATGGTCGTGATGGAGGCGGGTGAGAAGCTCGTGGGGTACGGAATAGTGCAGGTCATTCTGGACGAGGCCCATCTGCTCAACATTACGATCGATCCCGACCAGCATGGTCGGGGGCTGGGGCGCGAACTGCTGCAGCATCTCCTGGATTACACCCGGAAAAAGGCGGATACCCTGTTTCTGGAGGTCCGACCCACCAACACCCGTGCCATTGCCCTGTACCAGACCGCGGGCTTCAACGAGATCGGGCTGCGACGCAATTACTATCCGGCAGCCGGCGGGGGGCGCGAGGATGCCCTGCTGATGGCCCTGGCCTTCTGACAGCCGCCTCGCCAGCCCGTATAATCGCCGCTCGATTTTTCATCCCCGCGGAACGTCATGAGCCTGTCCGAACAAGTCGCTGCCGAGGTGGCGGCCCGTCGCACCTTCGCCATCATCTCCCATCCCGACGCCGGCAAAACCACCATCACCGAAAAGCTCCTCCTCTGGGGGCGGGCCATCCAGGTCGCCGGCACGGTGAAGTCGCGCAAGTCCGACCGCCATGCGACCTCTGACTGGATGGAGATGGAAAAGCAGCGCGGAATCTCGATCACGACATCGGTGATGCAGTTCCCGTACAAGCAGTGCACGGTGAACCTGCTCGATACCCCGGGTCACGAGGACTTCTCTGAAGACACCTATCGCACGCTCACGGCGGTGGACTCTGCGCTGATGGTCATCGACGGCGCCAAGGGTGTGGAAGAGCGCACCATCAAGCTCATGGACGTGTGCCGCATGCGCGACACGCCCATCATCTCCTTCGTCAACAAGATGGACCGCGAAATCCGCGAGCCCATCGAGTTGCTCGACGAAATCGAGAGCGTGCTCAAGATCAAGTGCGCGCCGGTCACCTGGCCCATCGGAATGGGTCGTGACTTCAAGGGCGTCTATCATCTGCTCGAGAACCGCGTGTATCTCTATCAGCAAGGGCACGGTTCCGAGCTGATCGAGGACGTCGTGATTGACGGGCTAGACAATCCGGAGCTGGACACGGTTCTTGGCGACGAGGCCGCCAGCTTGCGCGAGGGTCTGGAGCTGGTGCTCGGCGCATCGCACGAGTTCGATCTGGAAGAGTTTCTGGCGGGCAAGCTGACGCCGGTCTTTTTCGGTACGGCGCTTGGCAACTTCGGCGTCAATCATGTGCTCAACGGATTTGTCGACTGGGCGCCCTGTCCGGGCGAGCGCAAGACCGCGGAGCGCGAGGTCAAGGCGACCGAAGAGAAGTTTTCGGGCTTTGTGTTCAAGATCCAGGCAAACATGGATCCCAAGCACCGCGACCGAATCGCGTTCATGCGCATCTGCTCGGGCAAGTACGAGAAGGGCCTGAAGATGAAGCACATCCGTATTGGCAAGGAAGTGCGGATCGCCGACGCGCTCACCTTCCTGGCAGGCGAACGTGCCCATCTGGAAGAGGCCTGGTCGGGCGACATCATCGGCCTCCACAACCATGGCACCATCCAGATCGGCGATACGTTTACCGAGGGCGAAGAGCTGCACTTTCTGGGCATTCCCCACTTTGCCCCTGAATTGTTTCGCCGCGTGCGCCTGCGGGATCCGCTCAAGAGCAAGCAGCTGCAAAAAGGACTGAAGGAGCTGTCGGAGGAGGGCGCCACCCAGGTGTTCATGCCGCAAATCAGCAACGACCTCATCCTGGGGGCTGTGGGCGTACTTCAGTTCGATGTGGTGGCGTTCCGCCTGCAGGAAGAATACAAGGTCGAGTGCGTATATGAGCCCGTCAACGTGGCGACGGTGCGCTGGGTACATTGCGACGACGAGAAGAAATTCGCCGAATTCAAGAAGAAGGCGCATGACCAGCTCTCGCTGGACGGCGGCGGCTACCTGACCTACCTTGCTCCGAGCAGGGTCAATCTGCAGCTGATGAAGGAGCGCTATCCCGACATCCAGTTCCGGGAAACGCGCGAACACTGAAGATTTGTACCGGGGCCGCCATGTTGATCGATACGCACTGCCACTTCGATGTCGAGGAGTTTGACGCCGATCGGGATGCAGTAGCGGTGCGTACGCTGGCGGCGGGCGTCGACACGGTCGTTGTGCCGGGATACGTGTCGGCACACTGGTCCAGGCTTTATGCGATCTGTGCCCGCTATGCGTCGCTGCGCCTGCTGCCGGTGCCGGGTCTTCATCCCTGCTATGTGGCCGGGCATGTCGACGATGATCTCGTCCGTCTTGAAGGAATGTTGGCGGAGTACCCCGATACCGTGGCCGTTGGCGAAATCGGGCTCGACTATTTCGTTGCGGATATCCGCGAAGGCACATTGCGCCGCAGGCAGGAAGAGATTTTCCGCGCACAGCTCGATATCGCGGCGCGGGCAGGCAAACCGGTTTTACTGCATGTCCGGAAGGCCCATGCCGATGTCCTGAGGATTCTGCGCGAAGCCCGGTTCCGCGAAGGCGGTATCGTGCATGCCTGGTCTGGCGGGATTGAAGAGGCTCGGCATTATGTCAGGCTGGGATTTCATCTCGGGATTGGCGGGCCTATCACGTATGATCAGTCACGCCGTCTGAGGGAAGTGGTCGCGGCGATGCCGCTGGAGTCGTTGGTGCTGGAAACGGATGCACCTGACATGACGCCGCAGCCGCACCGTATCCCAGGCGAGTCGCACACGCGCAACTCGCCGGAGTTCCTTCCCGCAGTTGCCTGGGCGCTGGCACGCCTGCGGCAGCTGTCATTCGAGGAAGTGGCCACGGTCACGCGGCGGGAAAGTTTGCGTGCACTGCGGCTCGCCGCCTGAGGGGACGGGAATCACGAGGCGGACGACAGGCGTCGCCAAAGGAGGAATATGTGGAAGCGGTAATGGTGGCAATGGCCATCCTGATGTGGATGTGGGGGGCTGCCAGCCTGCAGGTCGTTCAACGGGCCCTGCCGGTCAGGATTCCGGGGCGAGGCGCCTGGCTGGGCCTGTTGATCGCGCTGGGTGGTGGCGTACTGGTGGCGCTGTTGCATCTTGCATTGCCCGCGTCACTCCTGAGTCAGGGGTGGAGCCGGGAAACGCTGTCCGCGACGCAGCAGTGGACGACCGTTGCGGTCATGGTGATTGCCATTGCCGGACTTGTGCGCGGCGTGCGTCATCTGGATCCGGCCGCTGCTCCCAGGCGATTAGCCCCGGCTGCCGCAGCATCGGCTGCCGCAGCGTCGGCTGCCGCATCTGCCACGGCCCCGGGATCGCGTCCGCGAGCGTCAAGCAAGCAGAAATCCTCTCCAGCAAAAAGGCGGCCCTGAGGCCGCCTTTTTTTCCAGGAAAATTGCCCGATCACTGCAATTTTTCGTACGCCTCGAGCAACTTTCCGGTGATCTGCTCGTTGTAGCGGCCGACGATGAAGGGGACGTTGTTCTCGTTGTAATTGATGAACGAGCCACGGATGAACGTCCACTTGGTCACGACGTCGCGGAGCAGTGCCGCAATAGTGGCGTTCTTTGCGTAATAACGGGTCAGCTGATCCAGCTGTGACTGGAATTTGGCCGCCAGCTTGTCGATTTCCACCTCGGGAGCGTCGGATTTCACAATGGCCCCGCCGAAGGAGTCCGCCGATTTCCGCAGATACGCGGTTGTCATCGTCTGCATGAGGACATGCTGGTCGTAGAGCATGTCCGCCATTTTGTCGGTAGAGACGTTGGCGGCAAGGCGCTGGTCGTTCCGGAGGGTGCGAAGCTGCTGGGTCAATGCCGTCAGCCCACCGTCAATCGCATTCAAACTGGCGGAATCGGCGACGCCTTCGGACGTGAAGTGAGCGCTGCCAATGGCCTGCTTGAAGGCAGTCCATTTTGGCGTGATGCCGCCATTGCCCAGCTTTTGCACCAGACCGTCACCGGTGGCCAGGCTGGATTGCACCCGCTTCATGTGTTGCGGATCGCGATTGAGCACGCTGTAAAGAAAGAAGGAGGTGGCCGCCTGGTAGCTGACCGTTTCAAGGGATTGCAGGTTGCGCAGGGCATCGGCGGGGGAGACGCTGGCAGCGGCCGCGGGGGCGGCTGTGCAAACGTTGGCGGTCATTACTCCCGATACCGAAACGGTTACGGCCAGAGCGATGAGAAGCCTTCGCATTTGTTCTTGTCCTGTTTTCTGCGGTTGAGATCTAATTAACACAGACGGGGTAGGTCTAACAGTTGACGATCCATTACTTTTTCTTCACAGGCCCGCCTTCCCGATAAGCGGAATAGACATCCCCGGGATGGAACGTTGCTGCCTCGGCAATGCCCGGAAGACGGATACCTGTTCCGGAAACGGCCAGATCGTCCCCGCCCAGAACGCCGTCGCCGAACCGGTAGGCCACGCGCGGACGGCCTTGATCAGCTCGTGCTTCAGCGGCCTGTCGTCCGGTCGCGCTGGCGTCCAGTCGTCGACGCCAGGCCAGTAGTGGTGCGTCGCCGTGGCGCCGACGCAGCAGGGACTCCGTCTCGAACGGGCTCAATACGAGCGCCGTCGCATTATTGCCGCCGAATCCCTTCGAATTGACGAGACAGGCAGCCATGTGTTTTGGGTCGCATTCCACATGGCTTTGCGAAAACCGCAGATGCCGGCGATGCACGTCCGGGGCAATGGCATCCAGCGTGAAGATGCCGGGGACCCAGCCTTCCGACCAGGCGCCAAGCGTCGACATCATCTGGTCGCCGGCGGCGGCGCCCAGCGAGTGCCCCACATAGCACTTCACGGAAGCCACCAGCCAGTTGTCGACACCGAATGCATCCGCAATGGTATCGAAGACGTGTGACTCGGTGACCCGGTTTTGCGGTGTGCCGGTGCCGTGAGCCTGAATGTAGGTGCCATGCCGCAGTCGATCTTCTCCCAGCAATTCGCGCGCGAGACCGGCGGCCTTGCCAAAGGTCAGGTAATTGCCGATGCCAGGCGCTGAAATCGATTTCTTGTAGCCGTCGGCGTGAATGTACACACCCGGCACGGCTGCGTGGATCGGCAGGCCCTCTGCCAGCGCGAAATCATCGCTGGCCAGCACCAGGAACTGCGCCGATTCGGCCATGGTGAAGCCGGCGTTTTCGCTGAAGGGGCGAGTGGCACGCCGGTTGTCTACCGTCGTTGCACCGCGCGCACGATCCAGCTCGATCAGGCGGCTATCCTCGCCGAGCGCCCCCATCGCGCGATAGCCCTCCATGACTTCTGGCAGGATTGGTGCTTCGGCAGCGCCGACAATGGCGAAGTCGACTTCACCGTCGCGAATGGCTGCCACGGCGCGCTCGAGGTTGTAGAGGAAGGTGGCACAAGCGCCCAGGGTTCCTCCAGTCTTTCCTGCGCTGCCGAGTAAATAGGCATTGATGAAATCGGCAGGCATTTCTGCAAAGCCGAGCGGACATTGACGCGCGGATGTCCGCTTGCCTTGCCAGGGCGACTTCAGCAGGCCACCCGCACCGTCATCATCCAGCTGTCCGTGGGCGGATGAGGCGAATACTGCGATTCGGTCTGGTGCGATGCGGGTACGCAGGGCATCCCAGTCCACCCCCAGGGATTCCAGCGCATCGCTGGCGCCAAAGACGGTCAGCTGCAGCGCACGGGGATGGTGGCGTGAAGGATAGTGTGCGGCCGGATCGAATCCGGTGGGAACTTGTCCGGCGCTGGTCACTCCAAACGGATGATGGTCCGGGATCAGGGTCTCGAGCAGGCCCGAAAAAATCACGCGGACATGATCGTCATCCGCCGGGTAAATCCGCCAGTTGTGAGGCGGTGAGTGCGGCAGGTCGCGACGCGGGATCAGGAAGGACAGATCGTCGCCGGTGGCATGAAGGCGATGATGTGATGGGACGGCATCAACATTGAAATGATGCCGCTCGATCCGCCGGACCAGCGTGTGCTGTATCACGTGCTCTTCATGAGGTGCCGTTTCGGGGAACTGCATGAGGCGGGCGAGGGCCGACAG
>DASSUO010000073.1:0-9157 GCA_035706925.1 Moraxellaceae bacterium
GGCGATACGTCGGTAAGGAAGCCGAGTCGGCCACGGTTTACGCCCAGGACAGGCTTGTTGTATCGCGCCAGAGCACGCGCCGCGTGAAGGATCGACCCGTCACCGCCAACGACGATGACAAGATCGCATACTTCGCCCAGCATGCCGGGCGTGCCCACTTGCAGGTCGGCACGGTGCGGGAGAACGGCGGCCGTCTCCTCGTCAAAGATTACCTTGAGGCCTCGTCCCTCCAGGAACCGGAGCAGATACTCGAGCGTATCCGCGACGGTGGTGTTCCCGGGTCGGCCCATGAGGCCGACATTGCGGAATTGTTCCATGATGTCCCAGTCTGCAGCAGTGAGGCTTGCGTCAGCTCGCACCACCCGGCCGGACCAGGTAGCGATCGCGTTCTGCCCGCATGAGCGACCACAGGCCGCCCTCGAGAATCTGCGTATCGTAACCCAGGACGCCCAGCAGGAAAGCGGCCGCCGCACTGCGCCGACCCGTATCACAATAGACGATATAGCGCCTTTCCTTGGGCAGCATGCGGGATTTGACACGCAAAGCCTGCAGGGGAAGGCAGACGGCCCCCTTCAAAACGCCGCGCTCCTGCTCATCTGCGAGCCGGACATCGATCCACTGGGCTTTGCCCCCTTCGACATCCGCCATCGCCGTCGAAAAATCGACCATGGCCAGGGAAGGTGCCTTCAGCAAGGTGTCGAAATCGGCCTTGTCGAGGCGCATCAGCACGCCGTCCGAATTCATGGTGATGTCGGCGTTTCGCGTCCCCTCGATCAAGAGGCCCTCCTCGCCGAAATACTGCCCCTTCTCCAGCAACGCAAGGGTGACCGGTCCGGTATCGCCGGGAATGGTGACCTCGGCTATCCCCTCTTTGATGATGTAACAGCAGTCGGCCTCGTCGCCGCGCCGGATGATGGCGTCTCCCGCCAGCACCGGCTGGGGTTTGAGGCACTTGAACAGGTCAACGATGTTGGCAGGCGGCAACCGGTAGAACAGGCGGGACTGCAACAGACGAACGATCCAGTCACTGTTCTCACCAGGATGCAGGGCAGCCAGCGCCTTTTGCAGGGTTTCCGTGGACTGGTCCCAGGCCAGCACGCGATCCAGGCGCTTGCTTTCGAAGCGCAAGATGTTCACCGCCGTCTTTGCCCTCACGGTGGCCTGTCGCGGCTGTTCCGGCACGAGCGCGTGACTCGCTTCCAGGTCGCTGGCGTCCAGCTCCTGGACATTGCCGCCATCGCCCTCGAGCGTCACGACACCGCTCAGTAGGTAGATGGTGTAGCCGTCGCTCTCGCCCCGACGACAGATTTCAGTTCCTGCAGGCAGCGTTTCCAGCTGCTGCCCTTCAAGCAGGTAATCAAGACGTTCCGCAGACAGTGAGTTCAGCGGTACAAAGGTTTGCAGCAGATCACGATTGATTCGGGCAATAGCCATGACGTCACCGGAACCGCAGGACGTTGTCGATGGCCGTATCCGCCGCCTGATGGCGCGCGCAGCGGTCCGACTGGCCGCTTACGAACTTGGTCGGAGAGTCGGTGCGGATGAGACGCGCCTCGCAGCACTTGTTGTCGCCGATGGCGGCGGTGCAGCGCGGATTTTCGTAGTGTGCCAGCCAGGCGCGGTACTGCTCTTCGCTGACCAGGCATTTGGCCGCCACATAAGCCATCGGGTTGCTCGCGTAACTGGCCAGCTCGGCAACGGAGACGGAGACGTGACCGGCGCCGGGGTGAAACACCACGAAGTTCATTCCCAGTGACTCAAGCCGCCGCAGGAATTCGTCTGCGGCGCCCTCTTCACGCTGGGCTTGCTCCGCCTTCACCGATGCCAGCTGCCGCCCGAGTTCGGCGATGGTCTCATCGCGCTGGGTAATCTCCGTGCGGATCGCTGCCATTTGCGTTCGAAAGCGAACCGCCTCTTCGGCAAGCCGCTGTTCAACCGCGACCTTGTATTCGGACTCGAGTCGGGCCTCGCGGGCCGCATACTCTTTCTCTTTCTGACGCAGGACATCCTCGAACTTCTGGGTTTCCTCGCCAACGCGCGCATGCATGACGGCCGCCAATTGCTCTTCATGCAGCTTGCGCTCGGCTGCCAGGCTCTTTTCCTTGCCCTGCAGGCCCGTTACGTTCTGCTGCAGCAGCTCGACCTGTTCACGCAGCGCATCGGCCTGCGCCTTCATGGCCTTGTGCTGACCAAGAAGCTTGTTGTTCTGGGCCTCGAGAATATCGACCTGCTGCTGATGCAGGAGCCCGAGCCGTGCGACGGTTTCGTTCTTGTCGTTGGTCAGCGTGTTGATGTGGAGTTGCTGTTCGGAGAGGCGGTCCAGCAACTGGACGCGTTCGACAGACCATGCCGCCGGAGCTCCTGCCTCGGTGAGAAGGACTGGCGCCTCCTCGACCAGCACCGGAGCCTCTTCCTCTGCCTCGAGAACGGGCAGGTCCTCTTCCGCATAGGCAGGGAAGGCCGGCGCCGGAGCGGCACGACGCGTCGGCTTGAGGCCCATCCGGGGGGCCGCCACCTCGATTTGCTCTGCGATCTGGGCGAAGGTGTTCTTGCCCTGCATGACCGGATCCCAGAGTTTCGGGGCATGCCACGAAATCGAGCACTGGCTGCGGCAAACGAGGTTGATTGGCCCGGCCCCCATGTCAGGACCACGGCCCGCAATTTCGGCCATGTGACGCAGAGGCAGGTTCCAGCTGCGCTCGGCAAAACCCGCTTCGTCGAAGCCGATGGTGAACAGCACGACTGCCCGAACCTTGAGGGCGTCATCGAGCTGGATGTAGGCCGCCCGCTTCGTGTCACGGGCATAGGCCTGGAGACCAACGTAACCGTCGAGCGTTGCCTCGAAATCGGAAAACATCATGGCCTTGTCGATGCTCTCTCCATCCCAGAAGAGCACCAGCTCTGTGGATGCCAGATTGCTTTCAAACATGTAGGGGGTCCGCCTGTCTGACCTGCCCTTCCCGGGCAAGACAATGGAGTTGTTATTGAACGCAGTCTAAGCGTACACCCCAGCAAAAACAAAGGCCTGGCCACACCTGTTCATGGCATCCGGGAGACCGTTCACACTCCAGGCCAACCATTGGCCCCGTAGCTTTCACCGGACCAGTAGGGTCGCTGCCGGGCTCCCCGCGGGTAGACCGGGATCTCGTTCTGCGATCCGCCCCGTTGCACCCCGACTGCGCATCGTCGCCAGCCGTGCGCCATCCCGGCGCAGTGCCGGCGGAAAAAGCGCATGTCCGATCCCTCACGGGCACCGGATGGCGCCCAAGAAAAAGCCCGCAACAGGCGGGCTTCATTACTGACGAGGCTTACATTTCTTCGGCGTCGTCTGCCGCATCGAGGTCGTCAAGGTGGGAACGTTCACCTGCCTCAAGCCACTCTTCTCTGAATTCCTGCATTTCCATTTGAATGCTCTCTCTATGTATTTGCCTGTTTTCAAGAGGCATTAAACGTGCCAGAGATGACAGATCAATGAATATCGGAGAAAAGCAGGATTCCTGTGACGGTTCGTTAGCGCCTCAGCCGGCGACCTGGCGCTCGACGACGGGATTGACGAACGGATCGCCCCGCCGCAGCCGGTCATACAAATCGGGGGCGGGCCATTCCGCGCGCACCTGGTCCGAGAAGACAATCTGGTCAAGCGACAGCATTCCCATCCGGGGATTGTCGATGTCCTCGCGGAAACACTGCGCATATCCGGTGGCCGTCTCGTGGACGATGACCGACTGCAGGACGATGTCTGCCTCCCCGTTCTGCATCCGGGTGTTGCGCAGGACGGCGTCGATCAACAGGAAAAAGACCCGGGAAAACTGTTCGGCCGACGGGGATACCGGCAGGCGGATCCAGCGGGCCGAGAACGTCTCGCACGCCTCGATGTAGGCGGGATCGTCCTTGTCCCAGTAGCAGATGGCGTGGTCGAAGCTGTCGATCAGGGTTCGGATGGGGCCCTTCATGAGGCCGAAGTCATAGACCATCTGACCGTGATCCAGCGCATGGGCCTCGAGGATGGCCTCGACCTTGTAGCTGTGGCCGTGAATGGAGCGGCGGCAGCGGTCACTCGTGCAGTTACGCACGATATGGGCATTCTCGAAACTGAACATCTTGCGGATCAGCATGGGGGACCTCCGGGCAGGAGGGGATTCTACCCCCGGACGGTCCTCCCCCGCATCGCATCTTGGCCGTGCGGCGTGTACAATTCGCGCCGGTTTTACGCCGCCCAGGAGCCAACGCGGGCTCCAGCGCCGGGGTGGCGATCCAGCCACCGCCCCTATTCTTTGCGGGACCCTTGCCCGTCACACCCAGGAGTACGCACCATGAAGAAGCCCGTCCGCGTCACCGTTACCGGCGCCGCCGGCCAGATCGGCTACAGCCTGCTGTTCCGCATTGCCTCCGGCGAAATGCTGGGCAAGGACCAGCCCGTCATCCTGCAGATGCTGGAAGTGCCCTTCGAAAAGGCCCAGGCCGCGCTCAAGGGCGTGATGATGGAGCTGGAAGACTGTGCCTTCCCGCTGCTGGCCGGCATGATCGGCACCGATGACCCCGCCGTGGCCTTCAAGGACACCGATTACGCCCTGCTGGTCGGCGCCCGTCCCCGCGGCCCGGGCATGGAGCGCAAGGACCTGCTGTCCGCCAACGCCGAAATCTTCACTGTGCAGGGCAAGGCCCTGAACGACCACGCCAGCCGCAACGTCAAGGTGCTGGTGGTCGGCAACCCGGCCAACACCAACGCCTACATCGCCATGAAGTCGGCCCCGGACCTGCCCGCCAGGAACTTCACCGCCATGCTGCGCCTGGACCACAACCGCGCCCTGTCCCAGATTGCGGCCAAGACCGGCAAGCCCGTGTCCGCCATCAAGAAGATGGTTGTGTGGGGCAACCACTCCCCGACCATGTACGCCGACTACCGCTTTGCCACCATCGACGGCCAGGGCGTGAAGGCCATGATCAACGATGAAGAGTGGAACAAGTCCGTGTTCCTGCCGACCGTGGGCAAGCGTGGTGCTGCCATCATCGAAGCCCGTGGCCTTTCTTCTGCCGCCTCGGCTGCCAATGCTGCAATTGACCACATGCGTGACTGGGCGCTCGGCACCAACGGTGAATGGGTCACCATGGGCATCCCCTCCGATGGCTCCTATGGCATCCCCGAAGGCGTGATGTATGGCGTGCCCGTTATCTGCGCCAACGGCGAATACACCCGCGTGGAAGGCCTGGAAGTGGACGCCTTTTCCCGCGAGCGCATGGACTTCACCCTGAATGAGCTCCTCGAAGAGCGCGATGGCGTGAAGCACCTGCTGCCGTAATCGGTCGCTGCCTCGCAAAAAGCCCGCCCTGTGCGGGCTTTTTTGTCTTTCATGCGACTTGGTACGTTCGTATCAGTTTTGTAGTTTGTGACCGGCCGAGATAGCCGTTTGCCCTGTTTTGGTGAAAATGATTGTCCCCATCAGGAAACGTGTCGACGAGGACGCCATGACACTCCGAACTGCCCTTCCTCTTTTTTTTGCGGCCAGCCTGGCCGCCTGCAGCTCCGCCCCGACCCCTATTCCCGGTAGCAGCGCACCGGTCTTGCCAGGGCAGTGGACCCTTCAACAGGCGGGCACTCCGGCCACTGACGGCGCCGTCCGGCTCGTCCTGCGGCAAACTCCGCCTCGCGAGGGCACAACGGTTCTGGACGTGAGCGGCTTCTCTGGCGTGAATCACTACAAGGGATTCGCGACCTATGACGCCGACGCACACATGCTGGTCATGGGGGCGCTTTCCACCACGCGTGATACCGGCCCGGCGACGAAATTGCAGGCGGAAGGGGCCTATCTGCAGAAGCTGGAGCAGGTCGCCAGCTTTGAATGGAAAGAAGGCGGTGTCCTGGTCCTGAAGACGCTGGCAGGCGACCAGCTCACCTTTACCCGGGAAGGCGACCAAAGCCGCTAGACCCCGGTATGGAAGCACATGAAAAAGCCCGCAATTGCGGGCTTTTTCAATTAAAGGCACGACACCATCCGGCGAATTGCCAGGGGGTCTGGCAGGCTCAGGCGAGCAGGTTGCGATCCGCCACGATCACGCCGTTGTTGTCCGCATAGACAAACTCACCGGAGCGGAACGTCACGCCTCCAAATGTCACCGGAAGGTGGGTTTCGCCCACGCCCTTGCGCACGCTCTTGAGCGGAATCGCCGCAACAGCATGCACGCCAAGGTCCAGTTCTGCGAGCGCGTCGACATCACGGACACAGCCGTAGATGATGACCCCTTCCCACCCGTTCTTGACGGCACTCTCGCCAATCAGGTCACCCATCAAGGCACAGCGGAGCGACCCGCCACCATCGACGACCAGCACCTTGCCCTGCCCCGGCGTCGCCAGCAGCTCCTTCACCCGGGAGTTGTCTTCATGGCACTTGACCGTGACGATCTCCCCCCCGAAGTTCTCGCGCCCGCCAAAGCTCGCAAACATGGGCTCACAGACACGCACGTGATCGGGATGGTCGTCACAAAGGTCACAGGTCACAAAAGTCATCGGGAGCTCCTGGCAGTCAGACTGGAAAATGGAGATCAGGCGCGGGCACACCAGGCCTGAATATCGTCAAAGTAATACCGGTGAATGCCGCGGGGCCCTTCCGCTTCGGCACATGCCACCAGCGCCTCACCGAGATCACTTGCAGCGACAGGATGAATGGGACTGAACGGCCCGCGCAAAAAGGGTGAGACGAGCACAGACAGGCGAATGCCCAGCGCCTCGCCAGGGCGGGTATCGTTCCGGCTTCCCAGCAACAGGGAGGGTCTGAAAATGGAAAGCCGCGAATAACCCAGCGCCTCCACCTCTTTTTCCAGGAGGCCTTTCACGCGGTTATAGAAGATCGGGGAATGCGCGTTCGCACCAAGAGCCGACACCAGAAGGAAATGGCTCGCCCCCTGTCGTCGCGCGGCATCGGCAAAATCCAGGGCATAGCCGTAATCGACCTTGTGAAACTCGGCCTTTGTCCCGGCCTGCCGGATGGTCGTCCCCAGGCAGCAGAATGCGTCGTCGGCCACCACGCCTGCCAGGGCATCGCCAAGGTTGTCGAAGGCCGTTTCCACCCGGACCAGCTTGGGATGCTGCACCGGCACGGGTCGCCGGCTCACGGCAATCACCCGGTCATAGACGAGGGACTCCAGCAATCGGGCAAGGCAGGCCGAACCGACCAGGCCCGTGGCGCCTATCAGGATGGCGGTCTTTCCGGTCGTGGCTGCCATGGCGATCCCGTGCTATCCGTTTTGAAGGCCGGATTATGCACGGACGCGTTGCCCTGCGCAGCAGGTGGAATGTGTCCTGGCACGCGGGCATCGTGATGACGCCGTCGACGACAAACCCGGTTCCTGCACTCGCCACCCGCCCCGGTCGTCGCCCTCGCCCCAACGTCAATTCCCGCAATGACCGCTACGCTTGATCCATCCGCCATCTGCCCCCCTTTGTCCTCCTGCATGCCCATTACCTTTACGTTAACGTAAAGCTGCCTCATACTTCGCACCATTCCGAATCCGGGCCCACCCATGAGCCTTACCTACTCCATTTCCGATCTGGCGAAAGAATTCGACCTGACGACGCGCACCATCCGCTTCTATGAGGGCGAAGGACTTCTGACGCCCGAACGGCGTGGACAGACCCGTATCTATTCGGCCGGCGACCGTGTCCGCCTGATGCTCATCCTGCGCGGGAAGCGGTTGGGATTTTCCCTGGCCGAGTGCAAGGAGATATTCGGCCTCTACGATCCTGCTGGTGGCAATACCGCACAGCTCAACCACATGCTCGACAAGCTATCGCGCCGGCGCGAAGCGCTGGATCAGCAACTGCAGGACATCCGGCAGCTTCAGCGAGAACTGGACATTGCCGAGCAACGCATCCGTGACGCCCTTCCGGGCGCCCCCTCCCCCAAGACTCCTTCAGAGGAAACGACACCATGAGCATCACCGGCATGAATTTCGGCCTGGGCGAAACCATCAATGCGCTACGCGACACCGTCGAACAGTTCTCGCGCAAGGAAATTGCCCCGCGTGCGGCCGATATCGACCGTGACAACCAGTTTCCCATGGACCTCTGGCGGAAATTCGGCGACCTGGGCCTGCTCGGCATGACGGTGTCGGAGGAATACGGCGGTAGCGACATGGGCTATCTGGCCCATGTGATCGCCATTGAAGAGATCTCGCGTGCCTCGGCGTCCGTCGGGTTGTCGTACGGCGCCCATTCCAATCTGTGCGTCAACCAGATTTTCCGCAACGGCACCGACAGCCAGCGGGCAACGTACCTGCCGAAGCTCGTCAGCGGTGAACACATCGGTGCGCTCGCCATGAGCGAGCCCAACGCCGGTTCCGATGTAGTCAGCATGAAGCTGCGCGCCGACAAGAAAGGCGACCGCTACATTCTCAACGGCAACAAGATGTGGATCACCAACGGGCCCGATGCGAACACTTACGTGATTTACGCGAAGACCGACATCGCTGCAGGCCCACGCGGCATTACCGCCTTCATCGTCGAGCGTGGCTGGAAGGGCTTCAGCCAGGCCCAGAAGCTGGACAAGCTGGGCATGCGTGGTTCCAACACGTGTGAACTGGTGTTCCAGGACTGTGAAGTACCGGAAGAAAACGTGCTCGGCAAGGTTGGCGAAGGGGTGCGAGTGCTCATGAGCGGCCTCGACTATGAGCGCGTCGTTCTCTCCGGCGGTCCGGTCGGACTCATGCAGGCCTGTATGGACGTCGTCATTCCCTACATTCACGAACGCAAGCAGTTCGGCCAGGCCATCGGCGAATTCCAGCTCATGCAGGGAAAGATCGCCGACATGTACACCCTGCTCAATGCCTCCCGTGCCTATCTCTACAACGTGGCGCAAGCCTGTGACCGCGGCGAAACGGCCCGCAAGGATGCCGCCGCCGTCATTCTCTACACCGCAGAGAATTCGACAAAGCTCGCTCTCGACGCCATTCAGGTGCTGGGCGGAAACGGCTACATCAATGAAAACCCGACGGGGCGCTATCTCCGTGATGCGAAGCTTTACGAGATCGGCGCCGGCACCAGCGAGATCCGCCGCATGCTGATCGGCCGCGAGCTGTTCAACGAGACGAAGTAGGCGCACATCGCCCGGGGGCCGTGCCCCCCGGGCATGACCCGCATCTTCACCCGCGGGGTGGGACCGCG
>DASSUO010000074.1:0-4082 GCA_035706925.1 Moraxellaceae bacterium
GGCGGTGAGTTCAGCAACCTTGTCGAACCAGGCGTCGGACAGGAAAGCGGTCATTGTTCTGCTCCTTATACTTACTGTGAAGGGATGGTTTGGACATGGACCGCTGTAACCTAACCTATTGGTCGCTTGCTGGCAACCGGACGATCGTCCAAAAAGATGCCATGAGCGCTTTTCAAGCACTCGGCAACGAATTCACACAAAAATTATCCAGACAGATGCAGTTTTACAAAATTTCCAATAAAATGTGGAAACAGTGGGAAAAGCTTTTCGCCCGCAGTCGGAAGCTCGTCAAAAGGAAAAAGTCAGCAGCTTGACTTGATCGCTTGGCGTCTTGCGGCTTGAGTTCTTTTCAATTCCCTTAACTTTTATGTGGTTTTAGGAGCACGATGCATGAGTCACAGCCACACAAACAATGCGCCAGTGGCGTATGAGATGGGGGTAGTCCGACAATTTGCCATCATGACGGTCATATGGGGCATTGTCGGCATGCTGGTCGGGGTGTACATCGCCGCCGAACTCGTATGGCCTGCCCTGAACTTTGACATCCCCTACCTGACGTTCAGTCACCTGCGACCGCTGCATACCAATGCGGTGATCTTCGCCTTCGGTGGATCCGCGCTCTTCACGACCACCTATTATGTTGTCCAGCGTACCTGCCAGACCACCCTGTTCATGCCGGGCCTCGCCAAGTTCACCTTCTGGGGATGGAACCTGGTGATCCTTGCCGCGGCGATCACCCTTCCGCTGGGTTATACCAGCGCCAAGGAGTACGCCGAGCTCGAATGGCCGATCGACATCCTGATCACCATTGTCTGGGTGGCTTACGCGGTCGTGTTCTTCGGTACGATCGCGACCCGCCGGACCTCCCACATCTATGTGGCGAACTGGTTCTTCGGCGCGTTCATCATCACGGTTGCCGCGATGCACATCCTCAACAACCTGGAAATTCCGCTGACGATGTGGAAGTCCTATTCCCTGTTCGGCGGCGTGCAGGACGCGATGATCCAATGGTGGTACGGTCACAACGCCGTGGGTTTCTTCCTGACCGCAGCCTTTCTGGGCATGATGTACTACTTCGTGCCGATCCAGGCAGGCCGTCCGGTTTATTCCTATCGTCTGTCCGTCGTGCACTTCTGGGCGCTGATCTCCCTGTACATGTGGGCCGGCGGCCATCACCTGCACTACTCCGCCCTGCCGGACTGGACCCAGTCCCTGGCCATGGTCTTCTCCGTGATGCTGTTCGCTCCGAGCTGGGGCGGCATGATCAACGGCATCATGACCCTGTCCGGCGCATGGGACAAACTGCGCACCGACCCGATCCTGCGCTTCCTGATCCTGTCCCTGTCCTTCTATGGCATGTCGACCTTCGAAGGCCCGATGATGTCCATCAAGACCGTCAACGCCCTGTCCCACGATACGGACTGGACCATCGGCCACGTGCACTCCGGCGCGCTGGGCTGGGTGGCCATGGTGTCCATCGGTTCCCTGTATGTGCTGATCCCGCGCGTGTTCAACCGCGAGCGCATGTACAGCATCGGCCTGATCAACGTCCACTTCTGGCTGGCCACGATCGGCACCGTGTTCTACATCGCCTCCATGTGGGTTTCCGGGATCACCCAGGGCCTGATGTGGCGTGCGGTTAACGAAGACGGTTCGCTGACCTACAGCTTCGTGGAAGCCGTCTCCGCCAGCTACCCGTACTGGTTCGGCCGCTTCATCGGTGGCGTCCTCTTCCTGTCCGGCATGATCGTGATGCTCTACAACGTGCTCATGACCGTGAACGGCAAGAAAGCCGCTGACGCCGACACCCTTTAAGCCTGAGCAGGAGATTAGATAATGGCTAGCAACGAAAATGCTCACGGTCACGAGATAATCGAGAAGAACGTGGGCCTGCTGATGATCGGTATCGTCATCGCCATCAGCTTCGCCACCCTGGTGGAAATTGTGCCCCTCTTCTTCCAGGCTGACCTGAACAAGCCGGTCGAGGGCATGAAACCCCTGACCGCCCTGCAGATGGAAGGTCGGGACGTTTACATCCGCGAAGGCTGCCACGTGTGCCATACCCAGATGGTCCGTCCGCTGCGCGCCGAAACCGAACGCTACGGCCACTACTCCGTCGCGGGCGAATCGGTGTGGGAGCATCCCTTCCTGTGGGGCTCCAAGCGTACCGGCCCGGATCTGGCCCGCATCGGCGGCAAGTACTCCAACGACTGGCACCGCGTCCACCTGATGAATCCGCGCGACGTGGTTCCGGAATCGAACATGCCCGGTTTCCCCTGGCTGGCCACCAACAAGCTGGATGGCGAGCTGACCGGCAAGAAACTGGCCCTGTTCCGTGACCATTTCGGCGTTCCCTACACCCAGGCGGACATTGACGGCGCCAAGGCGGCCGTGCAAGGCAAGACCGAAATGGAGGCGCTGATTGCCTACCTGCAACAGCTCGGCACAGTCATGAAAGACAAACGGTGATAGTGATGGACGGCATGACCCTGCTGCGTGTGATCGGAACTCTCTCCGCCTTCATTGCCTTCGTCGGCATCTGCTGGTGGGCGTATACGCCCGCCAACAAGCGGCGATTCGAGCAGGACGGCCGTCTGGTTCTGGACACAGACCCTGTCTACCAAAACAAGCATCACGATTCAGGAGATAAATCAGAATGATGACCACGTTCTGGAGTTTGTACATCATCGTACTCTCGCTGGCTTGTGTCGGCCTCAGCATGTTCCTGCTGATCTGGACCCGCAAGCTCAACATCCCGAAGTCCCCTGACGGGACGACGGGCCATGAATATGACGGTATCCGCGAATTCGACAATCCGATGCCGCGCTGGTGGTACCTGATGTTCTGGATGACCATCGCTTTCGCGTTCTTCTACATGGCCGCCTACCCCGCCTTGGGCAACTACAAGGGATTCCTGAACTGGACCTCCCATGGCGCCGTGGAAGAAGCCCAGAAGGCGTATGACGCCAAATACGGCCCCATCTTCGCCGCCTACGCCGCCAAGCCGATCCCCGATCTGGCCCAGGATCCGGCCGCGATGAAGATTGCCGGGCGCCTGTTCGCCAACAACTGCTCTGTCTGCCACGGCGCCAACGCCCGCGGCGCCAAGGGCTTCCCCAACCTGACCGACGATGACTGGCTGTATGGCGGTGAGCCCGACCAGATCGAGCAAACCATTACCAATGGTCGTCCGGCGGTTGAAGGCGGCACCAAGATGCCGGCTTGGGGCTCCGTGCTTGGCGCCCAAGGCGTACAGGAAGTGGCCAACTATGTCCTCACCCTGTCCGGCCGCAAGCTGTCCGACGCCGACCAGAAACTGGCTGATGCCGGTCAGGCGCGCTTCGTCCAGTGCGCCGCCTGTCACGGTCCGGAAGGTCGCGGCAATATCGCCGTGGGCGCGCCGAACCTGACCGACACCATCTGGTTGTACGGCGGCAGCAAGGAAACCGTAATCGAGACCATCACCAACGGTCGCAATGGCGCCATGCCTGCCTGGGGCGAACGCCTCGGCAAGGACAAGGTCCATCTGCTGGCTGCATACGTCTGGTCCCTGTCTCACGGGAACAAGTAAGTGTGACAACCGGTTCCGGCCCTGCTGCCGGAACCGGCCCCTCCCCCCTCCTTTTTCCGCCACGTTGTTTTGATATATCAATCCCCAAGAAATCCCATATAAGCCCAACTTAAACCCCCCGGGGTATCCAAATCTGATATAATCCGCTTCAAGCACAGATTTCCACATTGCCCGAAGGTGCAACCATGAGTCAGAAAATCCCTACTCGTGACCAGTCCCCCAGTCCTGTGCAGGTGTTCGAACCGGACGCTCCGGACATGTACGCCAAGCGCAAGAAAATCCACCCCCGAAAGATCGCCGGTTTCTTCCAGAATATCCGCATCGCCACCATGAGCCTGGTGGTGGCGGCGTTTGTCCTGTTGCCCTGGCTGAACTGGGATCACCGGCAGGCGCTGCTCTTCGATCTGCCGGACCGCCAGTTCTATATCTTCGGCTGGACCTTCCTGCCGCAGGATTTCTTCTTCCTCTCCTGGATGCTCATCATCGCGGCGTTCACCCTTTTCGTGGTGAC
>DASSUO010000075.1:0-4354 GCA_035706925.1 Moraxellaceae bacterium
CGCTGGCCGCCGGCGGCAGCGTGACCATCGCCGGCGCCACCAGCAGCGTGCACAGCGTCACCGAGAACCAGGTGCAGAAGGACGGCCTGATGAAGGCCGGCACCGGCTGGGGCTTCACCGCTGGCGAGCGCATCAAGACCGCGACCCAGGAGCAGACCGCCGAGCTCTACAGCGGCAGCACCGTCGGCAGCGTGTCCGGCAACGTAACCCTCCGCGCCGGCGATGCCGCGGTGGTCGAGGGCAGCGCCCTCAGCGCCGGCCAGGACATCAGCATCGACGCCGCCCGCATCGAGCTGCTCGCCGGCCGCGAGCAGAGCGAGGTGGTCGACACCCGGCGCATGACCGAGATGGGCATCACCCTGTCCGCGGGCGGCGCCGTGATCGAGAGCGCCTCGGCCATCCAGCAGTCGCTGGAGCGCGCCGACGACGTCGAGAACGAGCGCCTGGAGCGCGTCAAGCAACTGCAGGCCGCCTACAAGGCCTACCAGCTCTACAAGGCCGCCGCCGCCCTGGCCGCCAGCAACGGCAAGGACAGCAGCGCCTTCCGCGTCAGCCTGACCAGCGGCTTCAGCATCGACGAAAGCACCACCACCACGCGCAGCGACAGCGCCATCGGTAGCGCCCTGCTGGCCGGCGGCAAGCTGACCCTGATCGCGCGCGGCGGGGAAGGCGAGGGCGCCGACCCCGTGGCCGGCGACATCCTGAGCCGCGGCAGCGTGATCAGCGCCGGCAATGCCGTGACCATGACCGCCGCCAACGACATCCAACTGCTGAGCGCCGCCAGCCTGTACACGACCGACCGCGACCACGAGTCCCTGAGCGCCGGCGCGGGCATCGGCGCCAGCGTCAACCCGAACGGCACCGTGGGCGCCATCGGCGCTACCGGCTATGCCAGCGGCGCCGCCAGCAGCGGCGACGAACTGATGCTGGAGCACCAGGAAACCACCGTCGACGCCGCCTCGTTCACCTTCAGCAGCGGCCGCGACACCGTGCTGCGCGGCGCCGTGGTCAAGGCCGACAGCATTGCCGGCGACGTCGGCCGCGACCTGGTGCTGGCGTCGGAACAGGACCACATCACCTTCGGCTCCGAGGACATGAGCCTGGGCGGCAGTGTCACCGCCCTCGTGGGCGCGAATGCCAGCTGGAACGCCAGCGCCGGCCAGATCAGCTCCGACTACCTGTCGGTGATCGAGCAGACCGGCCTGTTTGCCGGCAAGGGCGGCTTCGATATCCGCGTGGGCGGCGCCACCGACCTGACCGGCGCCGTCATTGCCAGCACCGCCAGCGCCGATCGCAACATGCTGGACACCGGGTCCCTGGCGTACCGCGACATCGGCAACCATGCCGAGTGGTCGATGGAGCAGGTCACGGTCGGCAGCTCGCTGAACTTCGGCCTGGCCGACGGCGACAGCGACAGCAACGTCACCCGCGCCGCGGTCTCGGCCGGCACGCTGACGGTGCGCGACGATGCCCTCACCGGCCGCGACAGCATGGCCGGCCTGCTGCGCGATGCCGGCCAGGCGCACCAGGTGCTGGGGCAGACCTTCGACGAGACCGAGGCGCGGGAGACCGCGGAGCTGGTGCAGTCGATTGTGGACCTGGGCACTACCATTACCCGCGACCAGCGCCAGGATGCGTTCAAGGCACTGGCGGCGCAGAAGTACCTGGATATCTCGGAGAAGCTGGCCAATGGGCAGGCGTTGTCGCCGGACGAGCAGGCGTGGATGAAGGCCAACGGCGACTCCTGGAACGACGCCTATGCCAGGTCCGTCGTCGGCGGCAGGACACCGGAGGAACTTGCCACCAGCGCCGAGCGCTGGAACACCGGTGGCGTCTATAGCCTCGGCCTGGGACTGCTGACGGGCGCCGCGGCGGGGGGGATGGTTGGCTTCGAGTCGGCGATCGGCAATGCCTTCATGGTGGCGTCGCCGGATGTGAGCTTGCAGGTCGGTAACTTCAAGGAATCGAAGACCGCCGAGGCGAAGCAGCGGATGGAGGATGCGGAGCAACGGCTGACGCAGGCGAAGGCGCAGGGCATGAATGCTGTCCTCGACATCGTGCTGGCGCAGCAGGACTTTGACGAAGCGCAATCCGACTTCAACTTCTGGGATGACGGCGGCCTGGGAGCCATCTCCCTGCATGCCATCAGCGGCGCCCTGCAAGGGTTCTCCACCGGCAATGTGCTCGGGGGATTTCTGGCAAATGGCCTGACCGAAGGCAGTAGCGGATACCTTGCGGAGGCGCCCGCTTGGCTGCAGAAGGGAAGCAGCATCGGGATCGGTCTGCTGGGCGGGAGCGTGGGGGGCTCGCCGGTATCAGCACTGCAGGGAGCCGGCATCGCCTACACAACCGAAACCTACAACCGCCAGCTGCATCTTGAGGAAATGGCCGCCATCCGGCGAGCGGCCAAGGCATTGGCCCTCAAGCATGCGCATGATTTTGGCCGCTCGGATAGCCAGCGCACCGTGGAGTATTGGGAAAATCTGCTGACGCAGGAGGCGCTGGCGCAGGTCGATTCCCAGGGGCTGCAGGAGCGAAATGCCTTCCTGCAAAGCATGGGCAAGGCTTCTCGAAACCCCTTGACGGAAGGTGCCGTCAGCGGTCAGGCGGCCCTGTACATCAGTGACACGCAAGTGGCCATGGATGCGATCCTGGGCATGAAGGGCGCGGTACTCGAGGTGGATCCCCTGTATGGAGCCATCACGATGTTCTCGGCCACGGCGGCACAGAAGAACAACGAGCTTCTCTATGGTCGTGGCGGTGCAACACCGGGAATCAGTGACTTCCAGACCCGGAACTATGTGCAGAGCCAGAATGCGCAGCTGGATGCTCGACTCGAGCGGTTCCACGAGCAGGTTTCGCTGGGCATGGGAACGCTTAGCGGTTCCGCGGAGTCGCTGTATATAGTCGAGGAGCTGGCGCTCGGTGGCGTGGAGGCGAAGGCCGCTGAAGGGGTCCTCAACGCGACCAAGGCCGTATATGTTGCAACGAAGGGCGTTGTGCAGGGCTGGGTCGAGAAGCGGGCAGCTGCCAAGTCGGAAGAACTCATTGTTGGTGAGCTTGCCGGCAACGTCGGTACGCATGCTGCCGCTGAAGCGCTGCCGGGCTCTGTGCCGGATCTGGGAGGCCCGGATTTTACGTCGTTAATCGATGACTATCCTGTTGGCTCTGGCGTGGTGGGTTGGGATGACTATTTTGCTCAGATTCAGGCTAGGCTTGATGAGCCTTGGGTGCTGCAGGTTTCGGGTAATGTCGATGGGTTGGTCGGTTCCGATAGACTTGAAACGTCCATTGTTAATGATGTCCTGATCCAGCCGCGTGTTGGTTATGGCGAGAAGGGATTTGGGAGTGGAAACAAGGTTGACTTCATTCAGCCGCGACTGGTCTTGGATGCGAGCGGAAATCCAATTCCGCAGATTTCGCCGATAGCACCAGGAAGGTTCCCGAATGTTACGCAGGAAAATCCTTTCGTCGTAAGTGAACACGGTTTCACGGATCTTGTTGATAACTATGCCGGGTATGCGCAAAAGTTCGAGCTGCCTAATGGCGCAACGCTGTATCAGCTTGAGGGTAGTCTGCGGGGCGTGAGTGGACGGTTCGATTGGATCGTTGATCCAAAGTTTGGCGGTGTAACGCATCGCCAGTTCGTAACGGACGGGATAATAACAGGCAGTACGAGGCGCCCATGAAAATGACACCTATTGAAAGGCTAAAGGCCCATGGTCTGATTGATTGGAGTGTGCTCCAGTTTGGCATGTCCAGTAATCGCTATGGCTCAACTATTTTCGTTACACCGAATGACGTAAGTGATTATGCGATGGAGGAGATTGGAAGCTTGCCGGAAGATTTGGTCCCCATATGCGGCGAGCTAATCGGTGCGGAGTCGGCTGATGCTGATAAGATTATTGTCGCGCTAGGAGTCCTTTCTCAGCGGTTTGGCCAAAGCCTTGACATAGCTAAGCGAAAGTGGCGGGCAGTGTTCCTGGAAGCTCTATTGGAAGAGCTTGGCAGCGATCCTGTTTACGATCTCCTAAAGATGGGTGAGTTTTGGGCGGAGTGGGGGATGGGTGACAAGCCGTATGTGGTCCAAGGCGTAGATAACAATATCGAGCCTGGCGATTATTACACTGAGTCGAATCTCCTGATGGCAATGGATGCTCACAATAAGTGGCTAGATGCTGAGATCCTTTCTCTGAAGTAATGGCTTCAAGCAATGCTGAAACTATACCCGTACCCTGATGTTCAGGGATTCTGGCGAAAAGTTCATCCGCACCATTGATAAGAAGGAAAGAGTGATTTACTCGGCGAAAACTCTCCTGTGGTTGCTCTCGCCCTTTTTTCGCTCATTGTGCAG